>JBDTMX010000149.1:0-19840 GCA_039934055.1 Sphingomicrobium sp. | reverse complement strand
CGTCGACCAGCTCCTGCGGCGGCAAGTCGTAGAGGTTCTTGTCCATCGGGTCGCCAGGATGGATCCGGTTCTGGACGCCGTCGAGCCCGGCCATGAGCAGCGCCGAGTAAGCCAGATAGGGGTTGGCGAGCGCGTCGGGGAAGCGGAACTCGACACGCTTGGCTTTCTCGCCGGCGCCGTACGGAATGCGGCACGAGGCCGAGCGGTTGCGGCTCGAATAAGCCAGCAGCACCGGCGCTTCGAACCCCGGCACCAGGCGCTTGTAGCTGTTGGTGGTCGGGTTGGTGAACGCGTTCAGGGCGCGGGCATGCTTGATCACCCCGCCGATGTAATAGAGCGCGGTCTCGGACAGCCCGGCATAGCCGTTGCCGGCGAACAACGGCTTGCCGCCTTTCCACAGTGACATGTGGGTGTGCATGCCCGAGCCGTTGTCCTGGGCGATTGGCTTGGGCATGAAGGTCGCAGTCTTGCCGTAGGCCTGGGCGACCATGTGCACGACATATTTGTAGACCTGCATGCGGTCGGCGGTCTCGGTCAGCCCGCCGTAGGTCAGGCCCAGCTCGTGCTGCGCGGCGGCGACCTCATGGTGGTGCTTGTCGCACGGCAGGCCCATCTCGATCATGGTCGCGATCATCTCGCCGCGGATGTCCATTGCGCTGTCGACCGGAGCGACCGGGAAGTAGCCGCCCTTGGCGCGCGGCCGGTGGGCCATATTGCCGCCGTCATACTCCCGCCCGGTGTTGGTCGGCAGCTCGATGTCGTCGAGGCGGAAGCCGGATGCGTTGTAAGTATCTTCAAACCGGACGTCGTCGAACATGAAGAACTCGGCTTCGGGGCCGACAAACACGGTGTCGCCGACCTTGCTCGCCTTGAGATAGGCTTCCGCCCGGGTTGCAGTGCTGCGCGGGTCGCGGCCGTAAAGCTCGCCGGTCGACGGCTCGACGATGTTGCAGAACAGGATCAGCATCGGGGTTGCGCTGAACGGATCGACGTAGGCGGCGTCGAGGTCGGGCTTCAGGATCATGTCGCTTTCATTGATCGCCTTCCACCCGGCGATCGACGAGCCGTCGAACATGAAGCCGTCGGTCAGCATGTCCTCGTCGATCACCTGGCTGGCCATGGTCAGGTGCTGCCACTTGCCCTTGGGGTCGGTGAAGCGGAGGTCGACCCAGTCGATCTCCTCGTCCTTGATGCGCGAAAGTGTCTTGCCCGCGTCCGATGCCATTGGAATTGTCCCTTGCCCCAAGTCGTGTTGCCGTTCGCCCGGACGAATGCCGCCCGAACTGCCGGCAGGCGCTGGCAGCGCAGGACAGCGAATCCGGAGCTTGGGAGGGATAGATTCCCGACCCGGCGCGAAGAGTCAGCGGGCGGGCGAATATTTCACGCGTATGCGGGGCCAGACGGGGACTAAACGCCCCGGCCCTTTACACCTCAGCTGCAGCAATCCGTGCTTCTGCGTCGGCCAGCATCGCCTTGAAACGCGGGTCGTCGCGCAAGGGATCGAGGTCCGGATCGGCGGCGAGGTGGAGCATCTGCCCGGCGTTGGCGCGCGTCATGTACGGGCGAAGAAGGTCGATCGCGGTATCGTTGTCGTTCATCGCTGGCGCCAGGCATGCGCAGGCCAGATTGTATAGCAGCAGGCGGTTGTCGGGATCGACTAGCAACGCCCGGCGCATCCATTCCCGGGCTCGATCGGACTCACCGAGCTCGGCGAGAGCGTTGGCACCGATCGCCAGCGCGGCGCCGTTGCTCTTGTCCTGGGCGACCGCCCGTTCGACCCGTTCCAGAAGCAACCTGGCGGCCGGCTCGGCTAAACTCAAGTCCCCCAACCCCCGATAGCAGCAGATCAACATGGCGAGGCTGCGGCAGTCGGTTTCGACCAGCTCGGCCGCCCTGGCGAAGAAAGGAGCGGCTTCTGCGATACGATCCTGCCGGAACATCACCATTGCCGCTTCCCGGTTCACGTCCCATGAGTCGGGGTCCAGTTCGACCGCGATGGCGATTTCGGCGCTCGCTTCATCGTGCCGGCCTTGCAGGGTGAAAATCTTGGCCTTGACGCCGTGCGGCTCGGCCAGGTCCGGGTTGAGCTCGAGCGCTTTCTCGGCAGCCGCGATGCCGTTCTCGACCAACTCGCTTCCCTGGTAGCGCATGTCCGCCTGAACCAGCGCCATCAGCGCCCAGGCGCGGGCATAATCGGGATCGATTTCGACCGCGCTCTTGCACAGCCGGAGGATGATTTGGTCGCGTCGGGTGTCGCCGTAATTGCCGCTGATCCAATATTCGCGGGCCATCAAATAGAGGTCGTAGGCCTCGGAGTTGTTGGTGCCCCGCTGCTGCTCGATCGCCTTCTTCTCCTGGGGCAGCAGCTTCAATTTCAATGCGCCGACGATCGCCGACGAGATCTCGTCCTGGATGGCGAAGATGTCGGTAAGCTCGCGATCGTAGCGTTCGGCCCAGATGTGGTCGCCTGCCGCGCCGTCGATCAGCTGGGCGGTGATGCGGACGCGGCCGCCCGACTTGCGCACGCTGCCTTCGAGGACATGGGAGACGTTCAATTCGCGAGCGACGTCGGTCACCCGCACTGGCTTGTCCTTGAACGTGAACGCGGTGTTGCGCGCGACCACCGACAGCGCCGAGATCTTTGTGAGATCGGTGATGATGTCCTCGCTGATGCCGTCGCTGAAATATTCCTGCTCGAATTCGCCGCTCATGTTGGCGAACGGGAGGACGCAAATCGAATATTGCCGCGCCGGCGGCGCTTTCTTGCCTTTCTTCGCCGCGGCGGTGGATGGATCCTCACCGGCAGTGCTGGCGATCGCGTGCAACAACTCCTGCAGCGAAGGGGTTTCGCTGCCGGACAGATCGCCGGAGAGATCGAGCGTCTGATACTGGCGAAAGCCGAGCGGCGGCTTGCACGCATCCAGCTTGACGGGAACCAGCCGCCCGCTGTCCCGCCCTTCGGCTGCTTCGTCCTGCACCCACGCGGAGCCGATTGAATCCTGCGACCACAGGACGACCACGACATCGGCCTCCTTCAATTCGCGGTCGATCTCATCGGCGAAACGCAAGCCGCCGTGGACGTGGCGGTCCCACCACACGGTGTGGCCGGCGGCGTCGATCGCCTCGGCAAGCGCTTGCGCCTCGCCGGCATTCTCGCGGGCATAGCTCAGAAAAACACGCGCCATCTGCTCCCCCAAGCCACAGTCGTGCTCTGATGACGGTTGCGCTTCAAGAAATTAGTAGGGTGCGGGGGCAGGTGCGGTCATGGGATGGGACACCTGGAGCGCTCTCCACAGCGCCCGCCGCCGCAAGCATCCGAAGTGGCATCGCCTCGGCTTACTCGCCAGCAACAACGCCTATCCCCAAACGTTTACGGAGCGGGGCCAAGTGCTTGAACGGGGATAACGCGCCAGACGCGCGGCTGGAGACGCATCCATGGCGCGCCGGGCAAGGAGAATATCCATGACACGTACGATGCTATTGCTGGCCGCGGGCGCGATGGCGCTGGCGCCGAGCGCGATCCTCGCCAAGCCGATTACGACCGCGCACGGCTGGGACCATTTCAACGGTCCGACCTCGACCGGACAGCCGGGCGCCGAATGCGGCGACGAAGGCGCGACCTTCGAACCGGGCAACGCATCGAGCGCGCCCGGGTCGGCGTTCAACGCGGAGGGCACCGCGCACGGCGTCTATGCCGGCGAGCAGGACCAGAACTCCCGCAACACGGCGTCCGTGTCGCAATACGACAGCGCCTGCCTGGACAAGCCCAGCCATTAGGGCTGGTCGCGGACAGGGCCCCTCCACCAGCCGCCGCCTCCGGCTAAGGCTGGTCCCCCTCCCCGAGTAATCTCGGGGAGGAATGGGGACGGCTCGGTCCTAGCGGTCGGGGCCGAGGCTCGACAGATATTGGGCCGCGGTCATCGGACCGTTTGCAAAGGTGTCCGTGTGGCTCTGAATGTGCTTGCGGAACTCAAGGCCCGCGCGCGGTCCGGAGACGATGCCCATCTTCTTCGCGGCGGCGTTGAATGCGGCGTCCTGGGCATCGGTCGTCACCGGCTGGATGGCCACGAAGTCCCACGAATCCCCGTCGGTGTGTACGTAGACCTGGGTGGGCGGGATGCCGACCGAGGCGGCGACGCGATCCTGGTCGGCGAGCCAGTGCATCAGCGCCTCCTGATGGCCGGGTACCGCGTGGTAGAGCGAGACGATGGCACGCGGCGTGGCCGCCTGGGCGAGGGCAGACGACGGCAATAGAATTGCGGCGGACATGGCTGTGGCGGCGGCAAGCTTCAGAAGCATTTTCATAGTGATTTCCCCAAGTTCTGAATGAACGCATTGGGGATTACACCCGGCGCGGCTGACCCCCTCCCACGCCTGAATATTGGCCTGCGCCCAGCTGTGGATTGAGTCAAATTGGGGGTGGGGCTGTCAGAAGGCTCTTCGCTGGGCGGCGACCAGCATCCGCAGCAGCATCGCCACCGGGCGGGGCACGCCGACTTTTCCTTCGAGCCACAGGCTGACCGCCGAGCGGCTGACGCCGATCGCATGGGCGAGGTCGCTCTGGGTGCGGTAGCCCAGCGTGCGCATCGCGGTCCTGAGCTCATCGGGGGACATCGAGGCCAATCTCTGGTCCCTGGGCCGCTCGTCACGCGGCTTGTCGGCGGTGGGCGCCTCGGCTGCGGAACTGGAGTCGGCCATCGCGAGGGTCTTAGCCGGACGGCTGGCGTGCGGGGAAGGGGCTTGGCCTAGAAGTCCCTCCCCTGAAGGAGAGGGGAAGCGCTAGATGGCGTCGGCGCCGGTATCGCCGGTGCGGATGCGGACGGCCTGCTCGATGGCCGAGACGAAGATCTTGCCGTCGCCGATGCGGCCGGTGCGGGCGGCAGCGGCGATCGCTTCGACGACGTTGTCGGCAAGGCTGTCCTCGACCACCACCTCGACCTTCACCTTGGGCAGGAAGTCGATCACATATTCGGCGCCGCGGTAGAGTTCGGTGTGGCCCTTCTGGCGGCCGAATCCCTTGACTTCGGTGACGGTGATGCCGGACACGCCGACCTCGTGGAGCGCGTCCTTGACGTCGTCGAGCTTGAACGGCTTGATGATCGCTTCGATCTTTTTCATCCGGCGATCATGCCCAATCGCCGCCGCATTTGGAAGCCAAGGGCGGCACAGTCATGAAAGCCATCATCCTTTCCGCCGGCCAGGGCTCGCGTCTTGGCCATCTGGTCGACGACCGGCCCAAGTGCCTGATCGAATTCAACGGCCGCACCCTGCTCGACCGCCAGCTCGACACGCTTGGCGCGAACGGGGTCGAGGAAGCGGTCGTGGTCACCGGTTTTCACGACGAGCAGGTCGACGCGGCGATCGCGGCGCGGACCGGCGGCCCGAAGGTGCGGACGGTGTTTAACCCGTTCTACAAGGTGGCGGACAACACCGGGTCCTTGTTCATGGCGCGCGAAGAGCTGGCCGGCGACTGCCTGGTGTGGAATGGCGACACCCTGGTGTCGAACGCGCTGATGGCGCGGGTGGTGGCCAATGATCAGCCCGGAATCTGCGTCACCATCGACCGCAAGGATGGCTATGACGACGACGACATGAAGGTCGTCGTGGACGAGGCTGGCAGGCTGCGGGCGATCGGCAAGCGCATCGCCGAGGGCGTCAACGGCGAATCGATTGGACTGCTGGCGTTCCGGCAAGGCGGCGCCGAGCGCTTCCGGGAGGCGATCGAGCGGGCGATGCACACGCCTGAGGGTACGACCATTTGGTATTTACGCGTCATCCACTACCTCGCCCAGAACGGCGAGGTGTCGACGCTCGACATCCAGGGCGAGGAGTGGGGAGAAGTCGACTTTCCGCCCGACGTCCAAGCCGCGGGCGCGCTGGTCAAGCGCTGGGACTCGAAGAAAGCGGCGGCGGCCTAGCCCGATGCCGGTATTGACGATTGCTACGCCGCCATTTCAGGATCACTAGGCACGCGCCCATTTGACCGCTAACTCTCACCGCGCAGGAGGGGACAAATGCACCATCGAACGAAAATGGCAATTCTCGCGACGGCGATCGTCGTCGGCACGCCCGTCGCGGCGCAGGTCGGCAACGACACCGGGATACGGACCGAAACGCAGCGGCGCCTGGCGCATGGCCAGGATGACGAGACGATATGGAACGTGATTGGCATGCTAGGCCTGCTGGGACTGTTCGGTCTCAGGCGCCCGAGCGACAATGACGGCTATACCGACGATCCCATTTGATTCATGTTCATCAGGAGATTTGAGATGCGGAACACCATTCCGTTGATGATTGCCGTCGCGCTGACTGCTGCCGCACCGGCAGCAGCCCAGGGCACCGACAAAAGCGTGACCGCGGACACGACCGCGGCAGCTGCCGCCAATGATACGGCCGCTACCGACAGCATGACCGTCACGACCGACCCGGCAATGGCTGGCTCGGCCAACGACATGACCGCGACGATTGATCAGCCGGTCGACATTGTGTCCAGCGAGTCTGCGCCGGCCAAGAAAAAGGGCATGCCGTGGGGCGTGGTCGGCCTCATCGGATTGCTCGGCCTGATCCCGCGCAAGAGCCGCTAAGAATTCAACGCTTATGGCGTCGGGCTAAGCGTAGGGCGGCTTGTCGCGGCCGGTCGGGCTCTTGGTGAAGATCTCGCAGCCGGTTTCGGTGATGCCGATCGAATGCTCGAACTGGGCGGACAGCGAGCGGTCGCGAGTGACGGCGGTCCAGCCGTCGTCGAGCAATTTCACGTCGGCGCGGCCAATATTGATCATCGGCTCGATGGTGAAGAACATGCCGGGGCGGAGCTCGACACCGGTGCCAGGGCGGCCGGCGTGGACCACTTCGGGGCTGTCGTGGAACAGCCGGCCGAGGCCGTGGCCGCAGAAATCGCGGACGACGCTGTAGCGATTGGCTTCGGCGTGGCTCTGGATGGCGTTGGAAACGTCGCCGAGGCGGTTTCCGGGGCGCGCCTGCGCGATGCCGAGCATCATGCATTCATGGGTGACCTCGACCAGCTTCCTGGCCTTCAATGGAACGTCGCCGGCGAGGTACATGCGGCTGGTGTCGCCGTGCCAGCCGTCGAGGATCGGGGTGACGTCGATATTGACGATGTCGCCGTCCTTGACCGCCTTTTCGCCGGGGATACCGTGACAGACGACATGGTTGATCGAGATGCAGCAGCTCCTGGTGTAGCCGCGGTAGCCGAGGGTCGCCGGGATGCCGCCTTCACGCAGCATGTGATCGTAGACGCGTTGGTCAAGCTCGCCGGTGGTGACGCCGGGGACGACGTGAGGGGCTAGCTCGTCGAGAATCTTGGCGGCGAGGCGCCCGGCGGCGCGCATGCCTTCGAATGCGTCGGGGCCGTGGAGCTTGATGACGCCGTTGCGGGCCTCAACCCGGTCGTCGTCCGAGACGGTGATATATTCGGTCATGACCCCTAAATAGGGTGCCGACGCGGCTATGTCGAACAAGAGGCTGGGTCGAACAAGAAGCTGGGTCGAACCGGAGATGGCATGCAATCCCAGAAAATCTGGACCGCCGCACTTGTCGTGATCGGCGACGAGATCCTGTCCGGCCGGACCCAGGACCGGAACATCGCCCAGGTTGCTACCTGGCTCAACCAGCAGGGAATCCGGCTGGCCGAGGTTCGGGTGGTTCCCGACGACCAGCAGCGGATCGCCGAAACGGTCAACGCGCTGCGGTCGGCCCACGATTATCTGTTCACGACCGGTGGCATCGGCCCGACCCACGACGACATCACGGTCGATTCGATCGCCGCGGCGTTCGGCGTTCCGGTCATCGTTCATCCCGAGGCGCGGCGCGTCCTCGAGGAATATTATCGCGCACGCGGCGGCAGGGGCGAGCTGACCGAAGCGCGGCTCAGGATGGCGCGGGTTCCGCAAGGTGCCGAACTGCTCGCCAACCCCTCCTCCGGCGCCCCTGGGGTCAGGATCGGCAACGTCTATATCCTCGCCGGCGTGCCACACATCGCCGCGAGCATGCTCGAAGCCTTGAGCGGCACCTTGGAAGGCGGCCGGCCGATGGTCTCGGTGACGGTCGGCGCCTATGCAGCCGAAAGCGACGTCGCCGACCTGTTGCGCGAGACCGAGGCCGCCCACCCCGGCGTGGCGATCGGCAGCTACCCGTTCTTCAAGGTCGGCCGCTACGGCGCCAACTTCGTCATGCGGTCGGAAGATGGCGAGGCGGCCGAGCGCTGCGCTGGAGATTTGGTGCGCGATCTCGCCGCGGCCGGCTACGAAGTGGTCGCCGGAGGGATTTGACGACTTGTTGCAGCAAAATACGTGAGTTAGGCGAGCGCTGGTGACGTTCGCGGTAGCACAAGATTCGTCGGACTGGCGGCGGTCCTCGCCACGCCGCCGGGCGACCGCGATCGCCCTGACGCTCGCCGCCGAGCTCATATTCCTGCTCATCCTGCTCGGGCTGACCCCGACACTGCCGGAGAAGATCTTGACGCAGCCGACCGTGGTGTCGCTCGACCTGTCTCCCCAAACGCCGGCCACAAGCGCACCGGAGCCGAAGACCAAGGCGAAGGCGCGGGCGCAATCGGCCAGGCCGACGCTTAGCCTTCCGACACCCAAGCCGCCGCCGCTGCCGCCGTCCCCGCTGGTTGCGCTGAGCAAGGCGGAGATGGCCGCGTCCGACATCTCGGACCTCGGCTCGCACGCCCCCGGTGCTTCAGCGGCCGGCGCGAGCGCGGCCTACGGGCCGGGCGAGGGCCCGGGCGGGGCGCATCTGTACAATGCCGAATGGTATCGCGAGCCGACCAACGGCGAACTCGCTTATTATTTGCCGAAGGGCGGTGTCGATCGCGGCAGCTGGGCGCAGATCGGGTGCCAGACCATCGCCCATTATCATGTCGACAATTGCGTCCTGCTCGGCGAGTCCCCGCCGGGATCGGGGTTGGCCCGGGCGATGCGCCTGGCTGCCTGGCAATTCCTCGTCCGTCCGCCCAACATCGACGGCAAACCCTTGGTCGGCAGTTGGGTACGCATCCGCATCGACTTCAGCGAACGGGCGGACTTGTAGCGCAGCGCGCAAGCGGCGATTATCTGACTGTCAAATCGGCCTTACAGCTGCAGGCAGTGCTTGGGATTCGTCGAGTGACCGGCGACTGGTTCGCCCGATGATCGTTGACCGTTCCGGTAGATACGTCACTGTTCCTAATGCCCGACTGACACGATAAGAGCGGAAGCTACCGGCCTTGGGGGGCGGTCTGACGATGTCGAGTGAGCCCACTCAGCCGACGGTGTTCCTCAGTTACGCGCACGACGACCGGGTCAGGGCGCAGCGGCTGGCGGCGGCGCTGGCGGCGCGCGGCTATACCGTTTGGTGGGACGGGCTGATCGAGGGCGGTGCGCAGTTCGCGAAGTCGATCCGCGAAGCGCTCGAGGCGGCCGATGCCGTGATCGTCCTGTGGTCCAAGCAATCGATCGAATCCGACTGGGTGTGCGACGAGGCGGCGCAGGGCCGCGAGCGCCACCGGCTGGTGCCGCTGTCGCTCGACGGCAGCCGGCCGCCGCTCGGCTTTCGCCAGTATCAGACGATCGATCTCGCAGGCTGGCGCGGCCAGGCCGACGCGCCGCAGATCGAAGCCATCGACCGGGCGATTGCCGCTGCTTGCGGGCAGGCAGCTCGGCCTGCGGCGCGCTCCGCACTTTCGCCGCGGATCGACCGCCGGCGGGCGCTGGCGCTGGCCGGCGGGGCCGGGGCGGTGGTCGCTGCCGGCGGCGGGCTTCTCGCTTGGAAAGAGGGCTGGGTCGGGCCACATTCGGCCGAACGGACGATCGCCGTGCTGCCGTTCAAGAATCTGAGCGGCGATCCCGCCCAGGCCTATCTGTCGGACGGGCTGACCGAGGAAGTACGAGCGGCGCTGGCCCGCAACGCCAGGTTGATGGTGCTTGCCGCGACCTCGTCCAACACCGTGCGTGACGAGGCCGGGGACGCGATTACGATCGCCCGCAAGCTTGGCGTCGCTTACCTCCTCGAAGGATCGGTCCAGCGCGCCGGCGATATCGTTCGGGTCGCCACCGACCTGACCGACGGCCGCACCGGGTTCAGCGAATGGTCGCAACGGGTCGAGCGCCCGCTCCACGACATATTCGCCTTCGAGAGCGAGATCGCCCGGACCGTCGCCGCAGCTTTGTCGGTCCAAATGGCGACCGACGCCCCGGCGCCCGGCGGGACGCGCAATGTCAAGGCCTACGAAGCCTATTTGCGCGGCCGCGCCCTGTTCAACCTCGCCAAGGACGAGGCCAGCGACCGCCAGTGCCGCGCCGAATATGAGAATGCCCTGGCGGCGGACCCGAACTTCGCGCTGGCCCACGCCGGCTTGTCACGAATCCTGGCGTCGATCGGGTCTGAATATGCCTCGGCCGCGGAACTCAAGCCGCTGTACGGCGCCGCCGTCAACGAGGCGAGACGCGCCATCGCCCTCGCCCCGACGCTCGCCGAAGGCCATCTCGCGCTGGGTTACGCGCGGTTCGCCGGGCAGCTCGACATGAAGGGTGCGCGGCCGTCCTATGACCTCGCCTATCGTTACGGCAGGGGCGATGCCGACATCGTCCTGCTGTTCGCTGTGTACAGCGTGCGGACCCGCCGGTTCGGCGAGGCGCGGTCGGCGATCGAGCGGGCGCTCGCGCTCGATCCGCTCAATCCGCGCACGTTTCGCGCCGCCGGGGCGATCGCCTACGCGTCGCGCCGCTACGCCGACGCCATTGGCCTGGTGCAGCAGGCACTCAAGCTCAACCCGACGATGATGAACCTCCACGCCTTGCTCGGAGACAATCTGATGGAGCTCGGGCGGCTCGACGAGGCGCGGGCCGCTTATGAGCTGGAAAAGCACCTGATGTTCGGGCTGCGCGGGCTGGCCGTCCTCGAATATCGCGCCGGCAACGCGGCGGCCGCCCAGCGGGCGTTCGATGCGTTGGTCCGCAAGGTTGGCGACTCCGCTTTGTACCAGCAGGCCGAGGTGATGGCGGCGTGGGGCCGCGCCGACGCAGCGCTGGCGTTGCTCGAGCGCGCCCGGGCGGTCGGCGATTCGGGGCTGACGCTGCTCTTGACTGACCCGCTGTTCGACCCGATTGCCCGCGACCCGCGCTTTGTCCGTTTTGTCCGCCGGCTGGACTTGACCTGAGCGGCGCGCCTGGCCGGGCTATCGCGGCCGTTCGATTCGTGCGATTTTCGGGGGTTGATCAGGGAGAGACGCAATGATGGACGACCAGAACATTCCCCCGAACGACGAAGAAGAAGAAGATCGCGGCAGCGGCGACGACCGCGGCTCGGGCGATGACCGCGGCTCGGGCGATGATCGCGGTTCGGGCGACGATCGGGGCTCAGGCGACGATCGCGGTTCGGGCGACGATCGCGGCAGCGGCGACGATCGCTAGCGCAATTCGTTGATCGAGGGATCGGCCGCCATCGCGCGGTCGATCCAGTCGCGATAATGGTTGCGATCGATCCGCACGTACACACCGGCGCTGTTCCCGTGATAGCAGCCGATGCCCCAGCTGACGATTCCGACTAGCACCGGTTCATCGCCTTCCGACACCAGCGGCCCGCCGCTGTCGCCGGTACAGGTGTCCTGGTCCGGAGCGCCGGCGCATAGCATGTTGCCGTCGGTCTTGCCGCGGTACTGGGGATAAGCGCCGCATTCGACCGTTTTCAGGTCGACATGAGTGAGCTCGGACTGGAAACCCTTGTCCTTGCCTTCCTCCAGCTGGCCCCAGCCGGTGGCGTTGACATCGACGCCGGGACCTAGCGGGTTGCCATCGTAGAGCGGGATCGGCTCGATCGGCGTGGCCGCGGCGCTGTTGTCGGTCTCCTCGTCGGCGATATAATGGACCAGTGCGATGTCGTTGACGTGGCGCGGCTGGTTCCAATCGGCATGCCGGACCATCCGGTCGATGCGGTAGGTGATGCCTTCGTTCGTATCGAGGTACAGCGCCCCCAGGCGCACCCGATAGCCCTTGTCGACCTTCTCCTGGGTGATGCAATGCGCCGCGGTCAGCACCCAGCCTGGCGCGATCAGCGAGCCGCCGCAGCGGTGGGCGAGGTCCCATTCGTCGCGGGTCGCCAGTTCCTGCTCGGTCCATCCGGTGAAGTTGGAATAGATTTGCGCCTGCCACGGCACGCCTTCGGGCTCGTCGTTCCCGGCCTGATCCTCGACGGGCCCCGGTTGGGCGGCGAGCGCCAGGCCTAGTGCGATCGGCAGCAGAAACAGGCTCATTGGCAGACCCCCCGGGAAGCGATCATGCCACAGAGCGCGAAGGCTGCGCAATCGAGAGCGGTTGTCGCCGCGCCTCGCTTATGCTCGTGCGCTCCAATTCTCGATCTGCCCCCGGCTGATCGCAATTGGAGCGGGTGAAGGGAATCGAACCCTCGTCGTAAGCTTGGGAAGCTTCTGCTCTGCCATTGAGCTACACCCGCGCGATGCCTGGCGATTGCCACGGCGACGGCGGGGCGGTCAACCGATCAGCTTGAGGCCCTCGGCGAGGTCGGCGATGAGGTCGTCGGGATCCTCGAGGCCGATGTGCAGCCGGACCATCGTCCCGGCCGGTTTCTCGCGGCGCACGGTGCGGGCGCGGTGGGGGTGGACCGGCAACGCCAGGCTTTCGAAGCCGCCCCAGCTATAGCCGATGCCGAACAGACGGAGGTTTTCGACGAAACGGTTAGCCGCGGCATCGTCGGCGTCCTTGAGGACAATCGAGAACAGCCCGGTCGAGCCGGTGAAGTCGCGCTTCCAGAATGCGTGGCCGGGGCTGTCCTTGAACGCCGGGTGGAGCACATTCGCGACCTGCGCCTGATCCTGCAACCAACGCGCGATCTTGATTGCGCTGTCCTCGTGCCGCCGAAGTCGCACCCCCATCGTCCGGAGGCCGCGGGCGGCGAGGAACGCGTCGTCGGGGCTGACGCACTGGCCGTACAGGCTCGAAGTCCCGGACAGCTGCTCCCACAGCGGCGCGGTCGCGGTGACCGATCCGAGCATCACGTCGGAGTGGCCCGAGACATATTTGGTGCAGGCGAGGATCGCGAGGTCGACGCCCTTGGACAGCGCCTGGAAGAACAACGGCGTCGCCCAGGTGTTGTCGAGCAAAGTGACGATCCCGTGCGCCTTCGCGATTTCGCAGATGCCGGGCACATCCTGGACCTCGAAGGTCAGCGAGCCCGGGCTTTCCATGAAGATCGCGCGGGTCGAATCCGACAGCAGTGCCTGTACCTCCACCGCGCTCGCCAGCGGGTCGTAATAGCGCGTGCCGATGCCGTAGGTCTTGAGCTGGTGGTCGCAGAACCGCCGGCTCGGCCCGTAAACGCTGTCGACCATCAGCAATTCATCGCCCGGCGCGAGCACGCTCGACAGCGCGAACGCCACCGCCGCGGCGCCCGACGGGAACAGCCGAGTGCCGGCCGCGCCCGGCTCGAGCTCGGTCAGAGCTTCGGCCAGCGACCATTGCGTCGGGGTGCCGTTGCGGCCGTAGCTCAGCCGGCCGTCCTCGGGCGGGTAGGCGGCGTTCATCGCCTCGACGTCCTCGAACAGCACGGTCGAAGTGCGCGACACCGGCACATTGACCATGCCCTGCAGCCACTGGTCGCGGCGGCCGGCGCTGATGATTTTCGTGTCCGGCCGGATTCCGGTCCGCTTGCGAGGGCCTTCGGGATCGTCGCTCATGGAACGGCTTTACCTCGCCCGCCGCCAAAGCGGAACGAATTGCTGGGGGAACCGATCGAACGCAAGTGAGTTGATTTAATAAGCAGGCTTATTATAAGTGATCTTATGGACCCGATGCTGTGGGAAATCGCCGAGACTGCCACCGCACTTCGCCGCGCGTTCGATCGACGCGCGGTATCGCTCGGCGTGACCCGCCCTCAGTGGCGGGTGCTGGCGAAGCTCAGCCGGACGCCCGGCATGCGCCAGGTCGAACTCGCCGACCATCTCGACATGGAAGCCATCACCTTGTGCCGCATCGTCGACCGGCTGGCCGAGGCGGGCCTGGTCGAACGCCAGCCCGACCCACAGGACCGCCGCGCGTGGAAGCTGGTGCTGACGGATAAATCGAAGCCGTTAGTGAAGACGCTCGCGGCGCTGGCGGAGGACCTCGCTGAAGAGGCGTTCCAGGGCCTGCCGGTTGAACGGCGCGACGCGGTGCGAACCGCCCTTGCCGCCATTCGAGACAATGTCGCGGTCAAATGCCCGCGTGGAAAGGCGTTCGGCCAATGAACGAGATGAAACAGGAACCGCTGACCGGCGCTCCGCAGGACGTCGATCCAGCCACCGCGGAAGTTGCGGCATCCGCGACCGAACATCCTTCGTCGCGGCGCAAACTCGGCGTCGTCCTGATGTGGATCGTGCCGCTGCTGTTGGCGCTCGCCCTCGGTTATTACTGGCTGGCGAGCGGCGGCAGCGTCTCGACCGACGATGCGCAGGTCAAACAGGACATCGTTTCGGTCAGCGCGCAGGTCAACGGGCCAATCACCCAGGTTGCGGTGCGCAATGGGCAGCAGGTCAAGCAGGGCGACCTTTTGTTCCGCATCGACCCCGCGCCCTACCGCGTCGCGCTTGAGCAGGCGCAGGCGCAATACGCCGCGGCTGAGCTCCAGAACCGGCTCCTCAGAAGCCAGTCGGCCGGCACCGGCGCCGACATCGTCGGAAGCCAGGCGGACTTGCAGATCAAGCAACGCGCATTGGCGCGGCAGACGACGCTGTTGAAGGAAGGTTTCACCACCCGGTCCAATTACGACGACGCCGTCTCGGAGGTCCGCTCTGCGGAAACCGACCTTGCCAACGCGCGGGCCCGGGCGGCCAATGCCAGTGCCGCGATCGCTCCCGGCGAACAGCCCAACATCGCCGCCGCGAAAGCCGCGCTCGACAAGGCGCGGCTCGATCTGGCGCGCACCGACGTCCGCGCGCCGATGGACGGCATCGTCGAGAACGCCGACCGCCTGCAGCTCGGCCAGGCGGTCGTCATCGGCATCGGCATGCTGTCGCTGGTCCACAGCCAGGACGCGTGGGTCGAAGCGAATTTCAAGGAGAAGGATGTCGGCCGGATGGTGCCGGGGCAGACGGCGAAGATCGAGGTCGACGCTTACCCGGGCATTGATTTTAATGCCCACGTCCAGAGCATCGGCGCCGGCACCGGCAGCGAGTTCGCGCTGCTTCCCGCGCAGAACGCCAATGGCAACTGGGTCAAGGTCACCCAGCGCGTGCCGGTGCGGATCGCGTTCGACGGCCATCCTTCCAAGCCGATGATCGCCGGCCTGTCGGTGACCGCCACCGTCACCTTCAACAAGGGCTAGCACGACGTGGCCGACACTCCGGCCCATCTCGCCTCGCATCCGCTGCCTTCGGGCCAGCGGACGGTGGTGACGATCGCCGTCATGATGGCGGTGCTGCTGCAGGTACTCGACACGACCATTGCCAACGTCGCTTTGCCGCACATGCAGGCGAGCCTGAGCGCGACCCAGGACACCATCAACTGGGTGCTGACGAGCTACATCGTCGCGTCGGCGATCGCGCTGCCGATTGCCGGCTGGCTGGCCGACAGGGTCGGGCGCAAGCGGCTGCTGGTGTGGTCGGTGATCGGCTTCACCGCCACCTCCGTCCTGTGCGCGAGCGCGGTGTCGCTGTCGGAGATGGTGATCTTCCGGGCGGCCCAGGGAGTCAGCGGCGCGTTCCTGGTGCCGCTGGCGCAGGCCACCTTGTTCGACATCAATCCGCGCGAAAAGCACGGACAGGCGATGGCCATGTTCGGCGGTGGGATCATGATCGGGCCGATCCTCGGCCCGGTGCTCGGCGGCTGGCTGACCGACAGCTACAACTGGCGCTGGGTGTTCCTCGTTAACCTCCCGGTCGGCATCATCTGCGCCCTTTTGCTGCTGCGCTTCCTGCCCAAGGCGGAGAAGCACCAGCGCAGGTTCGATTTGTTCGGATTTGTCTTGCTCGCGATCGCCATTGGCAGCCTGCAGATGTTCCTCGACCGCGGCGCGCAGAAGGACTGGCTGCAAAGCTGGGAAATCATCATCGAGCTGGGCCTCGCCATCGCCGGCTTCTGGATGTTTGTCGTCCACATCATGACGGCGCGCGAGCCTTTGTTCGAACGGGGGATGTTCGCCGACGCCAACTTCGCCACCGGGCTGTTGTTCATGGCGGTGACGGGCGTGCTGCTGCTCGCCGGTCTCGCCTTGCTGCCGCCGCTGCTTCAGAACCTCTACGGCTATTCGGTGCTGCAGTCGGGCTTCCTGACCGCCCCGCGCGGGGTTGGGACCTTGATCTCGATGCTGCTGGCCGGCCGGCTGGTCGGCAGGATCGACGCGCGCCTGCTGGTCGGCCTCGGCGTCGTGCTGATGGGCGTGTCGCTGTGGATGATGACCGGCTTCGCGCTCGACCAGCCGTCCACGCCGGTGATCACCAGCGGTGTCGTCCAGGGGCTCGGGCTGGGCATGATCTTCGTGCCGCTGCAGAGCCTGGCGTTCGAGACGCTGATGCCGCGCCTGCGGACGACCGCTGCGAGCCTTTTGAACCTCGCCCGCAACGTCGGCGGATCGATCGGCATCTCGGTGGTCAGCTCGCAGCTCATCCGCATGACCCAGGTCGCCCACGCCGACATGGCCAGCCATATCACCGACCAGACGCTACCGATGGTCGATCCGTCGCTGCTGGAACGCATCGGTCCGGGGGGGCCGGCGGCACTCGCGCTGATCAATGGCGAGATCAACCGGCAGGCAGTGTTCATCGCCTATCTCGACGATTTCAAGCTGATGATGCTGTTGACCTTCGCGGTGCTGCCGCTGCTCCTGCTGATGCGCAAGGCAGGGAAAGGCGGCGGCGCTCCGGCGATGGCCGCCGATTGATGGTCTCGCAGATCGCGGTCCGCGTGACGCCGCGGTCGAGCAAGCCCGGGATCGGCGGTTGGCGTAAGGGTGCGGACGGGCGAGAGGAGCTCGAAGTGCGCGTGGCCGAGGCTCCGGCGGACGGTGCAGCGAATGCGGCGGTCACCCGGCTGCTCGCGGTTGCGCTCGGGGTTCGCCGATCCCAAGTGAGCATCGTCTCGGGCCACACCAGCCGCCATAAGTTCGTCGCTCTGGCGCTCGAGATCGACGAGATCCGGCGGCGGTTAGAAGGGAAAAGCACATGATCCTCCGACGACAGCTAGGCCGCGACGGCCCGGAGGTTTCGGCGATCGGGCTCGGCTGCATGGGCATGTCGGAGTTTTACGGCGCCGGCGACGACGCGACGTCGATCGCGACCATCCACCACGCGATCGAGCGCGGGGTCAATTTCCTCGACACTGCCGACATGTACGGGCCGTTCAAGAACGAGGAGCTGGTCGGCCGCGCCATCGCCGGGCGGCGCGACGATGTGTTCCTGGCGACCAAGTTTGGCAATGTCCGCGGCGCCAACGGCGAATTCTTGGGCGTGCGCGGCGACCCCGCCTATGTCCGTGGCGCGTGCGAGGCGAGCCTCAAGCGGCTCGGGGTCGAAGTCATCGACCTCTATTACCAGCACCGCGTCGACCCCGAAGTGAGAATCGAGGACACGGTCGGCGAAATGGCGCGGTTGAAGGAGGATGGGAAGATCCGCTTCCTCGGGCTGAGCGAAGCCGCGCCGCACACCATCCGCCGGGCCCACGCGGTCCACCCGATCACCGCGGTGCAGACCGAGCTGTCGCTGTGGAGCCGTGATGCCGAGGCCGAAGTGCTGCCGGCGGTGCGCGAGCTCGGCATCGGCTATGTCGCTTATTCGCCGCTCGGCCGCGGCTTCCTGACCGGCCAGATCCGCAGCCCGTCCGACTTTCCCGACGACGACTACCGCCGCTTCCACCCGCGCTTCACCGGCGAGAACTTTGAGAAGAACATTGCGCTGGTCCACGAGGTTGAAGGGATGGCGCGGGAAAAGGGCTGCTCCACCGCCCAGCTGGCGCTGGCCTGGGTGCTGGCTCGGGGCGATGACATCGTGCCCATCCCCGGCACCAAGCACATCCGCTATCTCGACGAGAACATCGCCGCGCTCGATGTCGCGCTGAGCCCCGCGGACCTCGAGCGGCTCGATCGCATCCTGCCGCTCGGCGCCGCCGCCGGTGATCGCTACCACGCGCAAGGGATGGCGACCGTCAATCGGTAGGCACATTCCGCCGTTGGTCGAACGAGTGCTGGCGCGACGCTTGAGTTGATGCAAAACCGCTCACTCTTTCAGGAGGGGTTTAGTCGATGCTCGATCTGTCGCGCCGTGAAGCGTTTGTGTCCGCCGCCGTGCTAGCGCTTGCCGCGGGGGTGCCAAGCTGGGCGCTGGCGCAGGCATCGTCCGCCGGCGGTGCTGTCTGGGACCTGCGCGACATCTACCCGACCGACGCCGCCTGGGAGGCCGAGCGCAAAGCAATCCAGGCGCAGATCCCGTCGCTGCTCCGATACAAGGGCAAGCTGGGCCAGAGCGCCGCGGAGCTGAAGGCCGCACTCCAGGCACAGTCCGATCTCAACAAGCGGGCATCTCGGCTCTACACCTATGCGTCGCTCAAGGCCGACGAGGACCGCCGCATCGCGGCCAACCAAGAACGCAAGCAGCAGGCGCAGGACGTATTCACGGCATTGGGCGAAGCGACCTCCTGGGCCAATCCGGAGCTGGTCGCGATCGGCGCGGCGAAGGTCGATCGATTCATTGCCGCCGATTCCGGGCTCAAGAAGTTCGCGTTCGGCCTGCGCGACGTCCTGCGCCAGGCCTCGCACACCCTGTCGCCCGGTGAAGAGAAGCTGCTGGCGTCGGCCGGAACGCCGCTGGCCGGACCGCAGGACATTCGCGACCAGTTGGCGGCTTCCGACATTCCGCGCCCGACAGTGAAACTGAGCGACGGACGCGAGATCCGGCTTGACGACCAGGGCTATACGCTCGCCCGCTCGGCGCCCAACCGCGCCGACCGCAAGATGGTCTTCGACAAGTTTTGGGCGAGCTACAAGGCGTTCGAAAACTCGCTCGGCGCATCCCTCGCCACCCAAGTCAAAGGTGACATGTTCCGGGCGAAGGCGCGGCATTACGACAGTGCGCTCCAGGCGGCCCTCGACGGTAGCAATCTGCCCGAGGCGGTGTATCGCTCGCTGATCGCCGAAACCAACCGTGGGCTGCCGGTGCTGCACCGCTATTTTGCGCTGCGCCAGCGGATGCTCGGGCTGCCCGACATGGGCTATTGGGACATTTATCCGCCGTTGGTGAAGTCGGACCGGACCTATTCCCTCGCGGAAATGCGCCAGCTGAGTCTGGATGCGACTAAGCCGCTAGGGCCGGATTATGGCCGGATCTTCGCCGATGCGACCGCGAAGCCGTGGGCGGATCCGTTCCCGCGGCCGGGCAAGGCGTCGGGCGCCTACATGGACCCGGGAGCCTATGACGTTCACCCCTATCTGCTGCTCAATTTGACCGACAAATATGACGGGGTCAGCCAATACGCCCACGAATGGGGTCATGCGATGCACACCCTGCTCGCCAAGGCCGCCCAGCCATATGAGCTGTCCAACTATCCCACATTCACCGCCGAGGTCGCCTCAACTGCGCATGAGCTGCTGCTGGCCAACATAATGGTCGAGCGAGCCCAGACCAAGGAGGACAAATTGTTCTACCTGGGCCAGATCATGGAAAATTACCGCGGCACGTTCTTTCGCCAGTCGATGTTCGCCGAGTTCCAGTTGGCGATCAACGACATGGCGAACAAGGGCGAAGGTCTATCGGGCGAAAAGATGTCGGCGCTCTACCTCGACCTGTTGAAGCGCTATCACGGACCCAAGGTCCAGATGGAGCCCGCTTATTCGAGCGAGTGGGCGTACATCCAGCACT
>JBDTMX010000148.1:0-9821 GCA_039934055.1 Sphingomicrobium sp. | reverse complement strand
CGTCCTGGCTCTCGTTCAAGGGAATGCGGATCTTGCCGCAGGGCGAAGTCATCGCTTTCGAGAACAGGCCGGTGACTTTTCCCTCGATGTCGAAGTAGCGGATTTCACGAAAGCCGAAGAGCTTCTCGTAGAAATCGGCCCACACCGACATCCGCCCGCGATTCACATTGTGGGTGAGGTGGTCGATGTAGGTCAGGTGCGAGGCGTGGCTGGCTTCGCGTTCGCGCCAGTCGGGGAAAAACTCGAAATCGACGTCGTAGATCGAGCCATTTCCGCCGTATTGGTCGACGAGATAAAGCAACGACCCGCCGATCCCCTCGATCGCCGGAATTTCAAGCTCGCCGTCGACGACATCGTTTTGAATGTCGGTCGCGCCAAGGCTCATAGCGCGGTCGTGAGCGGCCTTGGCATCCTTGACCCGGAACGCCATGGCGCAGGCACAGGGGCCGTGGATCGCGGCGAAGTCTTCGGCAAAGCTGCCAGGCTCGGCGTTGATAATGAAGTTGCAGTCGCCCTGGCGGTGCAGGGTGACGTTCTTGCGCTTGTGGCGCGCGACCGCTGGAAAGCCCATCCGGGTGAACAGGTCGCGCAGTTGCTCCGGGTCCGGGGCGGCATATTCGACGAACTCGAAGCCGTCGGTGCCCATTGGGTTTTCGAGCCCTAACGGGCCTTTTTCGGCAACAGCAGTGGCCACGGCCAATTCTCCTCTTTTCGGGGTTTTCCCTGCGCTTGAGAGCGCCGCTTTGCAAGATTGGCGGGTCGGTCCATAGGGGTGCGATGGACAAACCGCCGCCCGCTGGCTGGACCCTCGACGAGAGCGGCAAGGCGCTGGTGCGGACTCTCAAGTTCAAGGATTTCAGCGAAGCGTTCGCGTTCCTGGCGCGAGTCGCGCTGCACGCCGAAAAGGTCGATCACCACCCCGAATTCACCAGCGTCTGGAACCGCGTCGATTTCCGGCTAACCAGCCATGATGCCGGCGGCGTGACCGAGCGTGACGTGAAGCTGGCCGAAGCGATCCACCGGATCGAAACTACGACACTTGGCGTTCAGACGGCAAATGCGATAAGGGACTCGTGATGACCCGTTCGTCCGCCTCGATTTCGAACTCCCGCGCCGCGACGCGGAATTATTATTATGCTTGCGAGGTTGGGACCGGCTGACGCGCGCCTAAGCATCAGACACCAACCTCGACCCCGCCCAGCCTCCGTTTGGCGGGTTTTTTATTGTGCCCGAAAGGACCAGGACCATGCTTCACCGAGCCCTCGCCACAACCGAACAGCCGAGCGGTTGGCAGGATTATGTCGTGCCGCAATGCTGGGACGCGTTCACGGACGACGACCACGCGGTGTGGGACCTGCTGTTCGCGCGGCAGGTCGAGCTGCTCGGAACGCGCGTGGTGACCCGGTTTCTCGATGGCATCGACCTATTGCGCCTGGCGCATCCCGGAGTGCCCGACCTCGACGAGCTCAACCGGATCCTCGAGCCGCGCACGGGTTGGCGAACGGTGGCCGTCACCGGGCTGGTCCCGGACGACATTTTCTTCGCCATGCTCGCCGAGCGCGTGTTCCCGGTCGGCAATTTCATCCGCAAGCGCGAGCAGCTCGATTATCTCGAGGAGCCCGACTGCTTCCACGATCTGTTCGGTCACATCCCGATGCTGGCGGACCACAATTTCGCGCAAATGGTCGAGCATGTCGGGCGCCTCGGCGGAGCGGCGATCGCAGCCGGCGAGGGCGAGCGAGTCGCGCGCATCTACTGGCACAGCGTCGAGTTCGGCCTCTGCAACGAAGGCAGCGAGCTCAAGATTCTCGGCGCGGGCCTGGCGTCCAGCTTCGGCGAGGCCCACTTCAGCCTCGAAAGCGAGACCGTCGAACGGCTGCCATTTTCGGTGCGCCAAGCGGTCCGCACTGCCTACCGCAACGATGTCTTCCAGCCGCTGTACTTGGTGTCGAACTCGGTCGAATCTACGGTCGAGGCGATCCTTGGCACTGGCCCAGAGGATCTTCTGGCGATTGAGTGAGCGGGCGCGGCCTGTATAGCTCGGGCAGGATGGCCGATAAGCCGATCACCAGCGAGTATCGCACCGGTTCCGACCCGCGCACGCTGCGCGATGCGCTCGGCTGCTTCGCCACTGGAGTCACCGTGGTCACCTGCTTCGATGGCGACGGTCGCCCGTTCGGAATCACCGCCAACAGCTTTACCTCGGTTTCGCTCGATCCGCCGCTGCTGCTGGTCAATGTCCACAAATTGGCGGCGAGCGCCCGGGCGCTGACCGCGGCGAGCCATTTCGCGGTCAACGTGCTGCAGACCGGCCAGCAGCCGGCATCGATCCGCTTTTCGACCCGCGACGAGGACCGCTTCGGCCCCAACGACTGGTCGCCGGGCGAATATGGCGCACCCGTGCTCGGCGATTCGCTGAGCGTGTTCGAATGCGAGCGCCAAGCGGTCCACGACGGCGGCGACCATCACATCGTCGTCGGCCGCGTGCTTAAGGCGAGCTTCGATCCGACGCTCGATCCATTGCTGTATTTCCGCGGCAGCTATCGCCGGCTGCACTTCGACTGACCTTGCCTCGGCTGCGCCTTTCGCGCAGGTGGCGATCATGCTGGGCATCGACTTCGTCAAGGCCAACCGCGAGGCGGTCGAGCGCGCGATCCGTGACAAGGGCGTGGCGATTGATCTTGATGCGCTGATGGGCCTCGAGGCCGAGGTCCGGGGGCTCAAGACCCGCATCGAGGGACTGCGGGCAGAACGCAACGCAATCAGCGCGAGCTTCCAATCGGCCACGCCGGAGCAAAAGGCTGCGCTCGGCGCCAAGGCGAAACAGGCCGGAGCACAAGCCGGCGAGCTCGAGACCCAGCTCGACGAGCGGGAATCGGCATTGAGGGCGCTGCTGCTCCAGCTTCCGGCGATCCCGTGGGACGGCGCGCCGGTTGGGCCGGACGAAAGTGCCAATACCGTCATCCGTACCGAGGGTGCGCCGCCCAAATTCGCGTTCGAGCCGCTCGACCATGTTGCGCTGATCGAGCGCAATGATTGGGCCGACCTGTCGCGGATCACGCAGGTGTCGGGCTCGCGGACCTACTGCCTCAAGGGGCGGCTGGCGCTGCTCGAAACCAAGCTGATGGCGTGGGCGCTCGAGACCATCGCGGAGGCCGGCTTCACGCCCATCACCGTGCCGGCGATCGCGCGAGAGCAGGCTTTCGTCGCCCAGGGGCAGTTCCCCGGTCACAAGGAAGAAACCTACGAGATCGCGAGCGACGATTTGTGGCTGGCGGGTACGGCCGAGGTCGCGCTGACTTCGCTGCATTCGGGCGAGATCCTCGAGGCGGACAAATTGCCGGTCCTCTACGCCGGTTACTCGCCCTGCTTCCGCCGCGAGGCGGGCAGCGCCGGCCGCGACGTGCGCGGGCTGCTGCGCGTCCACCAGTTCGTCAAGGTCGAGCAATATGTGATCTGCGAGGCCGATGACGCGATGTCGGCCGAATGGCACGCTAAGCTGCTCGGGCTGGCGGAAAGCCTGCTCCAAGGGCTCGAGATTCCGTATCAGGTGATCGAGACTTCGACCGGCGACATGGGGCTGGGCAAGTTTCGCATGAACGACATCGAGAGCTGGGTGCCGAGCCTGGGCAAGTATCGCGAGACCCACAGCTGCTCGACGCTGCACGACTGGCAGGCACGGCGGGCCAACCTTCGCTACCGCGGCGCCGACGGCAAGGTCCGGTTTGCGCACACGCTCAACAACACCGCACTGGCGAGTCCGCGCATCCTGGTGCCGCTGATCGAGAACCACCAGACCGAGGATGGACGGGTGCGGCTTCCCAAAGCTCTGCGCGAGCTGATGGGAGGCGACGAGTTTCTTTGAAATTCACCGGCGACGACCGCCCGCCCGCCGGGTGGAGGCGGTTTGCCGAAGCGTTTTGGCTGCTCGCCCGCTTCTGGCACGGATTCGGTCATTTGGGACCGCGCGGGGCCAAGGACGGTCCACCGGCCCTGGTCATCCCGGGATTCATTGCCACCGACCGCACCACCCTAGAGCTGCGCCGCGCTCTCGCTGAGGCCGGCTGGCGGGTCCACGGCTGGGACATGGGTTGGAACATGGGCGCGAAGGCCGACACCATCGAGCGGCTGAAGGCGCGGCTCGATGCGATTAGCGGCGGCCAATCGGTGCTGCTGGTCGGCTGGAGCCTCGGCGGGGTGTTCGCGCGTGAACTCGCCCGCTCCGTGCCCGACAAGGTGCGGGCGGTGGTGACGCTAGGCTCGCCCTTTTCGGGCGACCAACATCAGAACAATGTCTGGCGGCTGTATGAGTGGATCGCCGGCCACAAGGTCGACCAGCCGCCGATCCCGCGCGTCTATGGAAAGCCGCCGGTACCGTGCCTTGCTTTGTGGTCGCGCAAAGACGGCATTGTCGCGGTACGCGCAGCTCGCGGCCTCGACGACGAGCGCGACCAAACAGTCGAAATTGGGTGCAGCCATATGGCCTTTGCAATCTCGCGCCGCGCGACCCGCCGGGTGGTGCGTGAAATCGACATCTTCCTCAAAAATGCGTCCTGATCGGCAACTATTCTTGTTTCGGTAACGAAAATACCCCATTTTCAGGGACATGAAGTGGGAACGGACAGCGCCGCTCGGCCCCGCACCAGGCCCGGCCCATTCCGACGATCTAGCGCCGTCGGGCTGGAGCCGCGTGACCGAGGTATTGTGGCACATGCCGCGGTTGCTGTCGGGGCTCGGCCCGCTGACTCCGCGCGGGCCCGAAGACGGGCCGCCGGCGCTGGTCATTCCCGGATTTCTCGCCACCGACCGGACGACGATGGACCTGCGCCGTGCGCTCGCCCGGGCGGGATGGCGCGTGCACCCGTGGCTGCTGGGGCTCAATCGCGGCGCCAAGGCGAACACGCTCGATCTGCTCGGGGAGAGGCTCGACGCGCTCAAGGACCCGCGCAAGGTGCTGGTGGTCGGCTGGAGCCTCGGCGGTCTGTTCGCGCGCGAGCTGGCCTTCCGCCACCCCGGCAAGGTGCGGGCGGTGGTGACGCTCGGCTCACCCTTCTCGGGCGACCTCAAGACCAATACCAACGTCTGCGAATTCTATGAACGGATTGCGGGGCACGACGTCAACCAGCCGCCGTTTGAGCGGTTTGTCGGAAAGCCGCCGGTGCCTTTCCTCGCCCTTTGGTCGCGCCGGGACGGGATCGTTGCGCCGAGTGCCGCTCGGGGCTTGGCCCATGAGGTCGATAAAGCGGTCGAGATCGACACCCGCCACACCGGCTTTGCGGTCGATCGCCCGGCGCTGAGCCGGGTGGTCGTGGAGATCCGAAACTTCCTGGCCGAGGCCGAAGACCGGGCGCCGGCGATGGGGAAAATCGCTGCCTGACAATGCTCCTCTCGAGCGTGGCTCGTGAGGAAAAAGGCTTGCCATTGACTCCTCGCTCCGGACTCGGAGTATAAGAACAAAACTAGAACAAAAGCGTTGCGAGTCGTGTGGCGAGAGGTCTTTCCCTGGTCGCCGGCGGAGGGTTCACTATGCCCTCAAGGCCGGCCGTCGAACGCCCGATCCTTAAGGGTTTGGGCGAGCGGTGGAGTTTGCCCGGGCCGGTTGGGCCGACGCTATCCGAATTGTTCGCCGGCCACCCGCGCGATGGCGGCTGGGTTGGGTTCCTCACGGCGCAGGTCGACCGCGGCCGGCCAATCCTGTGGGTGCAGGAGCGGATGGCGATCCTCGAGGCCGGGCGAATTTATCCACCCGGGCTCGGCTCGCGCGACCTCATTCACGTCACCGCACGCGACGCCCGCTCGGCGCTGTGGGCGATGGAGGAGGGCCTAAGGTGTGGCGCGCTTGGAGCCGTGATCGGCGAGCTGTGGGGCGACCCGGCGGCGCTCGACTTCACCGCGACCCGGCGGCTGGCGGTCGCATCCGAGCGGTCGGGCGTGCCCGCCTGGCTGGTACGGCTGGGCGGCTCAGCGAACCTGAGCGGCGCACGAATGCGCTGGTGGGTGGCGAGCGCGCCGAGCTTGGCCAATCCATTCGACCCACGCGCTCCGGGAGCGCCGGTGTGGGACGCCGAGCTGTTTCGAGCGCGCGGAGTGCCACCGGGGCGGTGGAGCTTGGCGCATGAAGCCGGAACAGCGGATCCTTTCCGTCTGGTGGCCGCGCCTGGCGATCGAGCGCTGGTGGAAAACGGCGAGCCGCGACGCGCCGCCTGACGCGCCGGTCGTGCTGACGGTCGAGGGGACTCATGGCTTGGTGATTTCTGCGGTGAGCCGCGCGGCAGCGCAAAGCGGCGCGCGGGTCGGCGCTCGACTGACCGATGCGCGGGCGCTCGATCCGGGTTTGGTCGCCGTCTCCGCCGATCCGGCCGGCGACGAGGCGTTGGCCCACCGGCTGGCGCGCTGGGCGGCACGCTGGTCGCCGCTGGTCGAGGTCGACGGACGCGATGGGTTGCGGCTCGACGTTACCGGCGTCGCTCACCTGTTCGGCGGGGAGGCGGCGCTGGTCGAGGACGTCCGAAAGCGCTTCGCGAGCCTCGGCCTGTCGAGTCGAGTCGCGCTCGCGCCGACCCCCGCCGCAGCCTGGGCGCTGGCTCATTTTGGCGGCGGCGGCACGGTCATCGGCGGCAAGGATTGGGCCGCCGGCCTCGCGCGGCTGCCGGTCGGGGCGCTGCGGCTCGATCCGCTGGTGGTGCGGACGCTCGAACGGCTCGGGCTCAAGACCATCGGCGCGCTGGTCGGGGTACCGCGCCGGGCGCTCGCCCGCCGCTTCCGCGAAGCCGACAATCCTTTGGCCGCGCTCGACCGGGCGTTGGCCCGCAAGCCCGAGCCGTTGATCGCGACTCCGTGCGCGCCGACGCCGCGCAGTCTTCTGCGGCTCGAGGAGCCGGCGACTTATCCGGAGGCCGCGAGTCACGCACTTGAGCGGCTGATCCCCGATCTCGTCGAGCAATTGGAGCAACGGCATCTCGGCGCGCGGCGGCTGGTGCTGACCGGTTTCCGGGTTGACGGCAGCATCGCGATTGCCAGCGTGGCGACTTCGATCCCGAGCCGCGAACCGAAACATCTTCAGCGCCTGCTCGCCGACAAAGCAGGGACGCTCGATCCCGAGTTCGGCTTCGACGCTTTCGCGCTCGAGGCGGAGTGGACCGAAACCCTGGGCGCGGCCCAGGAGAGTTTGGTCGAGGAGCCGTCGGGCGCGCGCGACATCGCCCGGCTGATCGACCGGTTGTGCGTCAAGCTCGGAGCGGATCGCGTGCGACGACCACGCGCGCGGGAGAGCCACCTGCCCGAGCGGGCGAGCGGGTGGGTGAGCGCGCTCGAGGCGACGGAGAAAGCACCGCCTGCCACGGCCCATCGCCCTCAGCGCCTGCTCGACCGGCCGGAAGCGATCGCGGTGATTTATACGACGCCTGAGGGCGTGCCGCGGCGGTTCGTGTGGCGGCGGGCGGTGCACGACATCGCGCGCGTCGAAGGGCCCGAGCGGATCGCACCCGAATGGTGGCGGGCGCCGTCGAACAGCCGCCTGCGCGATTATTACCGGGTCGAAGATTCAAGCGGCCGCCGCTTCTGGATCTACCGCGAAGGCGTGATCGGCGATGGGCGTGGCGGAGCGCCTGAATGGTACCTCCACGGGCTGTTCGGCTGATGCCCGAAACTACCCATTTCGCGAGAAAGAAGCTGGCCCGCGACGGGCCGCTTGAGGCGATTTCGCCGGCGCCGTTCGTCGAGCTTGGAGTCACCAGCCCGTTCTCGTTCCTGCGCGGCGCGTCGGACGCCATCGAGCTGGTCTTGAAGGCGCTCGAGCTCGGCATGGATGCGATCGGGATCGCCGACCGCAACAGCCTGGCCGGGGTGGTGCGGCTGCACAGCGCGGCCAAGGGCGCCGGACTGCGGCCGTTGATCGGCTGCCGCCTCGACCTGACCGATGCGCCGTCGTTGCTCGCTTATCCCAGGGACCGCGAAGCCTATGGCCGGCTGTCGCGGCTGCTCAGCCTGGGCAAGATGCGGGCGAAGAAAGGCGAGTGCGAGCTGAGCCTCGCCGATGTCGCCGAGCATCAGGACGGTATCGCCTTCATTGCGTGGCCATCCGATGATTTTGAAGCCGAGCTGCCGCGGCTCAAAGAAGCCTTGCCGTCACTGCGTCATGTCGCGGTGTCATATCTCTACCGCGGCGACGATGCGACGCGGATCCAACGGCTCGACCGGATGGCGAAGGCCAATGGCTGCGGCATCCTGGCGACCAACGATGTGCACTATCACGAGCCAAATCGGCGGCCGCTGCAGGACGTGATAAGTTGCATCCGCGAGAAGGTGACGATCGCCACTGCGGGATATCGGTTGAATGCCAATGCCGAGCGGCATTTGAAGAGTCCGGCGGCTATGGCAAGATTGTTCGATTGTTGGCCGCAAGCCATTGCAGCAACACGAGAATTTGCGAATGCGCTAAATTTCAGCCTGGACGAATTGCGCTACGAATATCCGCGCGAGACGGTGCCGGAAGGGCGCTCTCCGCAGCAGCATCTCGAGCATTTGACGTGGGAAGGCGCGCGCGAACGGTGGCCGGCCGGAATCTCCCAAAAGGTGCTCAAACAGCTCCGCCACGAGCTCATGCTGATCGAGAAGCTCGACTTCGCGCGCTATTTCCTGACCGTCCACGAGATCGTCGCGTTCGCCCGCGGGCTCGACCCGCCGATCCTGTGCCAGGGCCGCGGCAGCGCGGCCAACAGCGCGGTCTGCTATTGCCTCGGCATCACCGCGGTCGACCCGGCGACCAGCGACCTGCTGTTCGAGCGCTTCATCTCCGAGGAGCGCAAGGAACCGCCCGACATCGACGTCGACTTCGAGCACGAGCGGCGCGAGGAAGTGATCCAGCACATCTACGCCAAATACGGCCGCCACCGCGCCGGCATCGCCGCGACCGTGATCCATTACCGCCCGCGCAGCGCGATCCGCGAAGTCGGCAAGGTGATGGGGTTGAGCGAAGACACCACCGCCGCGCTCGCCTCGACCATCTGGGGGCAGATGAGCGAGGAGCCGGTGGCCGAGCGCACCAACGACGCCGGGCTCGATTTGAGCGACCCGCATTTGCGGCGGACGTGTCGGCTCGCCGAGCAGCTGATCGGCATGCCGCGCCATCTGTCGCAGCATGTCGGCGGCTTCATCCTGACCGAGCGGCTGCTGACCGAGACGGTGCCGGTCGGCAACGGCGCGATGGACGACCGCACCTTCATCGAATGGGACAAGGACGACATCGACGAACTGGGGATCCTCAAGATCGACGTGCTCGCGCTCGGCATGCTGACCTGCATCCGCAAATGCTTCGACCTGGTTGAGCGGCACCACGGCGAACGGTGGGATCTGGCGACCGTCCCGGCGGAAGAGCCGCAGGTCTACGACATGCTGTGCAAAGGCGATTCGCTGGGCGTGTTCCAGATCGAGAGCCGGGCGCAGATGAACATGCTGCCGAGGCTCAAGCCGCGGTGTTTTTATGATCTGGTGATCGAGGTCGCGATCGTGCGGCCGGGGCCGATCCAGGGCGACATGGTCCATCCCTATCTGAAACGCCGCAGCGGCAAGGAGCCGGTGCTCTACCCGTGCCCGGCGCCCGAGCACGGCCCGCCCGAAGAATTGGAACGGATCCTCAAGCGGACCCTGGGCGTGCCGGTGTTCCAGGAGCAGGCGATGAAGATCGCATTGGACGCGGCGCGGTTCACGCCGGCCGAGGCCAACCAGCTGCGCAAGGCGATGGCGACGTTCCGATCGAGAGGCACGATCGAGCTGCTGCAGGACAAGATGGTCGGGCGGATGATCGCGCGCGGCTACGACGC
>JBDTMX010000147.1:0-39341 GCA_039934055.1 Sphingomicrobium sp. | reverse complement strand
CCGATCACCGCGACCGCTGACCAATGCCAGCCGTTGTTGCCCAACCAATTGGAGCCACCACAGCCCACACTTGCCACGAAATAGTGCCAGATATTATCATCATCGGCGTCGGCCTTCACCGACCGCTGTAGGAATTTGGTTACCAGTGCTGCAAAGATGAGCACCGTGAACCAGTCGTAGGCAGTTTTCATAGCTCATGAGCAGTGTTCCCCATCCACGCAGCGTCGTCAAACACATCATCCAATGTGCGTCGGGTTTGCGGCGTGGGGCGCTAGCCGTGGTCGTGACCGCTTCCGTACTATCCTTGCTGGGATGCGGGGGACATGCCGCCCACGGGCAGGTCATTGCTGTTGTCAATGGAGATGAAATCACGATTTCTGAATTGAATGAAGAGACACGGGCTAGGGGCCTTGTAATTGGCAATAGCCGTGAGTTGAGGGACGCAATTGTCCAAGATCTCATCGACCGGAAGCTACTCGTGCAGGCGGCAGTGAGCAGCAAGGTCGACCGAACACCTGAACATCTGCTTGCAAAGCGACGGCTGAATGAGATTCTGCTGACGCAAGAGCTAGTCGCGATGTTGCGCCAGCAACGGCACGAGGTGTCCAATTCTGAACTCGCGCAAGTGATGAGACTCAACCCATATGCTTTCGACGAACGCGTACTCATCTCGGTTGATCGCATCACCCTCCAGTCAGCTCTCGATCCGCGGCTCGCCCGCGACATGGCTGGCGCGCGATCTCTCAACGACATACAATTGCTACTTGCTTCAAAAAATTTGGGGGTCGAGCGACGGACTGAGTTGTGGGATAGCGCGACACTCTCTCCAGACATATCGAAACGAATTCTCGCCAACAAGGAGCGTGGGGTTATTCTTCTTCAGTTCGGGGATCGTACTATTGCGGCGCATATCATCAGTCTCATCCGGCAACCCACGCCGGAAGCATACCGCCTGCAATTTGCCCGTGAATTGCTAGAGTCCCAGCAGACCCAGCAGGTACTGCAAGGTCTCCTGCAGCGGGCAAAGTCGAATGCAGAAATTAGATACCAGTCTCGGTTTGCCCCCAGGGGGAAGGGCAGCGCCCATCAGCACCGGCCCGGCGAATCCGCTAGGCCGTAGCTGAGCCTTGCTTGGCACTTTACAGCTCAAGCGGGATAGGAAGCGGCCCCCTCGCGCTAGCCTGCTCCTAATCGATTGCCAGAGCTGAATATTTTTCCATGCGCTTTTGAATGATTAGGCTTGAATTATGGGTTTTTTTCTTGTTAAGTTAATCAATATTTAACGGGGGCTCGGACGGTAGTTGACCTGATGCCGGGCGCCTTTCGTTACGGAGGCCCAGTGCACACCAACGAGATCCCTCAGGCCGAAGCAATTTCGCTCGTTAGCATCGGTGCTAAACCAGTCACGAGCAAGCCTATTCAGCTGCGGCCCGACTCCGACCAGGTCGTTCCCTTGTTCAATTGGAACCGGCGTCAGGTCCGGGTCGCATTCTATCTGATGTTAATGATTGCGGATGTGCTGTCTATTTTCGTCGCGTTCGCTTTCGGTTCCCTGGTGCGTAACGGCGACGTGCAGCACCTCGCCTGGTTGGAGATTTCCCTCGCAACGACGCCGATCTTCATCGTCAGTGCAATGCATGGTGGCGCGTACACATTGGGCGCACTCCAGTCGGTTAGAGCGGGAACACGACGAGCAATTGGGGCACTAATCAGTTCATTTGCGATTCTCTTTGTAGTTTCCTATTTTCTCAAGGCGCAACAAGATGTGTCGCGACTGAGCGTGGGCCTCGGCCTGATCACTGCAGTTGCTGCGATTTCGATCGCTCGTTTATCTCTTGGCCAGTGGATTCGGCAGATATTCCACAATGAGCTTACAGCCACAGTCGTCATTGCCGACGAAAGCTTCGTCGCGCCGACGTCCGGTACAATTGTGATCGATGCGCTGAAGTTTGGAATCAGGCCCGAACCGCGCAATCCTGTTATGGTGCAACGCTTTGCTCAGCTCCTCACTGGCGCAGATCGGGTCATTGTCGCTTGCCAGCGCGAGGCTTGCTCGAATTGGGCGGGAATGCTCAAAGGCGCCAGCGTCTGCGGGGAAATCCTGGCTGACGAAGTACAATCGGCTGAAGCCGTTGCCGTCGCGCGCTTCGGCGAGAGAACGACTCTGGTCGTTTCAACCGGCCCATTGTCCGTGCAGCAGAGTGTCTTCAAACGAGTTTTCGATATCGCTTTGTCCATACCGATCGTGCTCTTCATTGCGCCGGTGATGCTGGGCATCGCGATCGCCATTAAACTTGACAGCCCCGGACCTGTGCTGTTCCGCCAACCAAGGATTGGTTTTGGCAACCGCCTCTTCGAAGTTTACAAATTCCGGAGCATGGCCGCGTCGACAACCGACGCGCTCGGATCGCAGTCGACGCTGCGGGATGATGCGCGAATCACTCGGGTCGGCAGGGTCATCCGGTGCACAAGCCTGGACGAACTTCCGCAACTGTTCAACGTAATCGGGGGATCGATGAGTTTGGTTGGTCCCCGGCCTCACGCGATTGGCTCTTATGCCGGACCGACGCTGTTTTGGGATATAGACGACCGCTACTCGCATCGGCATCTGCTTAAATCCGGCATCACCGGGTTGGCACAGATTCGAGGGTATCGGGGCACCGCTCACGAATTGGAAGATTTGAGCCGGAGGCTCCAATCTGATCTAGAGTATATGAACGGCTGGTCGATTTGGCGCGACGTGTACATCCTTCTGAAAACGTTCAGCGTAATCGTTCATCCTAACGCCTATTGACCCATCTGATACAAACCTCGATCCCCTTACTCAAAAAGCAGCACTGACAACCAACCCCAGAAAAATGATCTTGGTTCTCTGGTCCAATTGCGAACGCATGCCTGCGCGCACGAATGAGTTCGTCAGCCGGCGAGGGCGCTTTCACTGAGCGAAATTGGGTTTCATCATTAAGCTGCCCCCCCCAGCCGTGCACAGAGGGCTCTCCCTGCGACTTATGATCGCACCAAGTCGATCGCTGTAATGAAGACTACGTTTGTGTTGAATAAAGCCGCGATGGAGCCGCAGCCTGGCATTTAAGACCTAAGGGACGGAAAGCAATGACGCCGCGGTCGAGCGTGATTGGGCTGGCCGTCCGGAAACGCGAAAAGGAATGTCCAGGTGTCAATGATTGATTTCGGGAAGCGGCTGCACCAGCGTGCCACCGATTTGCTGTGTGGACGTCCAGTCGTGTTTCATCACGTACCGAAATGCGGCGGGACCTCTTTAGGTCGCGCTCTCCGGCGCGCGTACATTCTGTCGCAAGGCACCGTAACACCACATGAGAGCCTGAAGGCATTCAACGCCGCGCAGAACGCCGGACGCCGCCTGGCGATTGGCCACGTTTCTGAGCTGCGCGAGATGATGTTGCTCTACATGCTCTATTCGCATACTCGCTGCGTGTCGGCGCACATCCCTTTCAGCGACGCGGCATACGAGGAATTTGCTGATCGTTACTTGTTCGTGACGATACTTCGCGATCCGGTGGATCGCTTTATCTCCAATTATTATTGGAGCCACAAGCATCCCAAGGGACTGAACTACATACCCGAACCGTTTGAAGAGTTCGTGTTAAGTGAGCGCGCAAGGCTGAGCGGTTCCACATATGTGCGTTACTTCTGCGGCGAGCCCGGTCAAGAGTTTTCCGCAAAGCATGTGGATGCCGCAATTCGCAATCTGCACCGCATGAACTGCGTCGGTTTTCTCGACGAGGTCGGCCGCTTTGAAGCGGCTCTCCAGACATTGACAGGTCGGCCCCTGAAGATCGGCAGAGAGAATGTCGGGAACACCGGCGCCAAACGTGACGCGATCCTCTCGGGGGCACTGCGCGACCGGGTTCTTGAGGCCTGTAGCTTAGATCGGGAAATTTGGAACGCGATTCAGGACCTGCGTAACCGCACCCCTGGCTAGGCTCCGCGAAACCTCAAGCCCAGTTTTGGCGCTGAGCGGGGCAGCATCGCGCTGGATTGCGCATCTATGGCTTATTTCCTGATGGTGTGGCTCGGGATCGCATCGATTCGGGTCTAGCGAGGGCAGTGGCTCTTCGCGGAAACGTCCGTTGTTATGGCCGGCTAGGACATAACTTATTTGTTTTTTACATTTAATTCGTGTTAATATCGAGCAGGTAGCCGGTGAATAGCCCTCGGGGAAGGCTTAGTGAATGTTCCGTCGCACCGCCGATGCCGAGGGCCGTTCGGCCAGGAGAGAGTTGATGTTGCGTAAGCTTTTCATTTTTCTCGTTGCTCCGAGCCTCGCCGCCTGCGCGACCGGAGCCTCATTGTCTGGCTCCAACCTGCCCTCCGGTGCCGGAGCGTACAGCGTTCTGTCATCTCCGGCGGCGACAGCAATACAGTCCGAATATCGGATCGCACCATTCGACCAGTTGGCGATATCGGTGTTTCAGGAACCCGATCTTTCGACACCGCCGAGTACGCCTTTGCAGGTCGATGCGAGCGGAAACATCAATATGCCGCTGCTGGGAACCGTCTTAGCCGGTGGCAAGACGACGGCGCAGCTAGGTTCCGTCATCGCCGCGGGGCTAGCTAACAAATACCTCAAGAATCCTCAGGTCACGGTTGCGGTCGCCAGCAGCGCCCCGGAAAGAATCACGGTGCAGGGAGAAGTCAATCAGCCCGGCATGTACGACATCAAGGGCAAGACAACACTTCTTCAGGCAGTTGCCCTGGCTCGCGGTGAAACCCGGCTCGCATCCACCAACGAGGTAGCCGTATTCCGTACTGTAAATGGTCAGCGGCTCGGCGCGCTTTTTAACCTCGACGAAATTCGTCGGGGTCAAGCTCCCGATGCCCCTCTCATGCGTGATGATATCGTCATCGTGGGCCACTCGCGTGGCAAAGAAGCATGGCAGAACTTATTGTCTGTGAACCCGTTGATGGGAGTATTCCGAGTCATGTCGTCAGTGGGACCGTTGTAGCGCGAGCAACTCCTTGTCGACGGCCACATGCGCAAACCCACGGTGCAGGATTGTGTCTGCGTGGATTTCCCGCTGGGTCTCTCCACAATCCTAGCCGACCGATGCGCGCCCGAGGCGGCAACATTGCACACGTCGGTGCCCGGCCTTTCAGCGATTCTGGCAGACCCATGCCCGCAAGCCCTGCCGCGCTGCTTAGCAGCCATGCTTTGGCGACTCTGCTCAAGCATCTCTCCGAGCGGTTTGAAATGATCATCATCGATGCTCCCCCAATTTCTGGACTTGCAGACACACCACGAACGGCGGCAGCAGCGGCTCGACAGACAGTGTTCGTCGTTGAGACCGATCCAGACGTACGGGCTAGCCCTACAGCGTCTCGTCAACGCGCGGGGGAGACTTGTCGGTGCGGGGCTCACAAAGTTCGATCCGGCGAGATCGCGATTGCAAGGCAATGCGTACATGTACAATTATCCAACGCGGCAAGGGCGTCCGCAGCTCGAAATTGCATAGTCGCGCGAGGCATAACCTGACTCGGGGCACATAATTCGGTACAGAAGGAGCTCAGCCGTGGTGCCTAGATCGAGCAAAGTGCTCTCACAGTCCCGGCACAGATTCCGAGAGCGTGACCTGACGGCGACCTGCGAACAGTGCGACCAAGAGCGGAACCTTGCCATCCCGCTTGGCTGAGGAGAGAAGGTTCAGGGCCGCGAAGGGATCGCGCGCCGCTTGAAGCCCGTAATCTTCGTCCCGTATGCGCACTCGAACGATTGGCGTCCCTTCCCGCCTTCGACGGTCCCCCACACGATGATCTTGCTTGTGGCGACCTGTTGAACGTCAATGATGTGCACAGCGCCATACTGGGATGCTTGAGCGCTGCAGGCCTTCTCCGCCGCGGGCTGCAAGTGTTCATTGCTGACAGGCTGGGTCCGAGCGCTCTGGGCTGCCATGCTGACGGCGCTGGCGGCGATGCCCGCGACGCAAGCGCCGAGAGCCAGCGAGCTCCCCGTTAACAGGGATGCGACCATCAAACGCGTCATCGTTGAAGCCCCCGTGCGCGCAATGGGCGCCACATCCGGCAGCCTATGATTGAACACCAGGAAACACAACGCTGGGCAAGCCGTTCGAATTGCGGTCCGGGATAGTCTCTTAGCTAGGAGCTGAAGGTCCGTCGCAGGTCAGAATCAGAGTTTGGTGGAAGACAATCGCGAGGGGGAATCCGCCACTTTGACTATGTGTCCAATGACTTCGCCCATCACGTTACCTGGATCCGCGTAGCGGCACACGAGATAGTCGAATCGCTCGGACGAGCTTCGACCGCAGCCAACCCGGTGGGTTCCAGGCCAGACGATCTGCACATAATGGCCAACGTCGTGCCAATTGCCAGTCGTGCTAACGTGGGGAAATATTCCAGCACGGAACATTGACTTTTCCGATGCCCAATTGCTGATCATCTGCTCGAGGCTAAACCCGCCGCGAGAGCCCATCCACAGGTTTTCACCCTGGTTAATACGCTGATCGGGTGCCGAATGGCCCCACTTGTCGGTCGCCGCGAGTTCGGCGGCATAGTCTGCGGCAGCTCGCGCCAGCGCCGGATCCCATGCCAGGGGCGACGAGTTGATCGACGTTCGCTCGGAGTTGTGGGCTTGCAGCAGACGTGCGGCGAAGTCGTCTTGCGCGGGCTGCGATTGGCTGGACGAGCTGCTGGCGACGAGCGCTGCGGCGAGGAATGCAAGGACCGGGCGACAATTCGAAGAGATTCGAGGTGCCATTTCCCATGCTAGGTCGGCATATGTTGAAAGCTGGTAAAGACTTAGGCAGGGCCTGCAAATTCATGAGATCAACGAAAATTGAATAACATCAGTGTCTCTCCTAAAACGCGCGTCCCCTTGGATATTTTGAAGTTCGGCCGAAAGCAGGCTCCCCGGCGTCAGAATCCGTGTTGCATGGAAAGGATTCACTAATGACTGAAGTTTCTCGACGCTCATTTGTGGCAGGAGGGTTCGCTCTTGTCGGGGCGTGCGGTGTGCCGCTCCCGGCCCTTGCTTCTGTTGAGCGTGCTATTCCTACCAGGCGATTTGTAGATGCAGTAGGCATCTGCACTCATCCAAATTGGCGCAAAGATCTTTGGGGAAGCATTGATTGGGGATCCGCCTTCCTTGAAACCGGCGTACTGCATACTCGCGGGAAGATCGGCAGGGGTTCACCCGGTAAAGCCGCCCTTGCGGACTTGCAAAGACTGTTCGCCAGAGGCGTCAAAATTTGTGTGACGGTCGCGAGCCAGAGCGGGGAGTTCGATCTGGCCGAGACCAAGTCAAATATCGACTTCCTCACCAACTACGTCGGAGCGCAGAACATCAGCGCCATCGAAAGCGCCAACGAGTATAACAAGCCGGCCAGCAGGCCTGCGGACTGGGCGGCGCAGCTACGCAATTTCCAAAAATGGCTGCATGATACAGTCCGGGCCAACCCCAAATTAGACGAAGTGCCGCTGGTTGGTCCGTCAATATGGGGCCGTCTAACCAACGACTATATCACTCTCGGCAATCTCGAGACGACTGTCGATAAAGGTTGCTTGCACTATTACACTGGTGGTCGTCGACCGAGCAAAGCGGGTAAGCCAAGCGGCAGCAGCGAAGGTGGCGGCGCTGGTGAATATACTTTGGCTAACGCCATCAGAGAGGCTAAAATCCTCGCGCCGACAAAACCGCTGTGGATCACCGAATACGGCTACCCCGTCGCCGGTCCTGGCTTGCCGCTCAGGGCGGGCTTCATCACTGAAGAAGCCGCCGCCAAATATCTCATCCGTGGATTGCTCGACGCATACGGCGAAGGTGTCGAAAAGATCTACATCTACTCCTTGCTCGACGATGTGCAGCGCCACCCACCGAGGTATCATGGCTTGATCGACGGCGAATTCAGGCGGCGACCAGCCTTTTTCGCCGTTAAAAATCTGATGGCCCTGATGTTCGACAAGGGAACCGCGTTTATTCCCGGTCGGCTCGATTACGCGGTCACCAATGGCACCTGGGCCAAGCGTAAGCTCTTTCAGAAGAGCGACGGCACTTTCTTGCTCACGATGTACCAAGATGTGGACAGCTACAATCGCCTCCAAAAGCGGGATATTATCGTGGCTCCGGTACCGGTTGGCCTCACCCTCGCGCAACCGGCGGCAAAGATCGAGGTATTCACACCCACCATGGACCTGGCGGCGAAGCTAAGTGCAATCAATGCCAAGACGATTACCGTCCCGGTTGGTGATCATGTGACGGTGGTTAAAATCACGCCGTGACAAGGCAGGACTCACCTAATGGGTTTGTCAATCCACGATGACGAGCGCGGCGTCCTACTTCAAGGGCGGAGGCGCCGGACGGGTTCAGGAAATTACGCGAATGCGAGGCTAAGTCGTCGCGGCTAGTGCTAATCAGTTCCACGCCCTCACGGACCGCTGAAGAAACCGAGATGCGTCTCAGTTTGGCTTTGAGTAAGGTCGCGCCAATGCCAATGCAGTGGAGCGGTTCAAGCCGCTGGTTTCCGAGCGGTAGTTTGTCCAGGAATGACGCGAGGCGACTTGCTCAATAACCGCTTAGCAGACGCACTGAACCACATCGACTCCAACGATCTCCACGTGACCGGACCCAACGCAGCCACGATCGTTTCCGTTTCGCGCCGGTCCGCCAAATGACTTCGAAAAGTCATCGGCTTGAGCTCCGCTCAAATACCGCGTTGTACAGTGACCACTGTTAACTTTATTCAAAGTAGCCAAAGGACGCCGGCGATCCAAAAACACAGGCCCAATAAAATGGCTAACAGTATTCCTCGCGCGACCGTCCCAGATGTTCTTTGATCTGTCAGCATGCAGGATTTTCCAGATCGTCCGCCGATGGGCGGTGCGCTGTTCACGTACCTCTAACAGGCTCGGCGCTGGCCGAACGGCAATGCCGAACGGTGCCAAATCAAGCGCCCCATAGCGCCATCAGCGTGAACTGAAAAGCCAAAAGCGACAACCGAGTCGTCCAAACAGGGAAAATCACGAATGTCTGCACCTGAGGTCGAGCTGTCTCAGCTCGGTACAGTCCGAATTTGAAGCTTCCTATTAAGCAAAAAAACCCGCTGATCGGGGCCCGGAAGGACTCGCTCCATGTTGAAATTTCTGAGCATTTTTCTCTGGGTCACTCCAGGGATCCTGCTGTTCCTCTATCTGATGTGGATCAGCAAACGCCGGAGTTCGAAGAGCAAGTCAGCAGGACAGACTGCCCAACTCCCTCTTCGAGACGCCCACGAGTCCGAGTGAACGTCGCTTTTCGCGCGGGAACTTGCGTTCGCGCGGCCCAATTTCTAGCGAATTCCCTAGTTTCGAGGGCCTGTAGGGAATTTTCGGCGGATTTCTCCGCTGTGTGGGGCTGGTAAAGCTGATGGGAGAATCGAACCCCTGATCCGGCACGCTTCCGGCGCTCGCGCGACGTAGTGCCTCACTTCGGGCTGACGCCGAGGAAATATCAGTTCGGCGAGCTCGACGTCACCGGCTCGATCACCAAGGTTGGGTGACCGGATGGTGCGGACCGCGCTTTACGAGGCGGCGAGAGTGATGCTGACGCGCACCGCCCTCTTCTCAGGCCCGAAGGCGTGGAAGCTTGCGGTCGCCAAGCGGCGCGGCACCAAGAAGGCGCGGGTCGCGCTGGCACGCAAGCTCGGCGTCATCCTCCACCGCATGTGAGTCGATGGGACAACCTTCCCCAGGTCCAACGAGAAGGCTGCCATCGCATAAGGAGAGCACCGCCGGCATAGCCAGAGGCCCCAAGGATTGCGGTCCGAATCACGATGTGCGGCCTATTCACTTTATTGTATTTTTATGCAACACCTGGCTTGACACGACGGACCAGGGGACTTTCGCCATGACCAACGCCCGAGCCCAGCGGCAGCGGGCGATTGCCGACCTGCTCCGCTCCAATATTCTCGCCAGCCAGGACGAGCTGGCCGAGCGGCTTGCGAGCCTCGGTTTCGCGGTCGCTCAAGCGACCATCTCGCGGGACCTTGAGCATCTCGGCGCGGTCAAAATCAGGCGCGGGGGCACGGTTACCTATGCGCTGCCGGATCAGCTCGACGGGGCGAGCTGGGCCGGGCCGCGCCTCGAAGCAATCCTGCGCGAGTGGGTTCGCTCGATCGAACCGGCGGGCAATCTGATCGTCCTCAAGACCCCGCCGGGATCGGCGCATTTGGTCGGAGTGGCGCTCGACCAGGCCGAGCTGCCCGAAGTGGCCGGCACCATATCCGGCGACGACACGGTCTTCATCGCCGTGCGCGAGCCCGCCACCGCGTTGTCGCTGGTCAATAGGCTCAGTGCGATTGATCGCGGCGCGTAGCCCTAAGCTTCGGCCCCTCTGTGCTGGTCGGCCGCCACGGCCCGGTCAAGCAGCCGGTCGATTGCAGCGACGGCTTCGGGCTCGTTGAGCTCGGGCGCGTGGCCGACTCCCGGAACGATCGCCAGCTCGGCCTCGGGAAGCGCCTCCACCATCGCTTGCGCGGCCGTCGGTGACAACAGGTCGCTGAGCTCGCCGCGGACGATCAGCAGCGGCCGGCCCTCGAGCTTCTTGTAAAGCGGCCACAAGTCGAAAGCCGGGGCGGCGCCGTCGTTGCGCTGGTTGAACGGCTCCGCGATTGCCATGTCATAATCGAAGATGATTTCATCGCCGTCGTCGGTGCAAATCCGCCGCGCCGCGCGCAGCCAGTCGTCATGGCTATTTGCAACGGGCAGGCCGCGGCTGACCTCGGCGATATAGTCGGCGGCCTCGTCCCAGTCGCGGAAACGCGTCCCTTTCCCGACATAGCTGCGAATTCGGTCGATCCCGCTCTGGTCAATCTCCGGCCCGACGTCGTTGAGGATGGCCGCAGCGATCCGCTGCGGCTGCATGGCCGCAATCAGCATCGTTACCAGCCCGCCGAGCGAGGTCCCGACCAATATCGCCCGATCGATCTCGAGCTCGTCGAGCAACTGCAGGACATCGGCGGCGTAAGTCGGCGGAAGATAGCGCTCCGGCTGCGGATCACGCTCGCTCATGCCACGGCCGCGAAAATCGGGGGCGATCACCCGGAAGCGGCCCGCATAACGGTTGGCGAGGTCTTCGAAATCGCGGGAATTGCGGGTCAGTCCAGGCAGGCAGACGATTGGCGGACGATCGGACGGCCCGGCGTAGTCGCGATAAAACAGCCTCAGCCCGTCGCGGCTAATCCAATGACGCGCCTGCCAGGCGGCCGCCGCTCCCTCGTGAACACTGATTGAATCGTCTGGCATGAGAATCCTTAATTGCCTTTTGTCGACGCGTTAGCGCGACCGAGACCGTGCCTGATAAAGCGGTTGGTGATCGTCGCAACTTCGTCCGGATCGCTGTCTCCCCACACCGCGAAGCGCAATCCGAGGAAGACGTTCGCGCCCATCAACGCCCAGGCGATCACCTCGTGCGCGAGTTCCGACTCGTCGTCGCGCAATTCGCCCCGCGCAGCCGCATCGCCAAGGCGCGCCGCGATTCGCGCTGCGGTGGTTTCATAGTGGGCGCGAAATCCCTCGGGATCGACGAATTCGGACTCGTCGATGATGCGATAAACCTGCTTGTGCTGCGCAGCGAAGCGCAAGAATGCAGCGAGCGCGCGGCGCTCTCGTTCGAGCCCGTCACCTCCGCCGCTGAACGCCGGAGCGACATGATCGCGCACTTGCGCCGACATATCGCGGACCAGCGCCTGGAATAGTTCCTCCTTGCTGTCGAAGTAAGTGTAGAAGGTGCCGAGCGCGACCTTGGCGCGGCTCGTAATGCCGACGATCGATGCTTCCGAAAAGCCGCGTTCCCCGAACTCTTCCAGCGCCGCCGTGAGGATCTTGCGCAGCGTCCGTTCGCCTCGTGCCGTACGCGGCGCCTTGTCGTCGCTCACTGCGCCCGAAGACGGGACGCGCGCGGCGCTCCTGCCTCTTCGCTTCGCGTTCCCGACACGCACCGTTTCCGTGGTCGCCAAAATCCTGTCCCCCGCACCCCCGATAAACCAAGTTGAAAGTTGGTTCAACTTTCATTATGAAGTCCCCGGGACAGGCTTTGCGGTGGGGTAACCGCACCTGAAGGGGAGAAATCATGATTCGTTCTGAACTACTTGTGCGCGCAACCTTGCTTGCTGGCGCGGCTTCGATTTCGCTCACCGCCGCGCCGGTTCTGGCACAGTCGGTGGATCAAACCAATGCGGACACGGCGCAGAAACCGCCGGCGCCCGAAGCGACTGGCGCCGACAATGCCGAGGGCAAGGATAGCGCGACCGCCGACATCGTCGTCACCGCGCGGCGCACGGAAGAACGGCTCCAGCGGGTCCCGGCGGCCGTTTCCTCCTTCAACGAGCGCGCACTGGACCGGCTCCAGGCGACCGACACCACCGCGCTTCAGGGGGCGGTGCCGAACCTCAACATCGTCCAGGGGCGCGGCTCGTCCAACGCCACCAACATCTACATCCGCGGCATCGGCCAGCCGGACGCGCTGCAGACCTTCGACCCCGCGGTCGGGGTCTATGTCGACGAGGTCTACTTGAGCCGGATTCGCGGCAACCAGCTCGACCTGCTGGATGTCGAGCGGATCGAAGTGCTGCGCGGGCCGCAGGGCACGCTCTATGGCAAGAACACCATTGGCGGCGCGATCAAGTTCGTCAGCCGCCGGCCGGGCCAGGACTTCCGCGCCAATGCCTCCGTTGCGATCGGCAATTACGGCGAGCTCGACTTGAAGGGCGCCGCTTCGGGCCCGCTGTCGTCAACGCTCGCTGCCGGGTTCGCAGTGATGCGCTCGACCCACGACGGCTACGTCAAGGACGAAGTGCTCGACCGGCGCTACAACGACAAGGACAGCATCGGCGCGCGCGCAGCACTGGCGTTCACCCCCAGCAGCAATGTTCGCATCGATCTCACCGCCGATTACTCACACGACAACGCGAACCTGAATGTCGGCCGGCCGCTAAATAATCTGACGACCTTCTCGGGTGGCACCCTGGTGGTCTCCGACCCGACGACCCCCTATCACTGGCGCGGCCGGACGAGCCCGCAGCTGCCCAACACCACCAAGCTTTGGCATTACGGCTTTGCTGGAACCGCCGCGGTCGACGTGACCGACGCGCTGACCTTGAAGTCGATCACCGCCTACCGCAATCTGAAGACTCGCGATTACATCGACATCGACGCGACCCAATATGAAATTGGCGATGTCCAGGTCAATGTCGACCAGCATCAATTTAGCCAGGAATTCCAGCTCGCTTACGCCAGTGAGCGGCTGAGCGGCGTCGCGGGCCTATATTATCTCAAGGAAGACATCGGCTCGCACCAAGAGGCCTATGCCGACGAGCTGCTGGGACCGCTGTTCGGTAACGCGACCTTCTTAAGAACGGTCGACGATGATCTCACCACTAGAAGCTATGCCGCCTACGCCAACGGCAGCTTCGAGATCGTGCCGACGGTGCGGCTATCCGCCGGAATCCGATACACTCGCGAAACCAAGGATTACGACCGGACGACCTCGACGTTTTCCACCTTCGGTCCGTTCAATGGAACCTACGCATTCGCGCCGCCCAGGGGCACCTGGAAAGACACGTCGCCGATGGTCAGCCTGGACTGGCAAGTCATCCCTTCGACGATGATCTATGCTCGCGTCGCCAAGGGGTTCAAGTCGGGCGGATTCAACGGACGAGCCAACAGCGTCGGCGAATCAACGAAATATGATCCCGAAACCGTGTGGTCGTACGAGGCTGGCTTCAAGACCATGATTGCACGCCAGCTGCGTCTCAATGGAGCTGTGTTCAATAACGATTACAAGGATTTCCAGGCGCGCGTCTCGGGTATCGACAATGATCCGATCACCGGCCTCCCGTCACCCAAGCTGTCGGTGCTCAATGCCGGCAAGATGAGAATCCGGGGTGCCGAACTGGAAGCCGCATGGACCCCGCTCGAGGGGCTGCTGATCGATGGCCAGCTCGGCTATCTCGACGCCAAATACGAGGAGTTCGCCGACATCCGGTTCGTCACCACCGGCGGCAGCCGCGCGTTCCAGACCCCCGCCTTCGCGCCCAAGTGGACACTCCGCGGCGGCGCGCAATATGCATTCGATCTCGGCGGGTCGGGCGGCATCACGGTCGGCGGCCAGGCGCGCTACAAATCGCGCACCGCGCTCGCGGTCGACAACACCTTCCTGATCGCGGGGAATGGAACGACCGAAGTCCCAGGCCTCTTCCAGAAAGGCTATTGGCTGTACGACGCGCGGATCGTCTACGAAACCGGCGACAAGCATTACTCCGTCGGGCTTTACGGCCAGAATCTGACCAAGAAGGCGTACAAGACCGACGCCCAGGAATTCTCCTCGGTCGGCAGCATCCGCACGGTCTATTACGGCGTGCCGCGCACGGTGATGGTCAAGCTGACCGCGCGCTACTGATCAGGGCAGCGGGGCGCTTGCTTCGTGCGAGCGCCCCGTGCGAGGCCGTGGAATGCCACGTTCCTACCAGCCCGACCCCAGGATCCTCGAACTCGGCCCCGGCTTCTACGACCCGGTCGAGCCGGCGGTATTTCCCAAGGCCATCCCGCGCTTCCTCAACCAGCGCTGGGCGGAGCGCGTCAGGCTTGGCAACCTCAATGACGAAGCGTGGCGGGCGCATTTCTGCCGCTTCGAGCCGCTCCCCGGCAACCTCACCCAGCCGCTCGCGCTGCGCTATCACGGGCACCAGTTCCGCCATTACAATCCCGACATCGGCGACGGGCGAGGCTTCCTGTTCGCCCAGCTGCGCGACGGCCAAAATCGCCTGCTCGACCTCGCCACCAAGGGGTCCGGCACCACCCCCTACAGCCGCACCGCCGATGGCCGGCTCACGCTCAAGGGTGGCGTCCGCGAAGCGCTCGCCACCGAGATGCTCGAAGCCCTGGGCGTCAACACGTCGAAGACCTTCGCCTTGTTCGAGACCGGCGAGGAGCTGGTGCGCGGCGACGAGCCATCGCCAACCCGCTCGTCGGTGCTCACGCGGCTCAGCCACGGCCACATCCGCATCGGCAGCTTCCAGCGCTACGCCTTCTTCGGCGAGGAGGAGAATATCGCGCGGCTGGTCGATTACTGCCTCGCCAACCTTTATGGCGAGCAGCCCTCGGACGACCCCGCCCAAAATGCGCTGCGCCTGTTCGACCGCGTCTCCGCCGCCACCGCCAATCTCGCCGCAAATTATATGGCCGCGGGCTTCGTCCACGGCGTCCTCAACAGCGACAACATCGCGATTACCGGCGAGAGCTTCGACTACGGCCCGTGGCGTTTCACGCCCGAATGGGACGCCGGCTTCACCGCCGCTTACTTCGACCACCACGGACTCTATGCGTTCGGCCGCCAGCCCGAGGCGATCCATTGGGACCTCGCCCAGCTGGCCGGCTGCCTGACGCTGGTCGCCGACGCCGCGCCGCTGTCCGATCGCCTCGCCGTCTGGGGCGAGCGGTTCGGCGACGCCCTGGCCGGGGCGCTGGTCAAGCGTCTTGGGGTAGCGCCTGCGGCACCCGAGACCGATCGCACCCTCGCAGCAGCGCTGGTCCGCGCCCTGCAATCGCGCGAAGCGACGATCGACCGCATCTTCGTCGACTGGCGCGGCGGGCGCGATCCGGGCGCCGAGCGCTACCCGTCCGAGCCGTTCCGTGAGCTGGCTGCCGCTCTGCGGGGACGCGAACGACCGGCCGCCCACCCATATTGGTCGGACCCCGAACCCTGCTCGATGCACATCGACGAGGTCGAAGCGATCTGGGCCGCGATCGCCGAACGCGACGACTGGGGCCCGTTCGAGGCCAAGATCGCCGCCGTCCGCCGGATGGGCGAGGCGATTGCCGCCGACGCGCCGCCCGTGGCTTGACGAAGCCGCCAAGTTCGTGGAGCGCGCTGCCTCATGGCTGAAACATTGGTTTCGACCGAGCCGGCGACCGGCGCGGAAATCTGGTCCGGTGAAATCGGCAACGCCGCCGCCGAAGTTGCCGCGGCTCGCGCCGCTGCGGGGGCCTGGGCAGCACATTCGCTCGCTTACCGCTCCGAAGGGGTGCGGCGTTTCGCCAATGTCGTGCGCAAGCGCGAGGCGGATTTCGCCAAGCTGATCGCACGCGAGACCGGCAAGCCATTGTGGGAAGCGACGACCGAGGTCGGCGCGGTGATCAACAAGGTCCAGATTTCGATCGACGCCTATTCCGAGCGTACGCCGCAGCGCAAGCTCGAGGCCGCGCTCGGCAACAAGATCGCGGTCCGCCACAAGCCGCACGGCGTACTCGCCGTGCTCGGTCCGTACAATTTCCCCGCGCACCTGCCCAACGGGCACATCGTACCGGCGCTGATCGCCGGCAACGCGGTGGTCTTCAAGCCGTCCGAGAAGACCCCGGCGACCGGCGCCTTTCTGGTCGAATGCTTCCATGCGGCAAAGATCCCCGACGGCGTCGTCCGCCTGCTCGTCGGCGGCCCCGACGAAGGGCGCGCGCTGGCCGCCGAGCCGGGCATCGACGGCTTGCTGTTCACCGGCTCGGCGCGCGTCGGCCGCGCCTTGCACCGGCAGTTCGCCGAAATCCCGCACAAGATCCTCGCGCTCGAGCTCGGCGGCAACAATCCGCTGGTCGTGTGGGACGCAAAATCGGTCGACGCGGCGGCGGTCATCGTCGTCCAGTCGGCTTATCTGTCGGCCGGACAGCGCTGCACCGCGGCGCGGCGGCTGATCGTCGAGGATGGCAAGGAAGGCCCGCTGCTCAAAGCGGTCGGCCGCCTGCTCGACCGGCTGATCGTCGACGAGCCGTTCGCCGACCCGCAGCCGTTCATGGGCCCGCTGATCGACATCGACGCCGCCGACCGCCTCCAGGAGCAATGGCTCGAGCTGATGATCAAGGGCGGCAAACCCATTCGGCGGCTCGATCGCCTGATCGAGGGACGGCCTTACCTGACGCCCGCAATCATCGACGTCACCGACATCGCCGAGCGCCCCGACGAGGAAATGTTCGGCCCGGTGCTACAGCTCATCCGGGTCAAGGATTTCGACGCCGCGATCGACGAGGCCAACGCCACCCGCTTCGGCCTCGCGGCGAGCCTAGTCGGCGGCAGCCCGGAGCTCTACGACCGCTTCTGGGCGAACATCCGCGCCGGCGTCGTCAACTGGAACCGGCCGACCAACGGCGCCCCATCGAACGCGCCATTCGGCGGCGTCGGCCTGTCGGGCAACCACCGCCCGAGCGCGTATTATGCGGCCGATTATTGCGCCTACCCGGTGACCAGCAGCGAAGCCGTCACCGCGCGCGCCGCGATCGACCAGGGCCTGCGCGACCCCAACATGCTCGAGGATTGAGCAGTCGCCACCGCTAGCTGTTGCGCATTTCCGGCAAGTATGAATCGTCGGCGGCGTCGCTGAACTTGGTGATCCGGCTGTCGAACTTGAGCCGCACCTTGCCGGTCGCGCCGTGGCGCTGCTTGGCGACGATCAGCTCGGCGAGGCCATAGACCCGGCTCATGTCGCGCGCCCATTCCTCGTGCGCCTCGTGGGCCTTGCTGTCGTCGCCCTCGACCGGCCGCTTGGGCTCGCGCGACGCGACGTAATAATCCTCGCGGTAGATGAACAGGACGATGTCGGCATCCTGCTCGATCGAGCCAGATTCGCGCAGGTCCGACAGCTGCGGGCGCTTGTCCTCGCGCTGCTCGACCGCGCGGCTCAACTGCGACAGGCCGATCACCGGCAGGTCGAGCTCTTTCGCCAGCTGCTTCAAGCCGCGGCTGATCTCGGAGATTTCCTGGACGCGGTTCTCGTTGCTGTTCTTGCCGGTGCCCTGGAGCAGCTGCAGATAATCGATGATCACCATGCCGATGCCCTTCTGGCGCTTCAGGCGGCGGGCGCGGGCGCGCAGCGCGGCAATCGTCAGGCCGGGCGTGTCGTCGATGTATAGCGGCAAGCTCTGCAGCTCGCCGGCGGCGCGCGCCAGCTGGCGGAACTCCTGCTGGCTGATCCGCCCCATGCGCAAATTCTCGGAGCTGATCCCCGATTGCTCGGCGAGGACGCGCGTGGCGAGCTGGTCGGCCGACATTTCGAGGCTGAACAACGCCACCGCCGCTCCCGCCGACTTGCCCGGCTCGATGCCGTCGTCGGCGTCACGCAGGAAACGCTGGGCGGCGGCGAAGGCGATGTTGGTCGCCAGCGCGCTTTTGCCCATCCCCGGCCGCCCGGCGATGATCACCAGGTCCGAATGGTGAAGCCCGCCGATCTTCGAATTCAAGCTGTCGAGCCCGGTCGTTATGCCCGACAAATGGCCGCCGCTGTTCAACGCCCTCTCGGCCATCTCGATCGCCAGCTTGGTCGCTTCGCCGAACGACTTGGCCTTGCCTTCCGCGCCGCCTTCTTCGGCGACCTTGTAGAGCTCGGTCTCGGCCTTCTCGATCTGGGCCAGCGGGGCGACTTCCTCGCTCGTATCGAGCGCGCTTTCGACGAGATCGCGACCGACCCCGATCAGCGCCCGCAGCAGCGCGAGGTCGTAAATCTGGGCGGCGAAATCGCGCGCTCCGATGACCGCCGCGCCCGATCCGGTGAGCTGCGCCAGATAGGCCGGCCCGCCGACCTCCTTGATCCCTTCGTCGGCCTCGAACAGCGGCCGCAGGGTCACCGGGTTGGCAATCATGTTGCGGTCGGTGAGCCGGAGGATCGACTCGTAGATGCGGCCATGCAGCGGCTCGAAGAAATGGTGCGGCTGCAGCCGCGTCTGGATTTCCTCGACCAGCCGGTTGTCGATCATCAACGCGCCGAGCAGCGCCGCCTCCGCCTCGACATTCTGGGGGAGGGCGGGGCTTCCCGCGGTCGACGCGGATTCAGCGATTCGGAGGATTTCTGCCATGGTCTCGGCTTACCGATTTTGGCCCCACAACTTCCATCCAAACTTCACAACTTGCAATCTTTTTGGTGGACTGCCCTGTGGATGGAAAGTGGCATTGCGCCCCCCGCCCCAGCGCGGCTACGCCCGCTCGCATGACCATCCAATCCGACCGCTGGATTCGCGAGCAGGCGCTGGCGCACGCGATGATCGAGCCGTTTGTCGAGGCCCAGCGCGCCGACGGCTGCATCAGCTACGGCCTGTCATCCTATGGCTACGACGCGCGGGTCGCCGACGAATTCAAGATTTTCACCAACGTCGACTCGGCGATCGTCGACCCCAAGAATTTCGCCGCCAATAGCTTCGTCGACCGCAAGACCGACGTCTGCATCATCCCGCCCAACAGCTTCGCGCTGGCGCGGACGGTCGAATATTTCCGGGTGCCGCGCGACGTGCTCGTCATCTGCCTCGGCAAGTCGACCTATGCGCGCTGCGGAATCATCGTCAACGTCACCCCGCTCGAGCCCGGCTGGGAAGGCCACGTCACCCTGGAATTCTCGAACACCACTCCGCTGCCGGCCAAGGTCTATGCCAACGAAGGCGCCTGCCAGTTCCTGTTCCTGTTGGGCAACGAGCCGTGCGAGGTCAGCTACGCCGACCGCGCCGGCAAATATATGGGCCAGAAGGGCGTGACCCTTCCCAAGTTGTGACGCTCGACGAAGCGCAGGCGCTCGACGCGGCCGACCCGCTGCGGCTCGCCCGTGACCGCTTCATCTTGCCGAAGGGCGTCTACATTGACGGCAATTCGCTTGGCCCGCTGCCGGCCGCGACCGTCGACCGGTTGCGCGAAGTGGTCGAGCAGCAATGGGGCGGCGACCTCATCGCCAGCTGGAACAAGCATGGCTGGATCGATGCGCCAGCGCGAATCGCCGCCAAGATCGCGCCGTTGCTCGGCGCCCGACCCGATGAGCTGCTCATCGCCGACTCAACCACGGTGTGCCTGTTCAAGCTGCTCGGCAGCGCGGTGCGGGCGGGCGGCGACCGCTCGACGATCCTCACCGAGGACAGCAACTTCCCGACCGATCTCTACGTCGCGCAGGGTCTGGTTGATCTGCTGCCGCACCTCGAGCTGAAATGTGTCCCAGTCGGCGAGATCGCCAACGCCATCGACCAGCAAACCGCCGTCGTCCTGCTGACCCACGTCGATTACCGCAGCGGCGCACGGCACGACATGGCCGCCATCAACGCCGCCGCGCATGCCAAGGGCGCGCTGACCATCTGGGACCTGTCGCACAGCGCCGGCGCGATGGCGCTCCACCTCAACCGCGACGGCTGCGACCTCGCTGTCGGGTGCGGCTATAAATATTTGAACGGCGGCCCGGGTGCGCCGGCCTTTGTGTTCGTCGCTGGGCATCTGCAAGCTGAGCTCCGCAGCCCAATCCAGGGCTGGATGGGTCACGAAGCACCTTTCGCCTTTGAATCCGATTACCGGCCGGCGCCAGGCATCGCCGCATTCCTCACCGGCACGCCGTCGATCCTCGCGCTGACCGCGCTCGAGACCGGGCTCGACACTTTCGCCGGACTGTCGATGACGGATGTCGAAGCCAAGGCACAGGCGCTCCTGAATCTTTTCATCGGCGAAGTCGAAGCGCGCTGCGGGGCAGAGATCTCGCTCGCCAGCCCGCGCGAACCCGCGCAACGCGGCAGCCATGTCAGCTTCGCCCATCCGCAGGGCTATGCGGTGATGCAAGCGCTGATCGCGCGGCGCGTGGTCGGTGATTTCCGCGCCCCCGACCTGATGCGCTTCGGCTTCGCGCCGCTCTACAATGGATTCGAGGACGCGCTGCAAGCGGCCGAAACCTTGGCTGAAATCCTCGCCACGCGCGCCTGGGACCAACCCAGCTTCTCCAGCCGGGCAAAGGTGACCTGATTTATTTCGCCGCGAGCAGCCGGCGCGATTCGTGGATCAAGTGCACCCAATCGGCGAATGCATTCGCCAGGCTCAGCACGAGGTCTTTGAGCGGCCCGTCCTTGAGCTTTCCGTCGGCATCGAAGCTATCGTCGTTGACATGACCGAGATAGGCCTCGGGATGCTGCATCACCGGCATGTTGAGGAACACCGCCGCCTGCCGCAGTTGGTGGTTGGCGCCGAACCCGCCGATGCTGCCCGGCGAGGCGCTGACGATCGCCGCCGGCTTCTGGTTCCAGACGCTCTTGCCATACGGCCGTGAGCCAACGTCGATCGCGTTCTTGAGCACGCCGGGAACGCCGCGATTATATTCGGGCGTCACGAACAGCACGCCGTCGGCCGCCGCGATCTCTTTGCGAAACCGCACATATTGCTCGGGCGGATTGGCATCGGAATCCTGGTTGTAGAGCGGCAAATCGCCGATCGGGACGATGTCACAGTTCAATCGCTCGTGGGCCATCGCGCACAGCGACAGGGCGACCTTGCGATTGAAGCTTCCTTCACGCAGGCTGCCGACGGCGATGGCGATCTTGTAACGATCCATGGTTTTCTCCTTACCTGCGCTTGCCCTGGTGGCGGACGTTGGCCGGGCGGCCCCGGCGCGGCCCTGAGCGGGTGCGGTCTCCGCGCCGTCCAGGGGATCCGCCGTAAGACCCCTCCGGCAGCTCGAACCGCAACGAACCGGACACCGGATTGGCCTCGGCCAGGCGCAGCGTCAGTTTCTGCCCCACCCGGTAGGTCTCGCCGCTGTGCTCCCCGACCAGCTGACGGGCTTTCTCATCATAGCGGAAATATTCCTGGCCGAGGGTCTGCGCCAGCACCAGCCCGTCGCCGCCGAGGTCGGTGACCGTGGCGAAGAAGCCGAACGGCTGGACGCCGGTGATGCGGCACTCGACCAGCTGGCCGACCCGGTCGGAAAGGAACGCCGCGACATAGCGGTCGACGGTATCGCGCTCGGCCTCCATCGCGCGGCGCTCGAGCATCGAGATCGCCTCGCCAATCGCTTCGAACTTCTGGTCCTCGCCCGGGGGCAGCCCGCCCTCGCCCAAGCGGTAAGCGCTGGTCAGCGAGCGATGGACCAGGAGGTCGGCATAGCGCCGGATCGGCGAGGTGAAATGCGCGTAGGTTGCCAGCGCCAGCCCGAAATGCCCGAGCCGCTCAGGTCCGTAACGTGCTTGCATCTGGGTCCGCAGGACCTGCTCCATGATCTCGGTCCGCCCATCGTCGTCGCCGACCCGTTCGATGATCCGGTTGAAGGTCGCCGGCTTGATCACCTGCCCGAGCGCGAACTCGATCCCGAACGTCGCCAGATAATCCTTGAGCGCGACCAGTTTCTCGCGGCTCGGGGCCTCGTGGACGCGGTACATCACCGGCGCTTTCTTCGCTTCGAGCGCGCGGGCGGCGGCGACGTTGGCGGCGATCATGTAATCCTCGACCAGCCGGTGGGCGTCGAGCCGGTCGCGCGGCGCGACCGACAGGATCCGCCCCTTCTCGTCGAGCACCACGCGGCGTTCGGGAATGTCGAGTTCGAGCGGCGCGCGCTTGTTGCGGTCCGCCAGCAGCGCCCGCCAGCACGCCCACAACGGCTTGAGCGCAGTTTCGACCAGCGCGGCTGGAATAGCCCCTTCGAAGTCCGGCATCGCGCACGGTGACGATGAAACTTCCGTGCGATTCTCGTGACTTGCGTCGATCGCGGCTTGGGCATCCTCATATGCAATGTTTGCAGCAACACAAACCTTCGCACGCGTAAATCGCCAGCTTTTGAGCGTCCCATCACGCGTAATCTTGAGGTGACAGGCCATCGCCGCGCGAACCTGGCCTTGCTTCAGCGAACAGATGTCGGCCGACAATTCCTCGGGCAGCATCGGCACCACCAGGTCGGGGAAATAGACGCTGTTGCCGCGCGCCCTGGCTTCGCGATCGAGCTCGGAATGGGGCCGCACATAGAAACTTACATCGGCGATGGCGACGATCGCCTGCCACCCGCCGGGGTTGGCGGGATCGTCGTCCGCCACGGCCCAAATCGCGTCGTCATGGTCGCGGGCGTCGGCCGGGTCGATCGCGACAATCGGCAAATGGGTCAGGTCCTCGCGCTCACCCAGCGGCAGCTTGGCGACGCGGTGGGCTTCCCCGATCGCCTCGTCGCGAAACTCGTACCGCAGCCCGTGCTTGTGGATCGCGATCAGGCTGAAGCTCCTCGGCGCGAACGGATCGCCGAGCACCGCATCGACCCGCGCCGTCACCCGCGGCCCCCGCCCCGACACTTCGCACAGCACCAAATCGCCCGGCTCGGCGTCCTTCAGCTCGCTCACCGCCAGCTCGCGCCGCTCCTTCTTCTCGACCGGAGTCAGCCAGTATCGCTCGCCCTCCTTGCGAATCACACCGAGGACCAGCTCGGCGCTCTTCTCGAGCTTCTTCATCGGGTGGGCGACGAAGCCCTGTCCCCGCTCCTCGGTGCGGGCCAGCACCCGGTCGCCGATGCCAAGGGCCCCACGCCGCCCGCGCTCGATCAGCTTGAGCTTGGGCGGCGGCGTTTCCGCGTGCCACTGTTCGGGCACCGCCCACACATTGCCACTGTCGTCGGCCTCGACCACCCGCAGCACGGTCACCTTGGGCACTCCGCCCGTCTTGTGGAACGCGCGGCCCGGCGCCGAGTCGATCAGCCCCTCGTCGGCCATGTCCTTGAGCAGCACCTTGAGCGCGATCTTGTCCTGCCCCGACAGCCCGAACGCCCGCGCGATCTCGCGCTTGCCGGCCGGCTGGTCCGAAGTCGCGATGAAGTCGAGGATCTGCTTGCGCGAAGGCAGGCCGGCGGAACGTTTGCGGGGCATTGGCGCCGACCTAGAATTTGGCGCCGCCCGGGTCTAGGGGAACTGCGACCTCAAATTCCACCAATCGGGACGATTTTCATGTTGCGCGACATCGACCATTTCATCGGCGGTTCTAGCTACGCGTCCGACGGGCGCGAAGGAGATGTGTTCGACCCCAACCAGGGCGCGGTCCAGGCCCATGTTCGTCTCGGCACCGCCGCCGACCTTCGGCGCGCAATCGACTCCGCGAATGCCGCTCAGCCGGCGTGGGCAGCGACCAACCCGCAGCGTCGCGCCCGGGTCATGTTCAACTACAAGGCGCTCGTCGAAGCCCACATCGACGAGCTCGCCGAGCTGCTCTCTTCCGAGCATGGCAAGGTCATCGCCGACTCCAGGGGCGACGTGCAGCGCGGGCTCGAAGTGATCGAGTTCTCATGCGGCATCCCGCATGCATTGAAGGGCGAATATACCGCCGGCGCGGGCCCCGGCATCGACGTTTACTCGATGCGCCAGCCGCTTGGAATCGTGGCCGGAATCACGCCGTTCAACTTCCCGGCGATGATCCCGATGTGGATGTTCGGGGTCGCCATCGCCTGCGGCAACGCCTTTATCCTCAAGCCCTCGGAGCGCGATCCGTCGGTGCCTGTGCGCCTCGCCGAATTGATGACCGAAGCCGGCCTTCCCGATGGCATTTTGAACGTCGTCCACGGCGACAAGGAAATGGTCGACGCGATCCTCGACCATGACGAGATCCGCGCGGTGAGCTTCGTCGGCTCGTCCGACATCGCCCACTATATCTACTCGCGCGGCACCGCGAACGGGAAGCGCGTGCAGGCATTCGGCGGCGCCAAGAATCACGGCGTCGTGATGCCCGACGCCGACCTCGACCAGGTCGTCAACGACCTTGCCGGCGCCGCGTTCGGCTCGGCCGGCGAGCGCTGCATGGCGCTGCCGGTGGTCGTCCCGGTCGGCGACAAGACCGCCGATGCCCTGCGCGAGAAACTGATTCCCGCGATCGCCGCCTTGCGGGTCGGGGTCTCGACCGATGCCGACGCCCATTATGGGCCGGTGGTCAACGCCGCCCACAAGGAGCGCGTCGAGAATTACATTCAGATGTGCGCCGACGAAGGCGGGGAACTGGTGGTCGACGGCCGCGGCTTCATGCTCCAGGGTCATGAGCAAGGCTATTTCATCGGCCCGACCTTCTTCGACCATGTGAAGCCGCACTTTAAGTCCTACCGGGAGGAGATCTTCGGCCCGGTGCTGCAGATGGTCCGCGCCGACAGCTTCGACGAGGCGGTGCGCCTTCCGTCCGAGCATCAGTACGGCAACGGAGTCGCCATCTTCACCCGCAACGGCCACGCGGCGCGCGAGTTCGCGGCGCGCGTGAACGTCGGCATGGTCGGGGTCAACGTGCCGATCCCGGTGCCAGTCGCCTATCACACCTTCGGCGGCTGGAAGCGCTCGGGCTTTGGCGACATCAACCAGCACGGCATGGAGGGCGTCCGCTTCTGGACCAAGACCAAGACCGTCACCCAGCGCTGGCCCGACGGCTTTGCCGAGGCGCCAAACAAGGACGCGTTCGTCATCCCGACGATGGGGTAGTCAACTCAAGCTACTGGCGACGCGTCCAAATCGGTCATGGCGCGTTGAGCGGTCATGAAGAATTTCCTCACCCCGCTTATTGCACTGGCCGTCGCGCTAGCCCTAACTGCCTGCGACAAGCGCGACCCAGTCGCCGGCGAGGCCCACAATACCGCCAGCCTGCCGTCGGACGACAATGTTGCCGGTGCCAAGGACGGCCGGCCGAGCGCCGATGGCTCGGCGCCGACCAACATCGTGACGACGCCGGCCGCCGGGCTCCCCGCTGCCGCCGCCGCGATCCCAGCTGCACTGCACGGCCGCTGGGGCCTGACCCCCGCCGACTGCACATCGACACGCGGCGACACCAAGGGGCTGCTCGTGGTAAGTGACGATAAGCTCGCTTTCTATGAGTCGCGCGCGGTCCCGGTCGCGAATGTCCGCGCGTCGGGCGATTCGATCGGCGGCGACTTCGCCTTCACTGGCGAAGGGCAAAGCTGGACCAAGTTCGAGACGCTGCAGCTGAAGAAGGACAAATTGATAAGAACGGAGAGCAATCCCATGGCGAGCTTCACCTATGCGCGCTGCGAATAGATTCCGGCTCCTGCTGGTCACCCTCGCCGCGGCCACCGCGGCCTGCCGCCAATCGCCGCCCGACCAGAACCTGGCCGCCGCCAACGAAGCCGCGGCGCCGACCGACATCGAAGCGCTTCCGCCCGACGAGAGCGTGACCACTCCAACCAATGAGCTGAATACCGGCGACGACGAAGCGTCGAATGTGGACGAGCCGTCGAACGCGGACTGAAGAGGTAACCGCGATGATGAAGCTTTATTATTCGCCCGCCGCCTGTTCGCAGGCGGTCCACATCCTCCTTCATGAGGCCGGGCTCGATCACACTTCCGAGCAGGTTGACCTGCGCGCCAAGCGCACCGCCGGCGGCACCGATTACTGGACGATCAACCCCAAGGGGTCGGTGCCGGCGCTCGACCTAGGCAACGGCGATATCCTGACCGAGAATGCCGCCATCCTGCAATATCTCGGCGACCTCTCTGGGGATCCGGCGCTGTTTTCGCCAGTGGGCGAGATGCGCCGCTACCGCATCCTCGAATGGCTCAACTTCATCGCCACCGAGCTGCACAAGGGTTTCGGCCCGCTGTGGAACCCCAACGCCTCGATCGAAACCAAGCAGGCCGCGCGCGAATTGCTAGCCAAGAGGTTCGATTATGCCGAGCAGAAGCTGGGCGCCGGGCCGTACGTGATGGGTGAGCAGCTGACGATCGCCGACCCCTATCTGTTCGTCATCGCCAACTGGACCGGCCTTCACGGCATCGAGCTTGGCCGCTGGCCCGGCCTGGTCGCCTTCACCCGGCGAATGCGCGAGCGGCCCGCGGTCGACACCGTGCTTCGCGCCGAAGGGCTGGTCGAGGAGGAAGTCGCAAGCTAGAGCGCGCTCGCTCATGCACCAGTTCGACCTCACCGACGACCAGCGCCAGATCCAGGAAATGGCGGTCAAGTTCACCGCCGACGCGATCGCGCCGTTCGCCGCCGAGTGGGACGAAAAGCACACCTTCCCCCGCGACACGATCCGCGCCGCCGCCGAGCTCGGCTTCGGCGCCATCTATGTCAGCGAGGAATCGGGCGGCATCGGCCTTGGCCGGCTCGAGGCGGCGCTGATCATGGAGGCGATGGCCTACGGCTGCCCGTCGACCAGCGCGTTCATCTCGATCCACAACATGGCGAGCTGGATGATCGACCGCTACGGTTCGGATGAGGTCAAGCAGAAGTATTTGCCGTCGATGATCTCGATGGAGCAGATGGGCAGCTATTGCCTGACCGAGCCGTCGTCGGGCTCGGACGCCGCTGCGCTCAAGGCCAAGGCCGTTCTGGACGGCGACCATTATGTCGTGTCCGGCTCCAAGGCATTCATCTCCGGCGCCGGCGAGAACGAAATCTACGTCTCCATGGTCCGCACCGGCGAGGACGGGCCCAAGGGGATTTCCTGCCTGGTCATCGAGAAGGACATGAAGGGCGTCAGCTTCGGCGCGCAGGAGAAAAAGCTCGGCTGGCACAGCCAACCCACCGCCCAGGTCAATTTCGACGAAGTCCGCGTGCCGGTCGCCAACCGCATCGGTGCCGAGGGCGAAGGCTTCCGCATCGCCATGGCGGGCCTCGACGGCGGCCGGCTCAACATCGGCGCCTGCTCATTGGGCGGCGCCCAGCGCTGCCTCGACGAAGCGATCCGCTACACCAAGGAACGCAAGCAGTTCGGAACTTCCATCGCCGACTTCCAGGCGACCCAGTTCACGCTGGCCGACATGGAGACCGAGCTCCAGGCGGCGCGTTATCTGCTTTACGTCGCCGCCGCCAAGGTCACCGCCAGCGCGCCCGACAAGACCCGGTTCGCGGCGATGGCCAAGCGGCTCGCGACCGACACCGGCTCTTCGGTCGTCGACCGCGCGCTGCAGCTCCACGGCGGCTACGGCTATCTGATGGACTATCCGATCGAGCGCTTCTGGCGCGACCTTCGCGTCCACTCGATCCTCGAGGGCACCAACCAGATCATGCGCGTGATCATCAGCCGCGACCTGCTTCGCCAGTGAACGATCCGCTGAGCGATCCCGTCAACGAGGACGTCCTGGTCACCACGCAAGGTCCGGTCGCGCGCATCCGCCTCAACCGCCCGCAGGCGCTCCACGCGCTGACCCGCGCCATGTGCGACACCATGTCCGAGGCGCTGCTCGGCTGGCGCAGCGATCCCGAGATCAAGGCGGTCGTCATCGATCACGCCCAGGGCCGCGGCTTCTGCGCCGGCGGCGATGTAGTGATGGTCGCCAAGAGCGGGACGGGCGACGGCGCCGACGCCCACGCCTTCTTCCACAGCGAGTATCGCCTCAACCATTTGCTGTTCACCTACCCCAAGCCGACCGTGGCGCTGATGGACGGGATCACGATGGGCGGCGGCGTCGGCATTGCGCTGCCGTGCACCTATCGCGTGGCGACCGAGAACACGCGCCTCGCCATGCCCGAGACCGGCATCGGCCTGTTCCCCGACGTCGGCGGCGGCTGGTATTTGTCACGCCTGCCCGGGCGGGTCGGGCAGTTCATGGTCCTGACCGGCGCCCGGCTCGACGCCGCCGAATGCCACTACCTCGGCCTTGCGACCCATTATGTGCCGCAATCGTCGCTCGAGGAGCTGGTCGAGCGGATCACCAAAATGCCCGAGCGCCTCAACGGCGTCTTGGGCGCGGCGGCTGCATCGTCGCCGCAGGCCAAGATCGCGGGCAATCTGGCAACCATCACGCGAGCCTTTGCGCCGGACGAGCTCGAGGAGGTCGAGGCCGCGCTCGACGCCGACGGCAGCGACTGGGCGAGCTCCGAGCTCGCGACCATCCGCTCGAAGAGCCCGCTGTCGTGCAAGGTCTCGCTTCGGCTGCTCGCCGAAGGCGCGACGCGGCGCAGCTTCGCCGAGGAGATGGCGGCCGAATATGCGCTCGCCGGCCGCGTCGTCCGCACCCACGATTTCCTCGAAGGCGTGCGCGCGCTGCTGATCGACAAGGACGGCTCGCCGAAATGGGATCCGCCATCCGCGGCGGGGGTGACTGACGAAATGCTCGACGCACTGTTCGAGCCGCTTCCCGAGGACCAGCGCTGGACCCCGTTCCCGGGCACCGGAGAGCCGACATGACCAACTATGAAACCATCCTCGTCGAGCGGCGCGACGCGGTGACTTTGGTCACGCTCAATCGCCCGCAGGCGCTGAACGCGCTCAACAACCAGGTGCTGAGCGAGCTGATCGCCGCGTTTGCGGCCTACGACGCCGATCCTTCGCAGCGCTGCCTGGTGCTGGCCGGCTCGGAAAAAGCGTTCGCCGCCGGAGCCGACATCAAGGAGATGCAGGCCCAGGCCTTCGCCGACATGTACTCGGCCAATTTCTTCGCCGGCTGGGAACAGGTCACCGCGACCCGCAAGCCGTGGCTGGCGGCGGTCGCCGGCTTTGCGCTGGGCGGCGGCTGCGAACTGGCGATGATGGCCGATTTCATCATCGCCGCCGACACCGCCAAATTCGGCCAGCCGGAAATCAAGCTCGGCGTCACCCCCGGCATGGGCGGCTCGCAGCGCCTGACGCTGGCGGTCGGCAAGGCCAAGGCGATGGAGATGTGTCTGACCGGCCGCATGATGGACGCCGCCGAGGCCGAACGTTCGGGCCTGGTCGCCAAAGTGGTCCCCGCCGCGGACCTGCTCGACGAGGCGATGAAGATTGCAGCGACGATCGCGTCAATGGCCCCGCTCGCCGCCATCGCCACCAAGGAAATGGTCAACGCCGCGTTCGAGACCGGGCTCGCTCAAGGCATTCGCTTCGAGCGCCGCCTGTTCCACGGCCTGTTCGGCACCGACGACCAGAAGGAAGGCATGACCGCCTTCGTCGAGAAGCGTCCCGGCAACTGGACCGGCCGCTAGGAGTTCACCGGCTATGGCGAAAGTCGCATTCATCGGGCTCGGCCACATGGGCGGCGGGATGGCCCCCAACCTCGTCAAAGCCGGCCATGAAGTCCGCGCGTTTGATCTGAGCGAGGACGCCCTCAAGCGGGCGGTCGATCACGGCTGCGCCGCCGCCAAATCCGCCGCCGAAGCGTGCAAGGGTGCCGACGCGGTGGTGACCATGCTGCCCGCCGGTAGCCACGTCGCCGCAGTCTACCGCGCCGCGGTGTTTCCCGCGGCTCCCAAGACCGCGATCCTGATCGACTGCTCGACCATCGACGTCGCCACCGCCAAGGAAGTCGAATCCGAAGCCTCCAAGGCTGGGCTGACGATGGTCGACGCGCCGGTCTCGGGCGGCATCGCGGCGGCGGAAGGCGGCACGCTGACATTCATGGTCGGCGGCTCCGACGAAGGCTTCGAGAAAGCCCGACCTATCCTCGAGAAAATGGGCAAGGCGGTGATCCACGCCGGCGGCCCCGGCTCCGGCCAGGCGGCCAAGATTTGCAATAACATGCTCTTGGGCGCGACCATGGCCGCGACCTGCGAGACGTTCGTCCTCGCCGGCAAGCTCGGGCTCGACCTGCAGACCTTCTACGACATCGCCTCCAAGGCGTCAGGCCAGAGCTGGTCGATGACCTCTTACTGCCCGGTTCCCGGCGTCGGCCCGGAAACCCCCGCCGACCGCGGCTATGAAGGCGGCTTCGCGGCGGCGCTGATGCTCAAGGATCTCAAGCTCGCCATGGAAGCGGCCGACGAGGCCGGCGCTTACACGCCGATGGGCGGCGAGGCCGAGGAACTCTACGAACGCTTCGTCGATTTGGGCGGGGGCTCAAAGGACTTCTCCGCCATCATCAAGATGATCGACGACAGCTGGACGTCGCCGAAGCCGGACGAGGAATAAGGAGAAAATATGCGCATCGCACTGCTCGCCATGACCGCCGTCGCGCTGCTGGGCGCTTGCCGCCAATCGGCCGACAACGCGGCGGCCAACACCGCAGCTCCGAAGAATGCCCAGGTTTTGCCGATTACCGACGAGAATGCGGCAATGACGGCCATGCACAATTCGCCTGAAATGCAGGCCATGATGCAGTCCATGCAGGCGGCGCCGATGGCGCATGACGCGGCCATGCAGCGGATGCACGAGCGCCACGACGGCATGGAGCGCATCGGCAAGTCATTCAAAGCGGCTGGTCGCACGCTGAAATCGGGATCGCCCGACCTTGCTGTGGTGCGCTCGTCGGCCGCGACCATCGCGCTGCTTGCGTCCAAGACCCCGACCTGGTTCCCGGCCGGCACCGGCCCGGACATCGGCAAGACCGGCGCCAAGCCGGCAATCTGGCAGAAGCCGGCCGATTTCGTCGCCAAGGACACCGCGATGCGGCAGGCCGCGGCTGCATTCGACGCCGCCGCGAAATCGGGCGACATGGCGGCCATCGGCGCGCGGTTCGGCGCGCTCGGCAAGACCTGCAAGGCCTGCCACGACGACTATCGCAGCGAGATGCACCATTAGCGCTGACGGCAAGCAGCCCGTCTGGGATCTGCCGATCCGCCTGTTCCACTGGCTGCTCACCGGTTTGATCGCGTTCAGCTGGTGGTCGGTCAAATTCAATCATACCGACTGGCACATCTGGTCGGGCATCGCGATCCTGACCCTGCTCGTCTTTCGGCTGCTGTGGGGCCTGTTCGGAAGCTCGACCGCGCGCTTCTCCACTTTCGTGCGCGGCTCGCGCGGCGTGCGCGCCTACCTGCGCGACAACCGCAGCTGGCGCGTGGCCGGGCACTCGCCGCTCGGCGCGCTGAGCGTCGTCGCCATGCTCGCCGCAACCGCGGTGCAGGTCGGGCTGGGCCTGATCTCGACCGACGAAGACGGCCTCCACGAAGGACCACTCGCCCAGCTGGTCAGCCTCCCCGTCTCCGAGACCGCGCGCGATATCCACGAATATTGGTTCTACGTCGTGCTGGCGCTGATCGTGATGCACGTCGGCGCGATCATCTATTACAAGCTGCTTCGCGGTCAGAAGCTGCTCAAGGGGATGATTATGGGTCGCCTCGCGCTGGAGCCCGGCGTCGAGCCGATGCGGCCCGCCAGATGGTGGGTGGCGATCATCTGCCTCGCCGCCGCCATCGCGGTCGCCCGCTGGGTCGTCGCCGGCGCGCCGCCCTTCGGCCCTTGATCCCGACCTTGAACCGATGGCGTCGCGGGGCCACATCACGGCCATGCTGATCCGCACAGAGCAGACGCCCAACCCGGCGACGCGCAAGTTCCTTCTCGGCCAGCCGGTGATGGACGCCGGCAGCCGCGACTTTCCCGAGGCCGAGTCCGCCGCCGCTTCGCCGCTCGCTTCGCAACTGTTCGCGATTGGTGATGTCGAAGGAGTGTTCTTCGGCCGCGACTTCATTTCGGTGACTGCCGCCCCGGGCACGTCGTGGGACGCGCTCGAGCCCGAGGTGGTCGGCATATTGCTCGACCATTTCGTCAGCGGCGCGCCCTTGTTCAACAGCGCCAGTGCCGCCAGCATCCAGGTCGCCGACACTCCGGCGGTCGACGAAGACCCGGCCGACGCCGAGATCATCGACCAGATCAAGGAATTGATCGAAACCCGCGTCCGCCCGGCCGTGGCCCAGGACGGCGGCGACATCATTTATCGCGGCTACGCCAAGGGCACACTCTACCTCGGCTTGCAGGGCGCTTGCCAGGGCTGCCCATCGTCGGCGATCACCCTCAAGAACGGCATCGAGAGCCTGATCCGCCACTATGTGCCGGAGGTCGAATCCGTAGAAGCCGTCTGAGGCTTCGAAGGATTCGCCGGTCGAGGCCGTCTGACACCAAGCACAATTTCCTTGCTCCGGCAGCAAGCCTGTGGCCCACTCCCATGGTTAACAAGGATATTTGGATGATCCTTGCGATCGACACCTCGACTGCCGCTTGCACCGCGGCCCTGTTCGACAGCGCGGGAAGCTGCGCTGCCCACCGCGACGAGCTGATCGGCCGCGGCCATGCGGAGCGGCTGGTGCCGATGATCGAGGAGCTGCTCGACGGGCGCATGGCGACGCGCATCCTGGTCGGAGTCGGTCCCGGCAGCTTCACCGGCATCCGCGTCGGGATCGCCGCCGCGCAGGGCCTCGCCATCGGTTGGGACGCCGAGCTCGCGGGGATGTCGTCCCCGGCGCTGCTGGCGTGCGGCGCTTCCGGTTCGGGCGCGGTCGCGGTGGCGATGATCGGCGGGCACGGCGAGCTGTTCGTCCAGCAGTTCGATCAGCTTGCGCCGACCACCCCGTTGCTCAGTCTCAAGGCCGACGAGGCTGCGGCCCGCATCACGGCCGAGCTTGTCGTCGGCCCGGGCGCCGCAGAACTGGTCGCGGCGCGCGGCTGGGGCGAGGCGGTCGAAGCGTGGCCGGTCGCGGCCGACGCGCTCCGGCTACCCGAGGAGCTGCGTACCCTGGCGCCGCGCCCGATCTATGCGCGGGCCCCCGATGCCCGCGTCCGCACACCCGTCACCGCGACAAGGGCCGCGTGATGAGCAGCCTGCCCTCGGCTGAAGCGATCCGCCTGGCGCCGGGCCGTTCGACCGACCTTGCCCCGGTGATGACCATCATGTCGGCGGCCTTCCCTTCGCAATTCGGCGAGGCGTGGACCCGGTCGCAATGCGCCGGGATCCTGCCGATGACCGGGGTCTCGCTGATGCTCGCCCATGACAATGGGGAGCGGCAGCCGATCGGATTCTCGCTGTTCCGCACGGTCGCCGGGGAGGCTGAGCTGCTGCTGCTCGCGGTGGCGCCCGATCGCCAGCGCAACGGCATCGGCCGGATGCTGCTCGATCATTTCATCGATTGCGCGCGCGCCGCCGGGGCAACCCGGGTCCACCTCGAGGTCCGCGACGGCAATCCGGCGGTCGGAATGTACCGGCTGGCGGGGTTCGAGCCGGCCGGTCGCCGCCTAAATTACTATCGCGGCAACGACGGCAGGCAATTCGATGCGCTAACCCTGGCCCGCGAGGTGTAGAATCTAACAGCCGTCAATTGTCCGCATCTATTGCGCCAAGAACAACCGCGGCCTAATGCCACCGCGCCTGAAGTGCGATGCTCGTCAGCACTTGGCTTAACTTGGGAAGATCCAATGCTCGATAATGAAGGTGCCGAAGACACGTTGCTCGCGCTGACCGCAGACATTGTCGCGGCGCACGTCAGCAATAACAGTGTTGCAGTCAATGACTTGCCGAATCTTATTCAGAATGTTCACGCCGCGCTGAGCACCATCTCGGACAGCCGTTCGGCGCCGGAGGCGAAGCTCGAACCAAAAGTTCCGATTCGCTCGTCAATCAAACCCGACTACATCGTCTGCCTGGAAGATGGCAAAAGGTTGAAAATGCTCAAGCGGCATCTGATGACCCATTATCAAATGACGCCCGACCAGTATCGGCAGAAATGGGGCCTTAACGCCGACTATCCGATGGTCGCGCCCAACTATGCCGAACAGCGTCGTGCGCTTGCCAAGTCTATCGGTCTTGGCACCAAGCGCCGCAAGACCCGCGGCGCGAAGTAGCAGGCTCCGCCCCACGATTTCGTGGGGCGGACCTCCTCCCGTTTTCTTTGACCCGCCGCCCCGTGATGCCTAACTAGGGCGCATGCACCGCAACATCGACATCGAGGCCCTGTGCGCCGACAAGGGACTGCGGATCACCGAGCAGCGGCGGACGATCGCGCGCATCCTGTCCGAGGCCGAGGACCATCCCGACGTCGAGACGCTCCATGAGCGGGCGTCGGCGATCGATCCCAAGATCTCCATCGCCACCGTCTACCGCACGGTCCGCCTGTTCGAGGAAGCCGGCATTCTCGAGCGCCACGAGTTCGGCGACGGCCGCTCGCGCTACGAAGCCGCGTCGGACGCGCATCACGACCATTTGATCGACGTTGAAACCGGCAACGTCATCGAATTTGTCGACGAGGGCCTTGAGGATCTCCAGAAGCGGATTGCCGAGAAGCTTGGGTTCCGCCTCGTCGACCATCGCATGGAGCTGTACGGCGTCGCCCTCGACCGCGGCCGCTGAACGTCGGCCGTCGATGCTCCGCGCGGTCTTGCGTGTCGCCGGCCTGATCCTGCTGTTCCTCGCCTGCCTGCCGCCACACTTGCTGTCGAAATTGCTCTTAGGTCGCTCCCCCTGGCCGCGCCGGTTCCTCGCCGCGGCGGCGTGGATCGTCGGCGCCCGCGTGCGGGTCGTGGGTGAACCGCTGCGGCCGCACACCTTGCTCCTGGTCAACCACCTCAGCTGGCTCGACATCCTCGCGCTCGGCGGCGCCACCGGCTGCGCGTTCGTGTCCAAGGACAACCTCGGCCACGGCTTCATCCACTGGCTCGCCGACCAGAATCAGACCTTGTACATCCACCGCGGCCGCCGCAGCGCGACCGCTGACCAGGCGAGCGCGATCGCTGCTGCGTTGCAACTCCCCCAGCCGCTCGCTTTGTTCCCCGAGGGCACGACCGGGCCCGGCGACCATCTCCTGCCGTTCCGCTCGTCGCTGCTTGCTGCGGTGGCTCCCGCGCCGCCTCGATCCCACGTGCGGCCGGTGGCTCTCGATTACGGGCCTGCGGCGCGCGAAATCGGCTGGTATGGCGAGAGCGGCCGGGACAATGTGCTGCGCGTCCTCGGCCGCAAGGGGACCTTGTCGACCACCCTCCACCTCCTCCCACCCTTGGAACGCAGCGACGATCGCAAGCTCCTGGCCCATCGGACACGAGAGGCGATCGAGACAACGCTCGCCGCTTCAAGTTCCGCGCGCGCTGGCCTATAGCCGCGACGAACATGACACCCGCTCCCAAAACCTTTCACATCAAATCCTTCGGTTGCCAGATGAACGTCTATGACGGCGAGCGCATGGCCGAGCTTCTGGTCGATACCGGTCTCAAGCCAGCTGCCCAGGGCGGCGACGCCGATTTGGTGATCCTCAACACCTGCCACATCCGTGAGAAAGCCGCGGAGAAAGCCTATTCCGACATCGGCCGCTTGCGCCGCGAAGACGGGTCGCGGCCGCTGATCGCGCTGGCCGGCTGCGTTGCGCAGGCCGAAGGCACCGAGGCCATGGCGCGCTCGAAGATGATCGACATCGTGGTCGGGCCCCAATCCTATCACCGCCTGCCGGAGATGGTCGCCCAGGCTGCGCGCGGCGGTCGCCCGATCGACACCGATTTGCCCGGGCTGGCCAAGTTTGGCGCGTTTCCGAGCCGCCGCCGTGCCGCACCCAGCGCCTTTCTCACCGTCCAGGAAGGCTGCGACAAATTCTGCACCTACTGCGTCGTGCCCTACACCCGTGGCGCCGAGATCTCGCGGCCGTGGGGCGACGTAGTTGCCGAAGCGCAGGCGCTCGTAGAGGCGGGAGCGCGCGAAATCGTCCTGCTCGGCCAGAATGTGAACGCTTGGGTGGATGAAAGCCGTGGGCTCGACGCGCTGATCGGCGCACTGGCGAGCATCGATGGCCTCGAGCGCATCCGTTACACCACCAGCCATCCCGCCTACATGACCGACGGCCTGATCGCCGCCCACGGCGAGATCGAGAAATTGATGCCCTATCTCCATTTGCCGGTGCAGTCGGGCAGCGACCGGATCTTGAAGGCGATGAACCGCAGCCATTCGACCGCGAGCTATCTGAGGACCATCGCCAAGGTCCGCGCGGCGCGGCCGGGCATCGCCATCTCCGGCGATTTCATCGTCGGCTTCCCCGGCGAGACCGAGGCAGACTTCGAAGCGACGCTCGAGATCGTCGACGCGGTCCAGTACGCCGCTGCTTATTCGTTCAAGTACAGCGCCCGCCCAGGCACTCCGGCGGCACTGATGGAGGATCAAATCGCACCCGAAATCATGGACCAGCGTCTGCAGCGCCTGCACGCCAGGATCTCCGAGCATCAGCTCGCCTTCAACCGCGCCTCGGTCGGCAAGGACACCCGCGTCCTGGTCGAGCGCAAGGGGCGGCGCGAGGGCCAAATGATCGGCCGCTCGCCGTGGCTCCAGTCGGTCCATTTCGAGACTTCCGCAGCGCTCGGCGAGATGGTCGACGTCACCCTGGTTTCGGCCGGCCCCAACAGCATGGCCGGCGCCGCCCGCGCGCCCCAAACTATTAGCGCAGCCGCCTGATGGCCCGCCGAGACCTTGCCGTCCCCGCCAATGAGCAGGGCCGCGCCCGCCTCGAGCTCGAGTTCGAGCAGCCCTACCTCCTGGGCCCGCTGTTCGGCGACTACGACCGCCACCTGATTACCATCGAGCAACGCCTTGGCGTGCACATCGCGGCGCGCGGCAACCGCGTCCACATCGAGGGCGAGGCCGACGCCGCGGCGCGCGCCCGCGACGTATTGATCGGTCTCTACAACCGGCTCGACCAGGGCCACGACATCGACGCCGCGGCGGTCGAATCGGTGGTCGCGATGGCCGCCCAGCCGCACCTCGACGGGATCATCGAGGACGAGGTCACCTCGCCGCCGAAGGTGATGATCCGCACCCGCAAGAAGACCATCGTCCCGCGCTCGACCGTCCAGACCTCCTATATGGAGGCGCTGGCCCGCGACGACATGATCTTCGCATTGGGCCCCGCCGGCACCGGCAAGACCTACCTCGCCGTCGCCCAGGCGGTGTCGCAGCTCATATCCGGCAGCGTCGACCGGTTGATCCTGTCGCGCCCCGCGGTCGAGGCCGGCGAGCGGCTCGGCTTCCTGCCCGGCGACATGAAGGACAAGGTCGACCCCTATCTGCGGCCGCTCTACGACGCGCTCTACGACATGCTTCCGACCGAGCAGGTCGAGCGCCGCATTGCGTCGGGCGAGATCGAGATCGCGCCGATCGCCTTCATGCGCGGCCGCACCCTGAATGACGCCTTCATCATCCTCGACGAGGCGCAGAACACCACCCCGCTGCAGATGAAGATGTTCCTCACTCGCTTCGGGATGCGCAGCCGGATGGTGATCTGCGGCGACCCCAGCCAGGTCGACCTGCCCGATCCCGGTAAGTCGGGCCTGGCCGACGCCGTGGCGCGCCTCGCCGACCTCAAGAGCATCGCTACGATCCGCTTCACGTCCGCCGACGTCGTCCGCCACCCGCTCGTCGGGCGCATCGTCGAGGCCTATGACGGACCCGCAAATCCGGAATCAAATGCATGATGCTCGACATCGCCATCGACGCCGATGCGGAGTGGGACAGTAGCACCGACTGGCAGCGGCTAGTCCGCGCCGCGGCGACCTCGGCGATCGCCGAAAGCGCCTTTCCGCAGCTGGCGACCGGCCCGCGCAAGACCGAGCTGTCGGTGCGCCTGACTAGCGACGCGGAGGTCCACGCGCTCAACGCCCACTGGCGCGGCAAGGACATGGCCACCAACGTCCTCTCCTTCCCGATGGCCGAGCCGTACGAGCTCGAGGCTGCGGATGACGTCGCGGATGATGATGGGCCGGAGCTGCTGATCGGTGACGTGATCCTCGCGCGCGGCGTGTGCGATGCCGAAGCCGCCGCAAAAGGAGTCAGCCTCGCGCAGCACGCCACCCACCTCGTGGTCCACGGCACGCTCCACTTGCTTGGCCACGACCATGACGACGAGGCTGCCGCCGCCGACATGGAGCGCCGCGAAGTCCGCGCCCTCGCCCGGCTCGGCATCGCCGACCCCTACGCGGGCTCAAACTGATGGCCACCCAGCACGACGACGAGGGCGGCTCGCGGCTGTGGCGCGGGATGCGCGCGCTGATTTTCGGCGACGACAGCGAGCCCAGCCTGCGCGACCAGATCGAGGAAGCGATCGACGAGGCCGAGACTTCGCATACCGTTTCCGGCGACCTGTCGCCCCTCGAGCGACAGATGCTGCGCAACCTGCTGCAGTTTGGCGACCGCACCGCCGGCGACATCTGCGTCACCCGCGGCGACATCATCGCGGTCCCCTCGACCATCACCTTCGATGAACTTATCCACGCCTTCGCCGAGGCCGGCCACAGCCGCCTTCCGGTCTACGGCGACAGCCTCGATGAGATCGTCGGTATGTACCACATCAAGGACGTCTTCATCGCCCGCGTCGACGAGACCCGCGACCGATCAGCCGCGGCGCTAATGCGCACCCCTCTGTTTGTCCCCGAATCGATGGGCGTCATCGACCTCCTCGCCCGCATGCGCGCCGACCACATCCACCTCGCGATCGTGGTCGACGAATTCGGCGGCACCGAGGGTCTGGTCACCATCGAAGACGTCGTCGAGGAGATCGTCGGCGAGATCGAGGACGAGCATGACGAGGAATCCGACCGCAAGCTGACCATGCTCGATGACGGGCTGTGGGAAGCGGACGCGCGGCTCGAGCTCGAGGAGCTGACCGAGACGGTCGACGCCCGGCTGACCGCCGAGGAAGACGAGATCGACACCATCGGCGGGCTCGTGTTCCTGCTCGCCGGGCGCATCCTCCAGCCCGGAGAATCGGTCGTCCATCCGTCGGGCTGGCGGCTCGAGAGCATCGACGCCGACGGCCGCCGCATCCGCCGCGTCCGACTCCACGCCCCCGAAGGCGCGCCGCAGGCGGACTAGTCCAGCCAGCTAGGTCGTCGCGAACAAATTCCCCGGATCGGCCATCGCCTTGAACTCGAGCGCGTTGCCAGCGGGATCGAGCAGGAACATCGTCGCCTGCTCGCCCGGCAAACCGACGAAGCGCA
>JBDTMX010000146.1:0-16399 GCA_039934055.1 Sphingomicrobium sp. | reverse complement strand
GCGACGGCGACAATATCCTGGTGTGCGAGCGCGGCGCCTCGTTCGGCTACAACAACCTCGTGTCTGACATGCGCAGCCTGGCGATCATGCGCGAGACCGGGTGCCCGGTGGTGTTCGACGCGACGCATTCGGTCCAGCTTCCGGGCGGGCAGGGGACGACGTCGGGCGGACAGCGCGAGCATGTGCCGGTCCTTGCCCGGGCAGCGGTGGCGGCCGGCGTCTCCGGCCTGTTCATGGAAACCCATCCCGACCCAGCCAACGCCAAGTCCGACGGCCCCAATGCCTGGCCGCTCGACCGCATGGAAGCGCTGCTGACGACGTTGGTGGCGCTCGACCGGACGGTCAAGGAAGCCGGCCTTGCCGAGATGGCGCTCTAGGACTCGCCCAGGCGCGCGCTAAGTCTGAGCAAGTGCCGAACCGCGTTGGACGCGACCGCGATCGGATCGGCCACCGTTCCCGCGGCTGGCGCATCGATCGTCCCGACCAGATTATCGCCCAGCAACCGGTCCCACACCTTGCGCAGGTCGCGAAACGGCGGACCCAGCAGGCCCGCCTCGCTCAGGCGGTAGTGCCATCTGCCCCGCGGCGACATGCGGATCGGGATCATCCCCACCGGCTTGCCCGAAAACACCGCTTCGGACAGCATCGACACGCTGTCCGCGGTGACGTGGATTTCGTCGGCATCGTCGATCAGGGCGGCGTAGCGGGGAACCGGGCCGGCGATCATGAGATGGCGCCCGCCGCGAATCGCCTGTTTGACCGCCGCGAGCACGTCGGCTTCGGTCCGCGGGCTGCCGATGGCAATCGCCGTGCCGCCGTCCTGGTCGCAGCGCCGGACGAGGGCGTGAGTGGCGTTCGCCGCGTCCTCGGGCGAGACCACCCAGTTCCGCGTCGGCCCGCCGATCACCAGCAGGCGATGCGGCCGCGGCAGTGCGCCGAGGATCGTGCGCTCTTCGTCGCTCGGTTCGAGGGCGGGGTGCGGGCTGCCCATCGCCAGCGGCAGCCGCAGGACCCGGTCGGATTCGGGGATGCCGTATTGCGGCATGGTGATGACCAGGTCGAAGTGGCGCGCGTCGGTCCGCGGATTGCCGAGCTGGACGAGCTTGGTCTTCCCGCCCGAGGCGTGGCGGATGTAGCGCACCACGGGCACGCTGCGATTGCCGACGCCAATCACCAGGTCGGGCCACGGCGGCTCGAGCCACTTGCGGGCGCTCGGCACGACCGAAATGAGACGGCGCCCGAGCAGCCGGTTGTCCAGCTTCCGAAGCAAATTGTAGCCCATCGAGCGGGTCTCGAACGGCAGGCTGATGCCCTGGGCGAGCGCCAGCACCTGGTTGTTGTCGCCCTTGCGGTGGCCCAGCAGGGCCCAGATGCGCGGCTGCCGGTCGCTCATCGCCCGCGAACTCGCCGGTATTCGCCCAACAGCTGGAGCGCGAGGACCGCGACCATCACCGCATATCCAAGGACGAACGCGACCGCGGCACCGGTCACCCCGAACCTCCACGACAACGGCGCGACAATCGCGAAATAGAGGATCGTTCCGATGAGCCGGGCCTTGAGCGGTGCGTCCGGCCGGTCGAGCGTATAAAGCATCGGCGGCAGCGGAAAGCTGACCATTGCCAGCAGCGGCGCGACCATCAGCACCAGCAGCACCGGGTAGGCCGGCAGGAAATCGCTTCCGAACAGCGCTCCCACCAGCGCGCGCCCGCCGACCACCAGCAAGAATAGCGCCAGCACCCCGACCGAGGTCGCAAGCACCGTTCCCCTCAGCATCAGCTTCCATGGCTTCTTGGTCGCCAGGTCCATCCGGACGACTTCCGGGTAATAGGCCTTGCCAAGCAGGTCGGCGGGCTTCTGGGCGCTGTCGGCAAGGCTCGCCGCGACCCGGTAAATCGCGGCCCCGGCCGGACCGACCAGCCCGCCGACGACCAGCCGCGCGATTGGGCCCCATGCCGCCATCAGGCTGGCGGTCAGATTGACGTGGATCGCGAAGCGCCACGCGCCATTGAGGTTGCGCGGCCGCAGCGTCGGCCGGATGCCCTGCAACAGGTCGCGCCGCCTCAGTTCGCGCCAGGCGAGGAACCACAGATAGAGGTCGCCGCCGAGGTCGGTCACGTACCAGATGGCGACGAACGCCTCGAACGGGGCGTCGAACTCCCACGCCACGCCGGCGAGGATCGCCCGCGCGATCGGATAGGTCGTGCCTTGCCAACTGATCAGGTCGAAGCGGTCGAGCGAGCGCAGCACTCCGATCGGAGTGGCCGCGCTCATGGTCGGCAGGAGCGTGCAATAAACCATCGCTACGACCAGATATTGATCGGTGATGCCGAACAATCCGCCGAGCAGCGGAAGCAGAAGGATGGCCACCAGCATACCGCCGACGCCGCTGACCACGTCGAGCGCGAAGGCGAAGCCGGTCGATGTCTTGAACTCGTCGGCCTGGCCTTCCGCCAACGCCTGGCCGCCGTAACGGACGATCAGCTGCCATGACTGGAACTTGCTGAGCCCGCTGGCCGCCTTGGCGTAGCTGGTCATGAGGATCAGCATGCCGAACAGCATGACGCCGAGCGAGCGCCCGGCAAAGGCCAAGGTCGCGAGCGCCGCAACCGCCGCAATCGCTTTCGATACAGCAAGATAGCCGCTGTTCTTCAGCAACGACTTGAAATGCTGATCTTTAAGCCAATGCCTCATCCGAGCGCGATTAGGCGAACGCGCGGTGGCTGTCGCGATCTAACTCGACTGCCCGGCGATTGTCGAAAATACGTTCCTGCTCAGGCCGGTTCGGGCATTCGCTGTTGGACGATCTTGTCGGCCAGAGTCCCGTTCAATTCGGCGAGATGGTCGAACTCCGCTTCGTAGGTGGCGAGGCCGTGGCTCTGCGACCTCAATTCGGCCTCTAGCCCGCTGAGCTCGGCTTCCGGGATCAGGGCGTCGACCCGATCCCATCCGGCCCAGCCGTCGCGCGGTACCATGCCGAGCATTTGGCCGCGGCGGCTGGCGATCGCAGACGTGATCCGGCTGGTCGCGCTCGACGGACAAACCACCGTCAGCCGCTGCACCGGCTCGAGCAGGTGCGGGCTGGCTGCGGCGAGCGCCTCCTGCATCGCGATTCTGCCGGCCATGCGGAACGCGAGCTCCGAGCTGTCGACGCTGTGATAGCTGCCGTCGATCAGCGTCACCGCGACGTCGACCACTGGAAAACCGAGCGGCCCTTTCTGCATCGCGTCCTTGACCCCGTGCTCGACCGCCGGGATCCACTGCCGCGGAATGGCTCCGCCAGTGATTTTATCGTGGAAGCGGAAGCCTTCGCCGCACGGCAGCGGCTTGATCTCGATCACCGCGTCGCCGAACTGGCCATGCCCGCCCGACTGCTTCTTGTGGCGGCCCTTCTGGGTGACCGTGCGGCGGATCGATTCGCGATAGCCGATGGTCGGCGCATGCGACTTCACCTCGACACCGTAGCGCCGCTTCAACCGCGCCAGCACGGTATTCAGATGTTCGTCGTTGACGCCTTTGAGGCGCATCTCGTGGCTGGCTTCGTCATGCTCGAGGATCAAAGCGCAATCCTCCTCGAGCAGCCGCTGCAGGGCGCCCGACAGGCGGACGTCGTCCTTGCGGTCGGACGGCTCGATCGCCAGCGCGAAGTTGCGCGACGGGAATTCGCTGTCGATCGGCGGCGGCAACTTGCCCGCTCCGAGCCACTCGCCGGCCTTGACGGTGTCGATCTTGGCGACCGCGACGATATCGCCGTCGCGCGCTTCGGTGACCTTCTGGGTCTTGTCGCCCTGCATCCGGAACAGCGCGCCCAATCGCGCGACCGCTCCGCTGCCGGTCTTGACGTCGGAGCCTTCGCCGAGGGTCCCGCCGAGCGCCCGTGCCAATGCCAGACGGCCGACCGAACCGCCGTGGTGGATCTTGAAGATGTTGAGCGCCGGGTCGGTCACCGACAAGCGGCGCGCCGCCGCCGCCGGAGCTGGCGTCTCATGACGCAACGCTTTCAGGAGTCGCCGCACGCCCCACGCGCTGGCGGCTGAGCCGAACAGCACCGGCACGCCGAGGCTTTCACCGGTCTCGCGCGCCAGGTCCTGGAGAATCCGGTCCTGGCTCGGCGCTTCGTCCATCAGCAATTGCTCGAGCAGTTCGTCGTCGTGGTCGGCCAGCTGCTCGAGCATGTGCGTCCGGGCCTCGGCCTCGCGCTGCTGGAGCTCGGCCGGCATTTCGATCTGCTCGGAGTTCTTGCCGGGCCGGTAGTGGAACGCCCGCTCGAGCGCGAGATCGACGAAGCCGGTGACCTTGTCGCCCTCGCGGATCGGGATCTGGCGGGCGATCAGCGGCGACACGCTCATCGGCTGCAGCGCGGAGAGGAGATCGCGGATGCGGCCGTGCGCCTGGTCGATTCGGTTGACGAAGATGAGATGCGGTATGCCAAGCTCGTCGAGCGCGCGCAGGGCAGGGGCGGCGAGCGGCGCCCGCGCCGGGTCCGGATCGACCACCATCACCGCCATGTCGACCAGCGCCAGCGCCCGCCCGCCGTCGGCTGCGAAGCCGACCGAGCCGGGGCTGTCGATGAGCGCGAAGCTGTCGCCGAGATAATCGAAATTGTAGAGGTTGAGCTCGGTCGAGCCGCCGCGCGCCCGGGCTTCGGGGCTGCTGTCGCCGACGCTGGAGCCGTTGGCGGTCGCGCCCAAACGGTCGGTCGCGCCGGCTGCGAACAGCATCGCTTCGGCCAGGCTGGTCTTTCCCGCGCCGGCCGGTCCGACCAGCGCGATGACTCGAGTGCCTTTGATTGCTCCGCTTTTGGTTTCAGTGCCCATGCGATTTTCCTCTCGTCCCGATGCCGGGCGCGCGAGTCGCCTGAAGGCGCCCTCACGCGCTCTTCCAAACAGCCACCGTCCGACTCTTCGCGGCGGAAGGCAAGGGGGGCGTCATTGCGAGCGGCGCAGCCGCGCGGCAATCCGGCTCAATCAAGAAACGGAATTGCTTCGCTATGCTCGCAACGACGCGGTGCGCTCAGGTCGCCGGCAGCAGCCTTTTTTCGCCCGCCAGCCTCAGCAATGCCGCCTGCAATTTCTCGAACGCCCGCACTTCGATCTGGCGGATGCGCTCGCGGCTGACGTCATAGACCTGGCTCAATTCCTCCAGCGTCTTGGGCTCGTCGGTCAGGCGCCGCTCCATCAGGATGTGCTTCTCGCGGTCGTTGAGCGATCCCAACGCGTCCATCAGCAGGTCGTGGCGGACGCGGCTTTCCTCGTCTTCGGCAATGAGTTCGTCCTGCAGCGGCCCGGTGTCGACCAGGAAATCCTGCCACTGGCTCTCGCCCTCGCTGTCCCGCAGCGGCGCGTTCAATGACGTGTCGCCGCCCATCGCCATGCGGCGGTTCATCGACACCACCTCGTCCTCGGTGACGCCGAGGTCGGTCGCGATCTTGGTGACGTCGGCGGGTTTCATGTCGCCGTCTTCGAACGCGTCGATCTGGTTCTTCATCCGCCGCAAATTGAAGAACAGCTTCTTCTGCGCCGCGGTGGTGCCCATCTTGACCAGGCTCCACGAGCGCAGGATGAATTCCTGGATCGAGGCGCGGATCCACCACATCGCATAGGTGGCGAGGCGGAAGCCGCGGTCGGGCTCGAACTTCTTGACGCCCTGCATCAGACCGATGTTGCCTTCGGAGATCAGTTCGCTGACCGGCAGGCCGTAGCCGCGGTAGCCCATGGCGATCTTGGCCACGAGCCGCAGGTGCGAATTGACCAGCTTGGCGGCGGCGTCGGTATCGCCGTGCTCGCGCCAGCGCTTGGCGAGCATATACTCTTCCTCGGGTGCGAGGATCGGGAACTTCTTGATTTCGCTCAAATACCGGTTGAGTCCGGCCTCCCCGCCGGACGACGGGATCGAGACGATGCCCTTTTGCTGTGCCATATTGTGTCGTCTTCTCCGTTGGCCGGGCGCCTTGAAAGCTGCCCTAGCGTGTCAATTCCTATACACCAAGCGCACTGAACAGTTCCTGCATGTCGGCTGGCATGCCGCTCTCGAACGACAGTCGGCGCTTGGTCACAGGGTGGATGAAGCCAAGCGCGGCCGCGTGCAGCGCCTGTCTCTCGAAACCCAGTTCATTCAATAGTTTGCGATGCATCTTGCCGGAGCCGCCGTAAAACGGGTCGCCGATCAGCGGATGGCCGATCGAGGCCATATGCACGCGGACCTGGTGGGTGCGGCCGGTTTCGAGCCGGCATTCGACCAGCGCCGCGTCGCGCAGGACGGTCAGCCTCTTCCAGTGCGTTACCGCGCGCTTGCCCCGTCCGTCCTTGACCACTGCCATCTTCTTGCGATTGGCGCTTGAGCGGGCGAGCGCTGCGTCGACCGTTCCTCCGACCGCCTTCGGCACCCCCGAGACGATCGCCAGATAGCGCCGATCGATGCTGTGCGCCGCGAACTGCTTCGCCAGCCCTTCGTGCGCGACATCGGTCTTGGCGACGACCAGCAGCCCGGACGTGTCCTTGTCGATGCGGTGGACGATTCCCGGCCGCGCCACGCCGCCGATCCCCGACAGGCTGTCGCCGCAATGGTGGAGCAGGGCGTTGACCAGGGTCTGGTCGCGGTTGCCCGCCGCCGGATGGACGACCAGCCCGGCCGCCTTGTCGATGACCAGCAGGTGCGGGTCTTCGAACACGATGGTGAGCGGGATATCCTGCGCTACGTTGTGCGCCGGCTTCGGCTCCGGCACCGCCAGCTCGAACGCCTCGTTGCCGCGAACTTTCGTCGCCGGGTCGCGCACCAAAGGGGTCAGTGCGCCGCTGCGGATCAGCGCCTTCAGCCGCTCGCGCGACAGGGTCGGCACCGCCGCCGCAAGCGCGCGGTCGAGGCGCCAGCCGGCGGTGTCGGACCCGAGCGTCACCTGGATGATGTGCTGCCCCCCGGCCATTCCGCAACGATATGGGTTTGTTCTGAAATGGTTCAAGCCTGACGAGCGCCCGGCATTGACCCAAGTGTTTCTTGCGCTCGCAAGGCCGATGCCGCATCACCCCCCGGCGATGAACGCCGTCGATCTTGCCAGCCTGTTGTGCTCGCGTCTGTGCCACGACCTGATGTCGCCGGTCGGGGCGCTCAACAATGGCATCGAGTTGATGGCCGACGAGCAAGATCCGGAAATGCGCGAAAAATGCCTCGAGCTGCTCGGTGAGAGCGCCCGGGCGTCGGCCAACAAGCTCAAGTTCTTCCGCCTCGCGTTCGGTGCGGGCGGCGGCTTCGCCGACAGCATCGACACGCGCGAGGCGCAGGCCGCGCTCGAAGGCCTGTTCGGGCGCGAGCGGAACATCGAATTGGGCTGGATGGTCGCTGGCGACAAGCTGCCCAAGGGCGCGGTCAAGCTGCTCCTCAACCTCGCGCTGCTGGCTGGGGACGCGCTGGTCCGCGGTGGGCGGCTCGACGTCGGCGCGGAATCCTCGGACGAACTGCTCGAGCTGGTGATCCGCGCCCAGGGGCCGCGCATCCTGCTCGATCCGATGCTGCGCGAGACCCTGCTCAACGGCCAGTCCAGTGGCACCGTCGAGCCGCGCGCCGCCGGCGCATGGCTGGCGCACAGCCTGGCTGCCGAAGCCGGCGGGTCGATCCGGCTGTCCGACCCCAGCGAACCCGTGCTGATGATGGGCGCCGCGCTTCCTCGCCCGGAATAGGGCTCCCGCTTCGATTTCAGGGATAACGCGGCATTAACACCTGACCGGCATAAGCGTCCTCGAACAGCGGCTGGGGGCCTTTCGCGGCGATGGACGATCTGATTGCCGACTTCGTAGCGGAGTGCCGGGAGATGCTCGAGGCTCTGGGCGGCGAGATCGTCGCCTGGGAGGCCGAGCCCGACGACCGCGCGCGCCTCGATTCCATCTTCCGCTTCGTCCACACCGTCAAAGGCAATTGCGGCTTCTTCGAATTCCCGCGCCTCGAAGCCTTGAGCCATGCCGCCGAGGACGCGCTGGCCGACGTTCGCGCCGGCCGCCGCCAGGCCGATGGCCCGCTGGTCAGCGCCGTACTCGCGATCATCGACCGGATCGGCGAGATGGTCGCCGCAATCGACGCCGAAACCGAAATGCCGGGCGGCGACGACAGCGCGCTGATCGATGCGCTTGCCAATTGCACTGAGGGCCCCTCGGCTCCAGTCGCCGCGACCGTCGCCGAGGCCCAGGGCAAGATCGCCGCGCCGCGCACTATCCGCCTCTCGGTCGAACTGCTCGACCGGGTGATGAGCGGCGTTTCCGACATGGTGCTGGCGCGCAATGAGCTCGCCCGCCGCTTGCGCGAGTCCCCGACCGATGTGCCGATCGACGGCGCCTTCGAGCGCTTGTCGTCGATCATCGCCGAGATGCGTGACGCGATCACCCGCACCCGCATGCAGCGGATCGAGAATCTGTTCGTCGGGCTGCCGCGGATGGTGCGCGACCTCTCGGCCGAGCTTGGCAAGCAGGTCCTGGTCGACATCGAGGGCGGCGACGTCGAGCTCGATCGCGAGATGATCGAGATGATCCGCGATCCCCTGACCCACATCATCCGCAACGCCGTCGACCATGGCATCGAAACTCCGGCCGAACGGCTGAAAGCCGGCAAGCGCGAGATCGGCATCCTCGCCGTCTCCGCGCGCCAGTCGGGCAACCAGATCCTGATCGACGTTCACGACGACGGTCGCGGCATCGACGGCAAGAAACTGGTCGAAAAGGCGCTTGCGGCCGGCACCATGGCCAAGGCCAACGCCGCCCAGCTCACCCCGCGCGAGCAATTGGCGCTGATCTTCGAGGCCGGGCTGTCGACCGCCCGCGAAGTCACCGCGATTTCCGGCCGGGGGGTCGGGATGGACGTCGTGCGCTCGAACGTCGAGCGCATCGGCGGCATCGTCGAGGTCGACAGCAAGCCCGGCGCCGGCACAAGGATGACGCTGCGGGTGCCGTTGACGCTGACCATCATTCCGGCACTGACGGTATCGATCGGCAACCAGCATTTTGCGATTCCGCGGTCGGCGATCGACGAGATCGTCCGCGCCAACGGCGAGTCGGTCAAACTCGAGCGGGTCGGCGGCGCTGGGGTTGCGACCATTCGCGGCCGCCGCGTCCCCGAGGTCGCGCTGGCCGATATCCTCGGCCTCGACAGCCCGATGAAGGACGAGGAGCGCACTCTGATCGTGCTGCGCCCGGCCGGCGGCGACGTCTATGCGCTGGCGGTCGACCGGATCCACGATCACGAGGAACTGGTGGTCAAGCCGGCGGCTCCGGCGGTGATGGCTACCGGCCTCTATGCCGGCACCACGCTGGCCGACGACGGCAGCCCGATCCTGCTGTTCGACCCCGCCGGCCTGGCGCAAGTCGGGGGCGTCAAGCTCGAAGCGCACGAACGCACCGCGCGCATCGCCGAGGGCCCGACCGTCGCGGCGACGCCGCAAGCCACCCAAGTGATCCTGTTCCGCGGCCTCGACGGGTCGCGCCGGGCGCTGCGCCTCGCGGTCGTCGACCGGATCGAGGAAGTCCAGGCGAGCGCGATCAAGCCGGGCGCCGGCCAGCTCCGTGTCCAGCTCGGCGAATCGATCCTGCCGCTCGCCGGCGTCGGCGATGCCGAACTGCCAGCCGACAAGGTGCGCCTGTTCCGGCTCAACGACGGTGCCCACGAAGTCGGCTATTGCTTCCGCGAAGTGATCGACCTGTCGATCCTCGATCACGACATCATCGAGGCTGACTGGCCCGGCGAAGTCAGTGGCGTGACCCTGATCGACGACGAGCCCGCCGAGCTGATCGATGCCCACTGGCTGTTCGCCAACCACGCCGGCGCGACCGCACTGCCGACCCACCAGCAACCGGTTTGCCGCCTGCCAAGCGACGACCCGTGGATGCAGAACATGCTGCGCCCGATTGTCGAAGCGGCCGGCTATCGTGTGGTCGGAGAGGCCGACGAGGTCGAGGCCGACTTGGTCATCGTCGGGGAAGGCGCCAAGGTCGCGAAAAGCGCGACAGGCCGCACCATCCGCCTGCGCTCGGAGCCCGAGGCCGCCGGGACCAAAGATTCGAGCATCTACCGTTACGACCGGGCGGCGTTGCTGGTGGCTTTGAAGTCCGCCGGAGGGGGCCGCAGCCGATGAACGAACTTCTCCTCGTCGTCACCATCGCCGGTGAACGCGTCGCGCTGCTCGCCGACGCGGTCGAATCGGTGGTCGAGCTCGACACCTTGATCCCGGTGCCGCGCGCGGCACCGCACGTCGCCGGCCTGTCGGCATTGCGTAGCCGGGTGCTGACCGTGATCGACTGCATGCGCTCGCTCGAATTGGGCGCGACCGATTGCTCGGACGGCATCCGCGAGGCCGCCGTGGTCGAACTCGACGGCCACCATTACGCGTTGATTGTCGACGTCGTCGAAGACGTGGTCGAGGCGCAGTCCGATCCGGCGCCAGTCCGGGCGGCGATGGGACCGGGCTGGGAGCGGGTGTCGGCCGGCATGGTCGAGACCGAGACCGGGCCATTGCTGATCGTCGACGTCGCGGCGCTGATTTCCGGCGCCGAAGCCAAAGCCGCTTGAAGGCGCAGCTTAAGCTCTTCGTTACCCTTCGCCGTTAAACGTCCAGCCAACCAATGCGGGAATGCCGAAAGATGAAGAGCTGTCTGATCGTCGATGATTCCAAAGTGATCCGCAAGGTCGCCCGTCATATCCTCGAGACTCTGGAGTTCGAGGTCGAAGAGGCCGGCGACGGGCGCGAGGCTCTGTCCCGCTGTGAAGCCAAGATGCCCGACGTGGTCCTGCTCGACTGGAACATGCCGGTGATGAGCGGGATGGAATTCCTGCGGTTGCTTCGCCAGCGCGGCCACGGCGACCAGCCCAAGGTCGTCTTCTGCACCACCGAGAACGACATGGCCCACATCCGCGCTGCCCTGGAAGCGGGGGCCGACGAATATGTGATGAAGCCGTTCGACCGCGAGACGCTTCATATCAAGCTTCAACTCGTCGGCGTCGCCTGAGCTAGTCGACGTGGAGCGGGCGCTCGCCAAATCGCGGGACCGCCAGGGAGCACCGCGAACCTCTCGCCGGCGGATTCGGATGATGATCGTCGACGATTCGATGATCGCCCGCGCCGTCCTGTCGCGAATGATCGAAAGCGACGACGATTTCGAGATTGTCGCCGTGGCCGGGACCGCCGAAGACGCCATCGAGGCGCTGCTCGCGGTGGCGGTCGACGTCATCCTGCTTGATTTGGAGATGCCGGGCGCCGGCGGCCTCAAGTCGATCCCGCGGATCATCGCCGCCGCTGGCGGGGCGCGGATCATGATCGTCTCGTCATTGGCCGACGAAGGTGCCGAGCAGACCGTCGCCGCGCTTGCGCTGGGAGCAGCGGACACGCTTCCCAAGCCCGGCACCAGTCGCTTCAATGGCCGCTTTTCCGAAATCCTGCTGCGCAAGCTCAAGGCGCTCGGCTACGCCGACCGACCGATTCCCGCCGCGGCTTCACCGCGCAAGCTCGAGCCCAGCAGCCACTTGCGCTCGATGCCCGCCGACCCGGTCGGAATCCTCGCGATCGGGGCCTCGACCGGCGGTATCCACGCGCTCGGCAGCCTGTTCCAGCACCTGCCCAAGCAGATCGGCGTGCCGATCCTCATCACCCAGCATCTGCCAGCGCCGTTCATGAGCGTTTTTGCGCGTCAGCTGGGCATGGTCGCGCAGCGCGAAGCGGTCGTTGCGGAAAACGGGATGGAGCTGCTGCCCGATCGGATCATCATCGCGCCCGGCGATGCGCACCTCACCGTCGACATCGCGTGTGGCACGCATGTCGTGCGGCTGACGACCGGTCCGTCATCGAGCGGCTGCTTGCCGTCGCTGGACCCGATGCTGGCTTCGGTCGGAGGTTTCTACGGCTCGGCCGGCCTCGGTGTGGTCCTGACCGGCATGGGCCGCGACGGGGTCGAAGGCGCCGGCCGCCTGGTCGCCTGCGGCGGCTCGATCCTCGCTCAGGACGGGGTCAGCTCGGCGGTTTACGGAATGCCCCGCGCAGTGATCGAAGCGGGGCTCGCCTGCGCGGTCATGCCGCCGGACAAGCTCGCCCGCCGGATCGCCTCGCTGACGCGGGACATCCCGTGCAAGTAAGCGACAGTTCGAGCCGCATCCTCGCCAGCCTGCTCGAAGCGCGCACCGGCCAGCAACTGACTATGAGCCGGCGCTGGCGCATCGAGACCGCGCTTGCCGCACTGCTGCGCGAACGCGGCATTGCCAGCCTCGATGAGCTGATCACGATCCTTGTCATGGGCCGCGAGCCGGGTCTCTCGAACCAGGTTGTCGAGGCATTGCTCAACAATGAAACCTATTTCCTCCGCGATCGCGCGCCGTTCGACCTGCTTACTGCACATGCCTTGCCGACTCTCGCCAAGCGCCACGAATCGAGCCGTCGGATTCGCATCTGGTCAGCTGGCTGCTCGACTGGCCAGGAGGCTTACAGCCTCGCCATGCTATTCGCCGAAAGCCAGCCGGCGTGGCGCGAGTGGACCATCGACATCCTCGCCACCGATGTTTCGACTTCGGCCATCGATCGCGCCCGCAGCGGCGTCTACACCCAGTTCGAAGTCCAGCGCGGTCTTGGCATCAACCAGACGATCCGCTGGTTCGAAGAGGCCGAAGGCGGCTGGCGCGCGGTCGAGGTGCTGCGCAAGCCGGTCCGCTTCCAGGTCCACAATTTGCTCGAGCGGCCGCCCCATCCGGGCGACTTCGACATCGTGCTGTGCCGCAACGTCTTGCTCTATCTCAGCCCCGAAAAGCGCACGCTGGCGTTTGAGCGGCTGGCTTCGGCGATGGCGCCCGACGGCTGGCTGATGCTCGGCGCTGGCGAAACCGTGATCGGGCAGACCCGCAAGCTCACCGCCGACACCAAGGCGCGCGGCCTTTATCGGCTGGCCGGCGACGGCAAGGAGGTCGAAAAGCGCACCGGGCACGACCGCCGGGCTGCTGCCGGGGCTTGACCGATAGCGCCGGCTCGTGCGCCATTGCACGCATGGAGTTGATCGAGCGGCCATCACCCAATTTTGACGAGCGGACATCGCCGGTGTCGATGATCGTGCTCCATTACACCGGAATGCCCGACGCCGCCGGTGCGCTCGACCGCCTGACTTCGCCCGAAGCCAAGGTTTCGGCGCACTATATGGTCGACGAGGACGGCCGCGTGTTCCAGTTGGTCGACGAGTCGAAGCGCGCCTGGCACGCCGGCAAGTCGCGCTGGCGCGGCATCACCGACGTCAATTCGGCGAGCGTCGGCATCGAGATCGTCAATCCCGGCCACGAGTTCGGCTATCGGCCGTTTCCCGACGAGCAGATCGCCTCGCTGATCCCGCTGGTCGCTTTGATCAAGGAGCGCCACGTGGTCGGCCGCGGCAATGTCGTCGGTCATTCCGACGTCGCCCCGGCGCGCAAGGAGGATCCGGGTGAGCTCTTTCCGTGGGAGGCGCTGGCCCGGCGGCGGCTGGCGCTGCCGAGCCCCAAGCGCGACCTCATCGACCCGTTCTGGACCGATGCCGGCTTCCTGCTCGCGCTCGAGCGGTTCGGCTATGATGTGACCGACCCGGCCAAGGCGGTAATCGCGTTCCAGCGCCGCTTCCGTGCCGACCTGATCGACGGCATCGTCGACGGCGAATGCCGCGCCAAGCTGCTCGCGTTGTTGCTCCCGCGCCCGCAATAACCCATATGCGCGTTGCCAGAGGGCCGGGCGGCCGCGGCGGGGCTTCTTGCTCCGGCGAGGAAAGTCCGGGCTCCACGGAACGACGGTGCCGGGTAACTCCCGGCGGGGCGCAAGGTCTTCGGACCGCGCGCTTCAGGGATAGTGCCACAGAAAGCAGTCAGCCTGTCTTCGGGCAGGTCAAGTCGAAAGGGTGCGGCAAGAGCGCACCGCGCGCGCCGGCAACGGCCGCGGCACGGTAAACCCCACCGGGAGCAAGACCGAATAGGGGCGGCATCTGGGCCTGTTCCGGCTCGTCGCCCGGGTTGGTCGCTGGAGGGGCGGGGTAACCCGTCCCGTAGAGGAATGGTCGCCCATTCGCCGCCTCAACGCGGCGATGGACAGAACCCGGCTTACAGGTCCTCTGGCACTTCTTTCCTGGGCGCTCTGGTGGAGCATCGCCCTCATCACTAAGCTTGGAGATGCATGGCAGGCTATAAGAGATCCGACGACTGGGGGTTCCCGCGCTGGCGTCCGTACGGCAAGTCGCGCGAGGCGACGCGGGTGCGCCTGTGCGACCGTGACGGCTGCACTGCGCCCGGCGACCGCCCGGCGCCGAAGCGGCCGAACAGCCCCGAGCGCTGGTATTTCTGCGAAACCCACGCCGCCGAGTACAACCGCAACTGGGATTATTTCACCGGGCTCGACGCCGACCAGGCCGCCGCCCGCGAGGCCGGCGAGAGCGCCGAGGCCGCGGCCTTCCGTCAAGCCCAGCATTGGCAATGGGGCGGCCCCGGCCCCGGCGACGGCAGCCGCAGCCGCGACGAAATGCGCGCCCTGGAAGCGCTCGAGCTCGACAGCGATGCCGTTTTCGAAGCCGTCAAGGCAGCCTACCGCCGGCTGGCCAAGGAGAACCATCCCGACCTGAGGCCCGGCGACGAAGGCGCCGCGTTGCGGTTCCAGCAGGTCAAGGCCGCGTTCGACGTGCTACGCCGGGTCGAGGAACGCCGCGAGGTAAAGCCCCGTTAAGGGGTCCGCCAGTCGCCTTTTAGCTTCCGATCATAAAGGTGCCCGCGCTGTAGGCGATCGGCTTCTCGGCGTCGCCGACGTGGGCGGTGCCGCGGGTGAAGGCGATGCGGTGGGTCAGCTTGGTGCATTCGCAGCGCGCATAAACGCTCTCGCCCTTGAAGGCCGGCCGCAAATAATCGATCCGAAGGTCGATCGTGACCAGCGGCACGAACTTGCCGATCGTTGCCCACACCGCCGTGCCACTGGCAGTGTCGATCAGGCTGACGATCGCTCCGGACGCGAGGATGCCACTCTCCGGAACGCCGACCAGCTCCTCGCGCCACGGCAGGCTGAGCTCGGTCCAATTGTCGCCCGCCGCGCCGAATTCCATGCCGAGCGCGCGGCCATGGCCGACGCGCCGCGCAAGCTCGAAGAAGCGGGCGGTATCGAAGCGTTCGCCAGATGCACCGGTCGCGGCACTGCGTTCGGCTTCGTTCACGCGGCGAGCCGGTGGGCGGTGTCGCGGACCAGCGCGATCATGCTTGGAATGCCCTGGGTGCGATTGGCGCTGAGCTGGCGCGACAGGTCGAACGGCGCCAGGGCCGCGGCGATATCCATCTGCGCGACGTCTTCGGCGAGTCTGTCCTGGACCACGGCCAGCACCAGCGCGACGATCCCCTTGGTGATCGCGGCATTGCTGTCGGCGAGGAAGTGCAGCCGGCCGTCGTCGCTGCGCTGCGGATAGACCCACACCGAGGCGGCGCACCCGCGCACCTTGGTAGCGTCGGTCTTAAGCGCGTCGGGCATCGGCTCAAGCTTGCGCCCGAGATCGATCAGCAGGCGATAGCGATCCTCGCTCTCGAGCAGCTGATACTCGTCGAAAATGTCCTCGAGGGCGGGCAGGGCGGTCATGCCGGAACCGTAGCAGGGGCGCGGCCCCGCTGTCATCTCGCCCAGCCTAGCGGTCGCGCAGCTCGTCGATCTGGCGGCCGAGGCTGCTTTCCTTGTCAGTGGCGATGCGCTCGAGGACGTGGAGGCGCTCCTTGAGCTGCTTGACCTCGTCGCGAAGGCGCTCGTTCTCGATCGTGTTTTGGGTGTTGCCGCCGTTCAATTCGCTGCGACGGCGGTGGCCGTAGCCGTAGCGCGCCTTGAAGATACTGGTGACCATGACGATGAAAATGATGCCGAGGATGAATTCATACTGGTTCATTGGACCTTGTCCCCGCTGGCGATCCGCGGCTTGCGCAGCGCCTCGATTTGGGTGGCGGTTTCCGCGCCGCCGTCGGTAACGATCTGCTCCAATACCCGCACGCGTGCCTCAAGCTGCGCGTTGCTCGCCGCATATTGGGCCGCTTTCTCCGCCGCAAGGCTGGTCTCGGCTTCGAGCTGCTTTTCGCGGAACGAGAAGAAGCGGCGGGCCATATAGAACAGCAGGATTGTTGGAATTGCGAAGACGATGAATAGCGAGATAACTTCACCCGGCCCCATCATGGCTTTACTCCTTGATTGCTCGCTGGATCAGCGGAGCTGGTCGATCTCGCGCGCCAACGAACGGTTTTCGGTAGTGACGTAGCTCTCGATGTCGGCCAGCCGCCGGTCGATGTCCTTGAATCGTCCGCGGATGTCGCGCGCTGATCGGGCGGGGGACGCCCGAACGCCCTGCCAGAACTGCTTTTCCTCGTGGTCGGCGACGGCCAGCGATCGCGGCTTGTCCGGAGTGATGAACGCCGCGATGAA
>JBDTMX010000145.1:0-11358 GCA_039934055.1 Sphingomicrobium sp. | reverse complement strand
CGGCATGCCGCGGGTGTGGATGCCGAGGATCTCGCGGCGGCCGGCCTCGTCGGGAACGCCGACGACGATCTCGCGGTCGAGGCGGCCGGGACGGCGCAGCGCTTCGTCGAGCGCTTCGGGCCGGTTGGTCGCCGCGATCACCACCAAATTCTGCCGCGGCTCAATCCCGTCGAGCAAGCTCAGCAGCTGCGCCACCAGCCGCTTCTCGGCCTCACCCGTGACCTGGCTGCGCTTGGGCGCAATCGAATCGATCTCGTCGATGAAGATGATCGACGGCGCGGCTTCGGCTGCCTGCTCGAACAGCTCGCGCAGGCGCTTTTCGCTCTCGCCATAAGCTGAACCCATGATTTCGGGTCCGGCGATGTGGAAGAAGCGCGCTTCGCTTTCGTTGGCGACCGCTCGCGCCAGCCGAGTCTTGCCGGTGCCTGGCGGCCCGTGGAGCAGCACGCCCTTGGGCGGGTCGACTCCGAGGCGCTGGAAGATCTCCGGGTGGCGCAGCGGCAGCTCGACCATCTCGCGCAATGCGTCGATCGTGTCCTTCATTCCGCCGAGGTCGTCGTAGGTGACGTCGGCGCGGCGCTCACCGTCCTTCTTTGTATATTCGGGAAGCAGCTCGATCTGCGTCTTGGCGCCGATGTGGACGATGCCCTTGGGCACGGTGGTGACCACCGCCAGCCGCACTTCCTGCAGCGCGAAGGCCGGCGCGCTCAGCATCTTGCGCACTTCCTCGGGCATGTCGGCGTTGACCCGCTGGTGGCCCTGGGTCGCGACGATGTCGCCCTCGGTCAGCGGACGGTCGGCAAAGCTCCGCCTCAACGCTTCGGCTGAGCCGTGCAGCCTCAGATTGTCCTGGGCCGGGGCGAGCACGACCCGGGTCGCTAGTTTGGTTTGGGCTTTGCGGATTTCCACATAGTCGCCCGCGCCGACGCCGGCATTGGCGCGCTGCAGCCCATCGAGGCGGACGATGTCGACGGCTTCATCCTCGCTGTACGGGCGTAGCGCTCGAGCGGGCGTGTTTCGCTTGCCGATGATCTCGATAACGTCGCCTTCCTTGAGGCCGAGCTCCTTCATCAGCCGCTCGGGCAGGCGGGCGAAGCCGCGGCCGCTTTCGGCCGGCGGCATGTTGGCGACCTGCACTCGGCCCGTCGACGTCCGTTCCAGCGTGTCGGTGTCCGCCATTCGTGCTCCTTACTTCATGTCGCCTTCGTAACGACGACGAGGGCTTTCAGTTCAAAATTTGATCGCTCCGGCGATCTTGCGCACCCACGCCCGCGGGACGAACCGGATCGACGCCGCGCCGACCTTGTTGAGCAGGCCCGGCACGACCACCGCGCGGTTCCGGTCGAGCCCGTCGAGCCCGGCGCGAACGACGTTTGTCGCATCCGCCGCGAAGCGGTCGAACGCTCCATTGTCGCCAAATCCGGCGACCGCACCGAACTCGGTTTTGGTCGGCCCCGGGCACAGCGCGGTGACGCGGACTCCGTACGGCTTCAATTCCTCGTGAAGGGCCTCGGTGAACGACAGCACATAGGCCTTGGTCGCGAAATAAACGGCTATCCTGGGGCCGGGCTGAAAGGCGCCGGTCGAAGCAACGTTGAGGATCGCGCCGCCGCCTTTCAAGACCATGTCGTTGATAACCAAATAGCTGAGGTTGGTCAGCGCGCGAATGTTGACGTCAGTCATCTCAAGCTGGCGAGCGAGCGGTAGCTCGTCGAACCGTCCCGCAAGGCCGAAGCCGGCATTGTTGATCAGCTTGGCCACCCACATGCCGCGACTTATGATCTCAGCGACGACGCGGGTGGATTCCTTGGGCTTTGCAAGATCGGCGACGATGACATGGGCGTTGCCGATCTCAGCGGCGAGCGCGTCGAGCCGGTCCTTGCGACGAGCGACAAGGACGACCTCCTCACCCCGCTGCGCGCACTGGCGGGCAAACTCCGCGCCGATCCCGGCCGACGCGCCGGTGATCAGCGTCGCGGGGCGGGGTGTCACGGTTATCGCCTCACGCTACGGTCGCCTTGACGATCCTGCCGGGCTCGCGCGGCGGCTCGCCCGCGGGCAGAGCGTCGACATGCTCCATGCCGCTCTCGACCTCGCCCCACACGGTGTACTGGTTGTCGAGGAACGTGGCATCGTCGAGGCAGATAAAGAACTGACTGTTGGCGCTGTTCGGGTCCGCTGTGCGAGCCATCGAGGCGATACCGCGGACATGCGGCTCGCTCGAGAATTCCGCCTTGAGGTTGGGCAGTTCGGATCCCCCGGTTCCCCTTCCGGTGGGGTCGCCGCCCTGGGCCATGAAACCCGGGATCACGCGATGGAACGGGACGCCGTCGTAAAAGCCGCTCTCCGCCAGCGCAGCGATTCGCTCGACGTGCCCCGGGGCAAGGTCGGGTCGCAACTTGATGACGACATCGCCGCCGCTCGAAAGGGAAAAGGTCAAATGCTCGGCGTCGGCCATGGATATTGCTCCGGTTGAAAGGGGTGTTGGGTTGTCATTTAGGAGCGGCGGTGTGCTTGCGCCAGAGCGGGTGCGGCAATAGGAGGACGCCACGGGTCGGTCGCGGCCGCTGTTAGGGGTCGAGCGCATGAGCGAGAGCGAGAATATCGCCGCCGCCGTCGCGCCCGGGGCCGACCAACACGCGATGGATGCCGAAGACCGGCTGCGCCCCGAGTTCGTCGACAGGGTGCTCGACGCGGTCGATGCCGGCGACGACAAGACCGCGCGCGCTTTGGTCGAGCCGCTCCACCCCGCCGACGTCGCCGACTTGATCGAGCTGGCCGCGCGCGATGAGCGCGAAGGGTTGGTCAAAGCGCTCGCCGAGATCGTTGACGCCGACGTGCTCGCGGAAATGAATGAGCACGTCCGCGAGGCGCTGATCGAGGCGCTCGCGCCCCAGCAGGTCGCCGACCTCGCGGGGCAGATGGAGACCGACGACGCGGTCGCCATTCTCGAGGACCTCGAGGAGGACGAACAGCGCGCAGTGCTGCGGGCGATGGAGCCCGACGATCGCGCCGCAATCGAGGAGGCGCTGACCTACCCGGAAGAGTCGGCCGGTCGACTGATGCAGCGCGATCTGATCGCGGTGCCCGAGCATTGGAAGGTCGGCCAGGTCATCGACTACCTTCGCTCGTCCGACGAGCTGACCAGCGATTTCTGGGAAGTGTTCGTGGTGAACCCGAGCCACCATCCGGTTGGGACCTGCAAGCTGTCGACTATCCTGCGCTCGCCGCGTTCGGCGCGGATCGCCGACGCGATGCAGCGCGAGCAGACCCTGATCCCGGTCGACATGGACCAGGAGGATGTCGCGTTGCGGTTCCAGAAATACGCTTTGGTCTCGGCCGCGGTGGTCGATGGTGCCGGGCGGCTGGTCGGCATGATCACGGTCGACGACGTGGTGCACATCATCCAGGAGGAAGCCGGCGAGGACGTGCTGCTGCTGTCGGGCGCGGGCGACGGCGACATCAACGAGCCGATCGGCGAGACCGTGCGTCGCCGGCTAACGTGGCTGGTGGTCAATCTCGGGACCGCGATCATCGCCGCCAGCGTCGTCGGCCTCTTCCAGGGCGAAATCTCGCGGCTGGTCGTGCTGGCCGTATTGATGCCGATCGTTGCCGGAATGGGCGGCAATGCCGGAACGCAGACCATGGCGGTGACCGTCCGCGCGCTCGCGACCAACCAGCTGACCAGCTCCAACACGCAGCGGATGATCCTGCGCGAGTTCCGGATCGCGTTGTCGAACGGCCTGGCTCTGGGGGCGCTGGTCGGGATCGGCGTCTGGCTGCTGTTCGGGCGTGGCGACCTCGGCATGGTCATGGCCCTTGCGTTGCTGATCACCAATCTGGTCGCCGGGCTTTCGGGCATCCTGATCCCGGTCGCGCTGGAGAAAGCCAAGGTCGACCCGGCGGTATCTTCCGCCGTGTTTGTCACCATGATGACCGACGTGATGGGATTCCTGTCGTTCCTCGGCCTCGCGACCCTGTGGGGCCTGCACGCCTAAGCCGTTGATTTAATGCCGCGCCCGCAGCATTGGCTCACATTGTGTCGAAGCTCCATCTGACCAAGGTCGCATTCGGCTGCCGCACCCTCGAGGCGCTCGAAAAGCGCATCGCGGCCCGCGGCGCCAGCGGCGAAGTGCGGGTCGTGACCCGCGTGCGGCCGAAGCGCGCGGATGAGCTGATCGGCGGCTCGCTCTACTGGATCGTCAAGCACCGGCTGGTCGCCTGCCAGCAGATCCTGCGCTTCGACGACCGCACCGACGGCCGGATCGACATCGTCTGTTCGGCCGAGCTGGTCGTCATCTCGGCCCAGCCCAAGCGCGCCCACCAGGGCTGGCGCTACCTCGAGGAGGACAGCGCTCCGTCGGCCGAGGGCGACGGCAGCGGCGTCGGCGAGCTTCCGTCGCGGCTTTACGGCAAGCTGGCCGCGCTCGCCCTGGTGTGACTTGTCGCGGCGCAGGCAGCGAGTTATCGCAGCCGCACAACATCACAAAAAGGGAGGCACGCATGACCCACTACTCCACGGTTTCGGCGGCGATCGACGCGAAGGTGGCGGAGCGGGCGATGCTCAGCCATCCCTTTTACCAGGCCTGGACCGAAGGGCGGCTGTCGCTCGACACGCTGCGCGATTACGCGCGGCAGTATTTTCACCATGTCGAGGCGTTCCCGCGCGCGGTCAGCGCCGTGCACAGCGCTTGCCCGGACCGCGACGGCCGCCGGATGCTGGCCGAGAATCTCGCCGAGGAGGAGGGGATCGAGGCCGGCAAGCAGGACCATGCGAGCCTGTGGATAATGTTCGCCTGCGGCCTCGGCGAAGCGGAGGATGCGGTCCGCGGCCAGCACCTCAACCCGGAAACCGAGGCGTTGATCGAGACCTTCCGCCGCCTTTCGCACCGCTCCTATGCGTCGGGCCTCGGCGCGCTTTACGCCTACGAGAGCCAGTTCCCGGGAGTCGCCGGCGCCAAGATCGAGGGCCTGATCGATCGCTATGGCATCATGGATGAGCCGACCTTGCGTTTCTTTCGGGTCCACGAAAGCGCTGACATCGAGCACAGCGAAGTCTGCCGCGGCCTGCTCGACCGGCTGCCGCAAGCCGAGCGCGCCGAAGCGATCGCGGCCGGCGAGGAGCTGGCGGGGGCGCTGTGGAATTTCCTGTCCGGGGTCGAGGCTGTCTCAGTCCAGTAACGGCGGCTTGGTCGATTTGACCGCCTAGCGGCAGCCGTTTACGGTCGCCGAACCCTCGGCTCTGACCGTGCACGCCGGTTTGCCGGCGAGATCGACCAGCGCCGCCCCGAGCGCGTCGACCTTGGCCGTGCTGGTGACCGTCGCCTTGACCGTTGCCGGCCCTTGCGCGCTGATGGTCGCGTCCTTGACGGTCAGCCCCGACGCGTCGAGCGAGGAAACGCCGCGGACTGTCGCCGTCAGCCTGGGTGCGACTCCGGCGATGGCCGCGCTGGCCGTGCCCGATATGACGATTTTGAACTGGTCGACCGCAACCGATCCGACCCTGGCCGAGCCGGAGCCTTCCATCGAGAGGTCGAACGACAGGCCGCGCAGCCGGTCGATGGCCAGGCTGCCGGAGCCGTTGACCCAGGCCGCATCGAGTTCGTGGGTGCCGATGCTGATTTCGACCGGACCTTTGGCCTCGCCCGGATAGCCACCCCAGGATGAGCGGTTGCCGCGGACCACCAGGGTGCGGCCCTGGACGTCGAGGGATATTGCATCGAGCGCCGCGCTCGAGCCGCTGGCCACCGCGAACGGTGCGACGCCAGTCGCCAGGCGGACCGTGTACGGGCCGTCGACCCGGATTCGGTCAAAACCGCTGACTCCGAAATTGCGGGTGGCCGCGTCGGCCGGAGCGGCGGCGGCAATTGCCGCCAAAGCGAGGGCGGCGGGAAGGAAGGTGCGCATGGCCCGCACCTTCCCCGCCTTATGGTTAACATCGTCCTTACGGGCCGCGCCTTCTAGGAACAGCGAACGTCGCCCGAGCCGTGCTTGGAAATCTCGCATTTGGCGCCGCCGATGAGCTCGACATCGCCCGAGCCCATGACACTGACCGAAGCCGTGGTGGACGCATGGACGGCGACATTGCCCGATCCCGCGACCGACACGGAAGCGGTCTGGCTGGCGACGCCCTTGGTGTCGATATCGCCCGAACCGGCGATGTTGAGCGAGACGTTCTGCGCGCTGCCCTTCTTGCCGTGCACGCTGCCGGAGCCGGCGACGCTGACGTCGAACGCCTTGACCTCGACGTTGTCGAGCAACAGCCCGCCCGAGCCGGCGATGTTCCCGGCGAAGCTGTCGCCCTTCACATTATCGATGTGGATATCGCCCGAACCGGCGACGTCGGCGGCGCGCAGCTGCGGGACGGTGACGCTGATCGCAATCTTGCCGTGGCTGCGCCAGCCGATGTGGAACATGCCGCGCTTCTCGCGCGAATGGATCACCAGTCGATCGCCCTTGACCTCGACCACCAGCCGCTCGAGATCCTTTTCCGGGCCCTTCGCGTGGACGCTTGGCGCGCCGCCGGTGTGGACTTGGACGTCATAGCCTCCGGCGACCTCGATTCGCTCGAACCCGCCAATCGGGTAGTTGCGCTCGACCGTCGGCCCGCCCGATTCGTGGTGCTCGCGGGCGCAGCCGGCCGAAGCCGTGGCAGCCGCCAATATTCCAATCACGATTGCCTTGCGCATGCTGCTCTCCCTTATGCTGTATTATGACAGCAATACACCAACGCAAAGGGATTCGGCAAGCGCAAAATAAAAGCGCTGATGCCCGCTTTCGATCCATGGCGGAAATTTCGCTGACAGGGTTCTTCGCGTATGACGTAAGTTCCTTATCAACTCGTGATGGCGTGGAATCGGCGTTAAGCCGACATCGTGCCGAACGTCGGAGGCAAGCATGTTTGTCGGACACTACGGCGTCTCGTTTGCAGCCAAGCCAGCCGCAAAGCCCGTGCCGCTTTGGGTGTGGTTTATCGCGGTGCAATGGTTGGACGTGGTCTGGTCCGTCCTGGTGCTGGCGAGGGTCGAGAAGCTTCGCATTGTGCCCGGCTTTACCGAGGCCAATCCTCTCGACCTCTATTATATGCCCTACACTCACGGCTTGCCCGGAGCGATCGTCCTCTCGTTGATCCTTGGCGGCATCGTCGCATACTTCGTGAAAGAGAATCGTCGGACGATCTTTCTTCTCATCGCGGCTGCCTCATTCTCACATTGGCTGCTCGATCTCATCGTGCATACGCACGACCTGCCCCTATACGACAACACAGACAAGGTCGGATTTGGACTGTGGCGGCACGTGGCATTGAGTTTTCCGCTGGAGCTGGCGGTCCTTGGAGCGGGCGCCTGGCTTTATGCACGCGCGACCAACTTCCCGAGCGCCAAAGGTCGCTTCGCGCTTTGGGGCTTTGTCATCATCCTTGCGGCCGTCCAGATTTATGCGAACTTCGGTCCCCCACCTTCGTCGCCTGATGCCATGGCAGCCACTGCGCTCACATTATACGTGGTGTTGGCCGCGTTGGCCGGACGGCTAGAATCTTTCCTAACCCGCTCGAACCGCCCGCCCGCCGAATGACCGTCGTCCGGATCGCCAGACGTTTGAACGCGAGCGCAAAAGAAAAGAGCGCGCCCCGCGAGGAGCGCGCCCTTAGTTGAGACAGGAAGTCGCGGTCAGTTGAGGCCGCATTGACCGCCTAACGAACTGCCCCGGGCAGACCTACGCGGCCAATTCCTTGGACTTGTTATGAATCGCGGCCGCCTCGTTGAGGATCTCGAGGATCTTCTTCAGCGCCGCTTTCTCGTCGGTCTGCTCCATCGCGGCGAGCTCGCGCGCCAGGCGCGACGAAGCCGCTTCGAAAATCTGCCGCTCCGAATAGCTCTGTTCCGGCTGGTCGTCGGCGCGGAACAGGTCGCGAGTCACTTCGGCGATCGACGTCAGGTCGCCGGAGTTGATCTTCGCTTCATATTCCTGGGCGCGGCGCGACCACATGGTGCGCTTGACCCGGGGCTTGCCCTTGAGGGTCTCGAGCGCGTCCTTCATGGTTTTGTCGGAGGACAGCTTGCGCATTCCCACCGCGTCGGCCTTGTTGACCGGCACGCGCAGCGTCATGCGCTCTTTCTCGAAGCGCAGCACATAGAGGTCGAGACGCGTACCGGCGATCTCCGTGCTCTGAAGCTCGACCACCCGGCCGACTCCATGCTTGGGGTAAACGACATAATCGCCAACGTCGAAATTGAGTGCTTTAGCAGCCATTGCCAACCTTTCTGTCTGCGGCAGGCAGAGCCGACACGTTCGCATCGTCCCCCGAAACGACCCAGCGGTCGCGGCTCTCCGCCTCTGTAAAGTTCCTGCTAGTTGCGGTCGCTGCGGAATCGCGGCGGCCGTTGTGACAATTTTATATCACAATTTGTTTCAAATCGCCAGCCCAAGCTGGAGCGGCGGCTCGAGCTCGGGCTCGATCAGGTTGTGGAGCCCGAGACCGAGCAGGCGAATGCCCTTGGGCAGCGGATGAAGGCCGGCGAGCAGCCCCAGGCCGGCCGCGATGAACGCCGGCTGGTCCGGTACCGGCATGCCAAAACTCTTTGACCGGGTGATCAGCTCGAAGTCGGCGAACTTGACCTTCAGCGTCACGGTTCGCCCGGTGACAGCCGCGCGCTCGATCCGAACCCAGGCATAGCCGGCAATCCGCTCGAGCTCCGCGGCAAGGGCGCCGGGTTCGCGCAAATCCTCGTCGAAGGTCCGCTCCGCACTGACCGATTTGTATGGCCGGTCGGGCTTGACCTCGCGCTCGTCGATGCCGCGGCAAATCCACCAGTACCAGCTCCCGCTGCTTCCGAAATGGGCCTCGAGCTGCGGCAGGCTCCATTCCCGCAGGTCGGCGCCGGTCAGGATCCCCAGCCGCTCCATCTTGCGCGCCGTCACCGGCCCGACGCCGTGGAATCGCGACACCGGCAGGGTCGAAACAAATTCGGCGCCGCGCTCGGGCGGGATTACGCACAGCCCGTCGGGTTTCATGTGGTCGGAGGCGAGCTTGGCGATGAACTTGCAATACGAAACGCCGGCTGACGCGGTCAGCCCGGTCTCCTCGCGAATGCGGCGGCGGATGTCCTTGGCGATCGCGCGGGCGCTGCCGAAACCCGGTCGGTCCGCGGTGACGTCGAGATAGGCTTCGTCGAGCGACAGCGGCTCGATCAGGTCGGTGTAGGCGGCGAAGATGTCGCGCACCTGGCTCGACACCGCGCGATAGACGTCGAACCGCGGCTTGACGAACACCAGCTCGGGACAGCGGCGCTTGGCGCTGACCGACGGCATCGCCGAGCGCACGCCATACTTGCGCGCCTCGTACGACGCCGCGGCGACCACTCCGCGATGGCAGCCGCCAACCGCCACCGGTTTTCCTCGTAGTGCTGGATCGTCGCGCTGCTCGACCGACGCATAGAAGGCATCCATGTCGACATGGATGATCTTGCGGACTGGGCGGGGCTCACTTTGCATCGCAGCTGTGTTCTGGTTAAGGCCGCGGGCCATGAACATCCACGAATATCAGGCAAAAGAGCTGCTCGCCAAGTTCGGCGTGCCGGTCCCGGCGGGCTATCCGGCAATGAGCGTCGAGGAGGCGGTCGCCGCGGCTCATAAACTGCCCGGGCCGCTGTGGGTGGTGAAAGCGCAAATCCACGCCGGCGGCCGCGGCAAGGGCAAGTTCAAGGAATTGGGACCCGACGCCAAGGGCGGAGTGCGGCTCGCCCACTCAATCGAAGAGGTCAGAGCGCACGCCAAGGAGATGCTGGGCAAGACGCTGGTGACCATCCAGACCGGCCCGGCGGGCAAGCAGGTGCAGCGGCTCTACATCACCGATGGCGTTGATATTGCTAAGGAATTCTACGTCGCATTGCTCGTCGACCGGGGCAGCGGGCGGATCGCGATCGTCGCTTCGACCGAGGGCGGCATGGACATCGAAGCAGTCGCCCACGACAAGCCCGACAAGATCGAGACCCTGACCATCGACCCCGTCACCGGGCTGATGCCGCACCACGGCCGCGCGGTCGCCGCGACGCTCGGCCTCAAGGGCGACCTCGCCAAGCAGGCGCAGAACGTGCTGGCCAAACTCTACGACACGTTCCTCGGCACCGACGCCAGCCAGATCGAGATCAACCCGCTGGCGGTCACCGATGACGGCAAATTGCTGGTCCTCGACGCCAAGGTCGGGTTCGATGCCAACGCCATGTTCCGCCACCCCGACCTCGAGGCCCTGCGCGACCTCACCGAAGAGGATCCGATGGAGATCGAGGCGTCGAAATACGACCTCGCTTACATCAAGCTGGACGGCGACATCGGCTGCATGGTCAACGGCGCCGGCCTCGCCATGGCGACGATGGACATCATCAAATTGAACGGTGCCTTCCCGGCCAATTTCCTCGATGTCGGCGGCGGTGCATCGAAGGAAAAGGTCACCGCGGCGTTCAAGATCATCCTCGCCGATCCGGCGGTCAAAGGCATATTGGTCAACATCTTCGGCGGCATCATGAAGTGCGACATCATCGCCGACGGCATCGTCGCCGCGGCGCGCGAGGTTGACCTCAAGGTGCCGCTGGTGGTCCGCCTCGAGGGCACCAATGTTGAGCAGGGCAAAGCCATTCTTGCCGACAGCGGGTTGCCGATCGTTGCCGCCAACGACCTCGGCGATGCCGCGCAAAAGATTGTCGCTGAAGTCCGCCACGCGGTGCCGGCGTAAGGTTCATGGGAGCGAGCGAATGAAGCTGCTGGTCGCGGTCAAGCGGGTGATCGACTTCAACGTCAAGCCGCGGGTCAAGATGGATGGCTCGGGGGTCGACCTCGCCAACGTCAAGATGAGCATGAATCCGTTCGACGAAATCGCGGTCGAAGAGGCCACGCGCCTCAAGGAGAAAGGCGTCGCGACCGAGGTCGTCGCGGTGTCGATCGGTCCGGCCAAAGCGCAGGAGACGCTGCGCACCGCTCTGGCGATGGGCGCCGACCGCGCGATCCTGGTCCAGACCCCAGATGACATTGGCTCAGAGGTCGAGCCATTGGGCGTCGCCAAATTGCTCGCCAAGATCGCCGAGGAAGAACAGCCGGGCATGATCATTCTTGGCAAGCAGGCGATCGACGACGACAGCAACCAGACCGGCCAGATGCTCGCCGCGCTGCTTGGCTGGCCGCAGGGCACCTTCGCCTCCAAGGTCGAAGTCGGTGACGGCAGTGTCAGCGTCGAACGCGAGGTCGATGGCGGCGCCGAGACGGTCAAGCTCAAGCTGCCGGCGGTGGTGACCACCGACCTCAGGTTGAACGAGCCGCGCTACGCCAGCCTGCCCAACATCATGAAGGCCAAGTCGAAGCCGCTGG
>JBDTMX010000144.1:0-1674 GCA_039934055.1 Sphingomicrobium sp. | reverse complement strand
CCCAACAGCCGCGACGCATCGGCGATCGACGTCACCGCGACCATCACCAACCTGTTCGCCAACTGCAACGACAGCGGCGACCGGATCATGTCCAACGCCGGCTTCGACGTGGTCGCCGTTCGCCGCGACGCGGGCCCCGCGCGGCAGGTGGTGCTGCCGTTCTTCAGCGTCGCGCTCCAGGGCGGCAGCCGGATCGTCTCCAAGCGCATCGGCCACGTCGTGCTCAACTTCCCGGCCGGCAGCCAGCGCGCCCAGGCCAAGGGTCAGGCGGTGCTGTGGGTGTCCCGCTCGGCGGCGACGCTGTCCGAGAATGCCCGCAAGATCCTGACCCGCCCGCGCAAGGCGGGCCAGGCCGAAGCGGCGATCGACCCGCTGACCGATCCGGCGGTGCGCGCCGCGGTCGCGGCCGCGACCTTCGAGCATATGATCGGGTTCCAGATGACCCCCGACATGCTGAAATACAACGCGACTCGTTAGTCGGGGCGTCTGGCCCGCTCGGCGTTGACTCAATGCGCCCACGCGGCCAAGGCTCGCCCGGTCTCCGGCGCATGGTCCCTATCGAAGTAATACTTCGATGGGAGCCCGATTGCCGGAAGGCCGCGCGGGAGAGTTCGCGTTGCCCGCCTGGGCAGCGCGGCGCCGAAGGAGCAACCGCCCCCGGAATCTCTCAGGCCACAGGACCGCGCGCGCCTGACAGTCTGGAAAGCGTTCGTTGTGGCCTCGGCTATGACGGACCGCCGAAGGGGTAACCTGCACTGGCTGCGGCCAGGACAGGGAAAGCTCTCAGGTCTCAGCGACAGAAGGGGGTGATGGTCGAAGCCGCTGGGGGTGGAGGCTGTCGCCAATTGTCGCGGGAGCACCCGATGAGCCAAGAAGTCCACAACGGTCCGACCGACCAGAATCATCCGCGGGGCGAGCCGCTTTCCGGCGATCCCGAGGGTAGTGCGGCCGTCGAAGTCCAGCCAATTCAGACGCTTGCGCTCGACGGGTGGCACCGTTCCAAGGGCGCGCGGATGGTCCCGTTCGCCGGCTATGACATGGCGGTCCAGTACGAAGGCATCATCGCCGAGCATCTGTGGACGAGGCAGAATGCCGGCCTGTTCGACGTCAGCCACATGGGGCAATTGCTGGTCCACGGCGCCGATGCCGACGCCGCGCTCGAGACGCTGCTGCCCGGCGAGCTGAGGCTGCTCGGCGACATGAAGCTGCGCTATTCGCTGCTGCTCGACGACACCGGCGGGATCATCGACGATTTGATGGTGGCGCGGCGGGGCACGGATTTCTACCTGGTCGTCAATGGCGCCACCAAGCTCGGCGACATCGCCGTCCTCGAGAACAGCTTGCCGCGCGGCATCGTCGTCGACCACATGAAGCAGCAGGCGCTGCTCGCCTTGCAGGGGCCGAAAGCGGCCGAATCGCTGGAGAAGATCGCGCCCGGAGTCAGCGAGCTCGGCTTCATGGAGGGCGGGGCGTTTCGCCTGGCCGGCCACCCGGCGTGGATCAGCCGCTCAGGCTACACCGGCGAGGACGGGTTCGAGATTTCGATTCCGGCGGCCGCGGCGGCGACGATCGCCGACGAGCTCATCGCCGGTGAGTTGGTCAAGCCGATCGGGCTGGGGGCGCGCGATTCGCTGCGGCTCGAGGCCGGGCTGCCGCTCTACGGTCACGATATCG
>JBDTMX010000143.1:0-37771 GCA_039934055.1 Sphingomicrobium sp. | reverse complement strand
CCAGCGCCTTGGCTTCGTCGTGGAAGATGGGGTCGGTGATGTTGACGTTCACGGTGTTTGCTCCCTGTCCCTCGCTTATGAGGAAACAGGTCTGCTAAGTCAAGTATATAATTGCCAAATGTTTATTTACGCCGCATCAATCGGCGCACTTTACGAAGGCATCTCGCGGTAACTGGCGGGGCTACACATAGAAAAAGCGGCTCGGGGAGGGTGGCCGCCGGAACCGCTCTTTCCAATAGGCGCGCTGGCTCACATGGGGGACAATCTCAGCGCGCAGCCGCTTAACATAGATTAGGCGGGATGGTTCCATTTTAAATTGCCATGCTAGACCGATCCGGCCATATCCGGGAGCTGGGTGGGGTGACAATCATGCTGGACGATCCGGGCATTCGCATCGTGCTTGCGGCCGTTTCGCTTGCGCTGGTTTTGGCGGCGATCGTTTGCTGGCGAATGCAGTCCAGGCGCCCGCATTAACGACGGCAGTTCGAGAAGCCGCATTTGGCCCGAGCGACGCGCGTCTCGATTGGTCCGCAATGCACCCGGATTCAGGCGCCGTTAGTCTTTAGGACGCAATATTGCTCCGGTGAACAGAACCCGGGGGCGATTTTTCGTGTTTCGATCCAAGGCTTTAGTGACGTGGGCCCTGTTGCTGTGGCCGGTCGCGGCCGATGCCGGGACGCTGTATCATTCGCGCGGGACCGACACCGCCGCGCGGCTGCTCGCCATGCACAACAATGAGCGGGCGCAATTGAACATTCCGCCGTTGATGTGGGATCCTCAGCTCGCGGTCGCGGCGGCGTCCTACGGTCCGGCCCTCGTTAGCCTCGGTTACCTGCGCCACTCGCCGCGCACCGACCGGCCCGGCCAGCGCGAAAATCTGTGGATGGGGACCCGCGGCGCTTTTTCGCCCGAGCAGATGGTCGCCAGCTGGATCGCCGAGAAGCGCGAGTTCCGCCCCGGCCTGTTCCCCAACGTCAGCAGCACCGGCAATTGGGAAGACGTCGCCCACTACACGCAAGTGATTTCCAAGAGCACGACCCGCGTCGGCTGCGCGATCCAACCCGCCGGCCAATGGGATTTCCTGATTTGCCGCTACTCGCCGCCGGGCAACATCGACGGCAGCAGGCTGCCCTAGGCGAAAGCCGGCTGGTCCGGGTTGATTCCTCGTGGTTTCCAGCTTGGATGAGCCCGCGGACTTCCGATTGGCCGCCGGCTCGGGCTAAGAGGTCGGCACTGCCAACCGCCAAGCGAGCCTTCCCCTTATGCCAGCCGATTCCCGCGATGCCGATGTTTCAAGCCGACTGAGCAACGTCAGCGGGCGCTGGCTGGTGACGGGCGCCGCCGGGTTCATCGGATCGAACATTGTCGAGACCCTGCTCGCCTCGGGGCAGGAAGTGGTCGGGCTCGACAATTTCGCCACCGGGCATCGCAGTAACCTCGAGGAGGTCAAGGCGACTGTCGGCGACGATGCGTGGTCGCGCTTTGCTTTGATGGAGGCCGACATCCGCAATCGGGAGGCGTGCGCCCGGGCCGTCGACGGGGTCGACTTCATTCTTCACCAGGGAGCGCTGGGCTCGGTTCCGCGGTCGATGGCGGACCCGCTGAATTCGCACGATTCGAACGTTACCGGCTTCATCAACATGCTCGACGCGGCGCGGCTCGCTGGGGTCAAGCGCTTCGTTTATGCGGCCTCGAGCTCGACCTACGGCGACGATTGCAACCTGCCCAAGCGCGAGGACCGCATTGGCAACCCGCTGTCGCCTTATGCCGCGACCAAGCTGATCAACGAGATCTATGCGGCGGTCTACGCGCGGGCGTTCGACTATCCCACGATTGGGCTGCGCTATTTCAACGTGTTCGGCGCGAGGCAGGACCCCAATGGGCCTTATGCGCCGGTGATCCCCAAGTGGCTGATCGCCATGACCGAGGGCCGCCCGATCGAGATCTACGGCGATGGCAAGACCAGCCGGGACTTCTGCTACGTCGCCAACGCAGTCCAGGCGAATGTCCTCGCGGCGCTCGCTGGGGACGAAGCCCAGAATCAGGTCTACAATGTCGCAGTCGGCGGACGGACCTCGCTGGTCGAGCTCTTCGCGCTGCTGCGCGATGCCCTCGGACGTCACCAGGTGCATTACGACCGGGAACAGGTGTTTGCCGAATTCCGGCCGGGCGACGCGCGCCATACCCAGGCTGACATCTCGAAGGCGCGCGACCTGCTCGGCTATGCGCCGACCCACGATATTGGCGAGGGCATCGAAGAAGCGCTGCCGTGGTATTTGGGGATGGCCCGGCGCGCCGCGCTACGATGAATTTCGCGATGCTCCAATGGCGGGCCGCGGCCCTCGATTGGTACCAGGTCAAGCTGTTCCTCGAACATGCTAGCGGCTTCAGCATGGACGCGCTCCATGTCCTCATCGGTGTCGTGCTTCAGCTCGTCATCGCGTTGCTGCTGCGAAGCTCGGTGGCGCGGCCGGCGCCTTTGCTGTGCGTGCTGGTGGTCGAGCTGATCAACGAGGCCAACGACTTCCGCGTCGAGATCTGGCCCGAGCCCGGCATGCAGTTCGGCGAAGCGGCCAAGGACATCGCACTGACGATGCTGCTCCCGACCCTGATTTTCCTGATCGCGCGCTATCGCCCCAAGCTGCTGGTTCAGAGACCCAGCTGACGCTCGATCGGGAGCAGCGATTCGTCGTGAGTCAGGTCGAGGTGCAGCGGGGTCACCGAGACGAACCCGTCCGCCACGGCCTCGAGGTCGGTGAGGTGCCCTGGTGTCTCAATCATCGGACCGAGGCCGAACCAGTAATAATCGTAGCCGCGCGGGTCGGTCCGCTGGACGATGCGCAGCCGACCGTAATCGCGAATCCCCTGGCGGCAGACGCGGATGCCCTTGACCTCGTCGGCTGGCATCGCCGGGAAATTGACGTTGATCAGCGTCCCCGGCGCGGTGTCGAAGGTCACCAGCGGCGCCAGCACGCGCTCGGCCCAGCCTTCGGCCGCCGCGAACGGCACCGTGTCGCCCATGCCCTCGCGCGAATAGCCCTGGCTCAACGCGATCGAGCGGACGCCGGCGAGCGCGCCTTCCATCGCCGCCGACACCGTCCCCGAATAGGTCACGTCCTCGCCGAGGTTGGCGCCGCGGTTGATGCCCGACAGGATGACGTCGGGCGGCGAATCCTTCATCACATGGGCCAGCGCCAGCATCACCGCGTCGGTCGGCGTTCCGGTGACCGAAAAGCGCTGGTTGCCGTGGTGGCGCAGCCGCACCGGTTCGGTCAGGGTCAGCGAATGGCCGGCGCCCGACTGCTCCTCGGACGGGGCCACTACCCAGATGTCGTCGCCGAGCTTGCGGGCCACCGCCTCAAGCAGCGCCAGGCCGCGGGCGTTGACCCCGTCGTCGTTAGTCAGGAGGATGCGCATGGCCCGGCCCTATGGGCGAGCCGGCCCGAAGCCGCAACCGCCCCGCAGCCGGCGGTCCTACAGTTATATTGCGCCATATTGGCAACATCTTCCGCTTTTCTTCCAGTGACTTCGGTCAGTCCTTGTTAAGCGTTTTGGGCTTAATTATAGGCCGCTTCGGGGATGACCGACTTGCCCGGTATCTAAGTCCCGGGAAAGTCTAGTGTAATCGCCTCCGGCTGCACCGGTGGCCCGGCCGCAGCAGGCGGCGGGAGTGCGGCCTTCACCGAAGCGTGTTTTCGGTGGGCCGCACCTGGGGAGGGATTATGGCGACCGCACTTGTCGACCTTTATGGCGGCGAACAGCTACCGTTTGACCGGCTAATTCTGCCCAAGGGCTACAGCCCGGCAGAGCGCGAACAATTCATGTGCGACAAGCAGCGCGCTTATTTCCTGCGCAAGCTCAAGCAATGGAAGGAAGCGATCATCGAGGAGTCGCGGGCGACGATGGCCCAGCTCCAGGTAGATTCGCTGCGCGAGCCCGACCTTGCCGACCGCGCGTCGAGCGAGACCGACTGGGCGATCGAGCTTCGCACCCGCGACCGCCAACGCAAGCTGATCGCCAAGATCGATTGCGCGATTCGCCGCCTCTACGAGGGCGAATACGGCTATTGCGAAGTGACCGGTGAGCCGATTTCGCTGGCCCGGCTCGAAGCGCGGCCGATCGCGAACATGACTCTCGAGGCGCAGGAGCGTCACGAGCGGGTCGAAAAGGTGTCCCGGGACGACTGACGCTTGCGCGCAGCCGATCCGGTGAATCGGCGAGCACAAGCGCGGGGCGCTTAAGGCGGATGGGACACGCGCGCCTGAGTCGCCGTTGCGCGCGGGCTTTATGGTGGGATTGGTTGGCTCGGCGCCTAGTGGCCGAGCATGGCGTCCTTGAGCCTCAGTTTTTCCTTTTTCAGGCGGTGCAGCAGATCCTCGTCGGGGTGTGGCCTGTTCTCTTCCTCAGCGATGAGCGCGTGCAGCGCCGCATGCTTGGATGCCAGTTCCTCGACAGGTGCCTTGTCCATCGGCATGGTTCCTTTCCCGATTGCGGGTGACAACACCGCCAATAAATCACGATTTGTCGGATTTGTCTCGCCGGATTGTTACGGCTTGGCGACAAGTTGGCGCGCCCTATCTTGCGTTCCCTGTCCCGCCGGTGAGCCGTTCGACCCAGCGGATTTCTCCAAACGCCGCCTTTTCCAAACGGGGGCTAAATGGATTACGCTGCCGGTATGAACGACGACGACACCGCGCGCGAGCAGATCGCCGCGCTGCAGGCCGAGCATCGCCGGCTCGACGAAGAGATTTCGGGGTTGATCGCCGAGGGTGCGGCCGACCAGCTCGAAATCGCCCGGCTGAAAAAGCGTAAGCTCCGGCTCAAGGACGAAATCGAACGGATGCGCGACCGCAGCGTGCCCGACATCATCGCCTGAATCGCCCTCCGCAGCCGTCCCGACCCGGGACGAATTCACGCCGAATCGCGACCACCGCCAATTTGGATCGTTTTCAGCAGCGAACATCGGTGGCAGTCTGGAAGGGCAATGCACGAATCGACCGACACAGTTCAGCCCGAAGCGCGGATCACGCCGCGGCTCGTCGACTCATTCTACACTGAGGCGATGCTGCTCGCGGATGAAGCCCGTTCCTATTTCGACGAGGTCGGGCGCTATGCGCGCCAGGAGCTCGACCCGTTCCTGCGCGTCGGCTTCGCCTGCGAATCGCTGAAGGTGACGACGCGGATCATGCACATCGTCGCCTGGCTGTTGACCCAGCGGGCGATCGAAAGCGGCGAGATCCCGGCGCGCCAGGGCCGCCGGCCCGAACGCCGCCTCGGTCACGCCCAGGACAGCGATCCGGCTATCGTCGACCGACTGCCGGAATCCGCGCAGAAACTGATACACAGCAGCGCCGATCTCTATGCTCGAGTCAAAAGGCTCGACGAGGGGACGATGTTCGAAGAGCCGGCGCAAAGCCCGGCGCGGGCGCTGATGGGCCGGCTCGAACGCGGTCTCGGCGAGCAGCAGCTCTCCAGCTAGCCGCAGATACCCGCCTTCGCGGCGGCATATTCTTGCGCCAGCCGCGCGACCAATTCGGCGGCCGGCATCACCCGGTCAACCGCGCCGATCCCCTGGCCCGATCCCCAGATGTCGCGCCAAGCCTTGGACTTGCTCGATCCTTCGGAGCCGAATTTCATGGTGTCGAGATTGCCCGCGGCGAGCGCGTCCGGGTCGAGTCCGGAAGCAATGATTGACGAGCGCAAATAATTGCCATGCACGCCGGTGAACAAATCGGTGTTGACGATGTCAGCGGCGCTGCTTGCGACGATGCCCTGCTTATACTCGTCCGAGCTGTTGGCTTCGGGCGTGGCGATGAACGGCGAGCCGACATAGGCGAGGTCGGCGCCCATCGCCTGCGCGGCCAGGATCGCGCCGCCGGTGGCGATCGCGCCCGACAGCACCAGCGGCCCGTTGAACCAATTGCGGATCTCGTGGATCAGCGCGAACGGCGACCAGCGCCCGGCGTGGCCGCCGGCCCCGGCGGCGACCGCGATCAGCCCGTCGGCGCCTTTTTCCACCGCTTTTCGGGCGAAGCGGTCATCGATGATGTCGTGGAGCGTAATCCCGCCCCAGCCGTGCACCGCGTCGTTCAATTCGGTCCGCGCGCCCAGCGAAGTGATGATGATCGGCACCTTCCACTTGGCGCACACCGCCATGTCATGCTCGACGCGGTCGTTGGAGCGGTGGACGATCTGGTTGACCGCGAACGGCGCCGCGGGCGCTTCGGGATGCTTGGCATCATACGCCGCCAAAGCTTCGGTGATCTCGTGCAGCCATTCGTCGAGCTTCTCGGCGGGGCGCGCGTTCAATGCCGGGAAGCTGCCGACGATCCCCGCCGTGCATTGCGCAATCACCAGTTTTGGGCAGGAGACGATGAACAACGGCGCGCCGATCATCGGCAGCCGCAGTTTCGAGAGGATCGGGGGCAGGGCCATGGGCCACGCTTAGCCGCATCTGATCGCCGCTGCCTAGACGTCGACAGCCCGCGCACCTATCGCGCCCGCTGATGACTTCCTTCCAGGTCGATGTTGTCGAGCGTGGCGAAGGCGCAGTCATCACCGTGCGCGCGGCGGAGGGCGCGAGCAGGACCTACGAAATCGCCGGCGGCGATCAGCAGCATTATGCGGATTTCTACGCCGCTGTGGCGCGCGATTTCGGAACCGGGCTGCCGGACATCGCCGGCGAAGCGGCCGAATATCCGTCGGGTGACGCCAAGTGGAAACCGCTGCTGACCGAGAACATCTCGCCGACCATCCTGTGCGGTTACGGCGACCCGGCGGTGCTCAAGACCGACGAAGGCTATTATCTCGTTGCGACCTCCAACGACGCGCCCGACGCGTTCCCGATCCTCCATTCGTACGACCTCGAACATTGGCAACACCGCGGCTTCGCCTTCCCGGAAGGGCAGGAGCCGGCGTGGGCCGCGAAGGGCCGCAAGGTGGCCGATTTCTGGGCTCCGGAAATGGCCCGGGTCGGCGACGCATACTGGCTGTGCTTCACCGCCCGCCAGGCCTCGAACACGCTCGCCATCGGCCTCGCCAAGAGCCGCAGTCCCGAAGGTCCGTGGACCGACATCGGGCGTCCTTTGCTGACGGGCGAAGTTGGCGGAGTGATCGATTCGCACTTCTTCATCGACGCCGACGGCGACCGCTATCTGCTGTGGAAGGACGACAGCAACGGCCTCTGGCCGCGGCCGCTCGCCGGGCTGCTCCATGATCAGCCCGAGATGATCGACCGCTTGTTCGCAACCGACCAGGACCGCCGCACCGCCGCTTTCGCCGCGGCGATCGTCGGCTGGGCCAACGGGCGCCGCCCGATGGAGCGCTTCTTTCTCATGCAGCCGTTCATCGCCGCCGCGCTCGCCAACTGGAACCAGTTAAAGCAGGCGCTAGTCGAAACCGGCCTGGCGCCGGCGATCCTCGAGGCGATGACCACGCCAGTCCGCGCACAACTCTTGAGCGAAGACGGCGAGTCCCTGCTCGGCGAGCCGGCGCTGGTCCTGACCAACGACCGCGACTGGGAAGGGCATCTGATCGAGGGTCCGTTCGTCACCCGCCAGAACGGCCGCTACTGGCTGTTCTACGCCGGCAACGACTTCACCAGCCCGGCCTACGGCATCGGCGTCGCGGTCGCCGACCATCCGCTCGGTCCCTACACCAAGCAACCCGAACCGCTCCTCAAATCGACCCGGGAATGGACTGCGCCCGGGCATCCCTCGGTCGCTCCCGGCCTCGATGGTGAGCCGCAGCTTTTCTTCCACGCCTTTCATCCCGGCACCGGCGGCTACAACGCCTTCCGCGCGCTCCTGACCGTGCCGCTGCACTTCGCTGAATCGGCGGTGACCATCGGCTAGCAGGTCAAGCCGGAGCGTCCCGGGAAGCGAAGCTAGCACGGCTGCTCCTCGACCCGGAGCATCGCCAGCGCGGCCAGCGCCATGACGACCGCGGCAGCGAGCATCGTCCAGATCGGCTCGCCCGGAAAGAACGCCTTCATGATCGATCCCATGACGGTCGCGACCAGCAGCTGCGGGACGACGATGAAGATGTTGAACAGGCCCATGTAGATGCCGAGCTTGCGCTGCGGCAGGCTGCCGGCGAGGATCGCATAAGGCATCGCCAGGATCGACGCCCAGGCGATGCCGACGCCAATCTCCGACAGCACCAGCCATTGCGGGTCGTGGATGACGAAGAAACTCGCATAGCCGGCCGAGCCGGCGAGCAGGCAGGCGAAGTGAGTCCTGACCTTGCCGATCTTGCGGGCGAGCTGCGGCAATAAAGTCAGCGCGGCGATGGCCGCGACCCCGTTGTAAATGGCGAACAGCACGCCGACCCAATTGCCGGCTTCCTGATATTGCGCGCTGGCCGCATCGCCCGAACCGTAGAAATTCAGCGCGACCACCGGCGTGGTGTTGATCCACATGATGAACAGCGCCGACCAGCTGAAGAATTGCGCGACCGCGAGCCGCTTCATCACCGTCGGCATGCCCGAGAAATCGCCGACGATGTGGCTCAGCATGTTGGTCGTGCTGCCCGACCGCGCGAGCAGGATCGCGACGATGCTGGCAACCCCATAGGCGATCAGCAGCCCGCCGAGGAGATAGACTTCCTTCTCGAGCCCGAACTCGACCACGCCAAGCACGACCAGCGCGCCCGCGGCGATCCACACCAGGCTTCCGCCGAGCCCGCGCGCGGCGAGTGCGCGCAGGGTCTCGCCGCTGTCGGGATGGTCGACGCTTTCGGCGAAGCTCGCCATCTCGTCCGGCGAATATTCGCGGGTCGACAACACCGTCCACAGCACCGCCGCCAGCAGCGCCGCGCCGCCGAACCAGAAGCTGTAGCGGACGGTGTCGGGAATACCCCCGCCGGGCACCTGGTTGGCGACACCGATGGAATCGAGCAGCCACGGGAAGATCGAGCCAATCACCGCGCCGGCGCCGATGAACGCGGTTTGCACCGCATAGCCCGCGGTGTGCTGGTCCTTGCGCAGCATGTCGCCGACGAAGGCGCGGAACGGCTCCATCGAGATGTTGAGGCTGGCGTCGAGAGTCCACAGCAGGATCGCCGCCATCAGCAGTCCGGACGATTGCGGCATCAGGATCAGCGACAGCGCGGCGAGCAGCGCTCCGGCGAGGAAATAGGGTCGCCGCCGGCCGAGCCGCCCCAGCCAGGTTTTGTCGGACAGATGCCCGACGATCGGTTGCACCAGTAGGCCGGTAAGCGGCGCCGCAACCCACAGCGCCGGCAAGTCGTCGAGGCTGGAGCCGAGCGACTGGAAGATGCGCGACATGTTTGCGTTCTGGAGCGCGAATCCGATCTGGATGCCGAAGAAGCCGAACGAGATGTTCCACAGGCCGGCCCACGACTGCCGCGGCTTGGTCCCCGTCGCGCCCACTGCTGTCGCCATCACCGCTCCCCTCACGATCCGCGGCGAAGCTGGCAGAACTGCCCTTGTCCGACAACGCCCGATTGGCTTTATGAAGTGCAATGCATACGAATACGCACTGACGATTCTCACGGCGGCAGTTTAGCCGTTCATATTCCACTGGAGGGAGAGCAGCGTGGCGTTTGCACCGACACATGACGAAGCGACGGTCAGCCCGATCGAGATTGAAGGCTCGGAAGCTCCGCCCAACGCCGCGCAGCTGCGCTGGTACGTGTTCGGGCTGTTCTTCATCTTCGGCGGGATCACCAGCCTCAACGACGTCCTGATCCCCAAGCTCAAGCATCTCTTCGCCCTCAATTATTTCGAGGCGATGCTGATCCAGTTCGCCTTCTTCATGGCCTACGCGCTGATCTCGATGCCGGGAGCGGCGCTGGTCAAGCGCTACGGCTACATGCGCACGGCCGTCATCGGCCTGCTGACGATGGCCGCCGGCTGCCTGCTGTTCATCCCGGCGTCGCTGTCGTCGCTCTATGTCGCGTTCCTCGGCGCCTTGTTCGTGCTGGCGAGCGGAATCACCATCGTCCAGGTGGTCGCCAATCCTTTGATCTCGATGCTCGGGCCGAAGAAAACCACGCACAGCCGCCTGACTTTCGCGCAAGCGTTCAACTCGCTCGGCACGACGATCTTTCCGATCGTCGGCGCGACGCTGATCCTGGGCGCGCTCGCCGCGGTAGATCCGGCCACTCTTACCGGTGACGCGCTCAATGCCTTCCTGACTCAAGAGACCCAGGCGATCGTGCGCACCTATCTCGGGCTTGCGGCCGCGTTGGGGCTGCTCGCGTTGCTGGTCTATCTCGGCCGCGACCGGCTCAAGGAAACGCCGGCGCCGGCGACCAGCCTGCTGCAATCGTTCGGCCTCCTGAGGCAGCGCCGCTTCGGCTTCGGCACCCTGTGCATCTTCCTCTACGTCGGCGGCGAGGTCGCGATCGGCAGCCTGCTGGTCAATTATCTGATCCAGGCGGACACGCTTGCCATCACCGCCCAGCGGGCAGGGCAGATGGTCGCTTTCTACTGGGGCGGGGCGATGGTCGGCCGCTTCATCGGCTCGGGCGTGCTGCGCCTGGTTTCGCCCGGCCTGGTGCTGCTCGGAGTCGCGGTCGGCGCGGGCCTGCTGACGACCACCTCGGCGTTGACGCTGGGCACCCTGTCCGGCTTCGCGCTGATCTCGGTCGGACTGATGAACTCGATCATGTTCCCGACCATCTTCAGCCTCGCCAGCGAAGAGCTCGGCCCGCGCGCGGCGGACGGCAGCGGGATCATTTGCGTCGCCATCGTCGGCGGCGCGATCGTGCCCGCGATCACCGGCTTCGTCGCCGACCTGACCAGCTTGCGCACGGCGCTGTTCGTGCCGGTGCTGTGCTATGCGGTGATCGGCGCGTTCGGGATTTGGTGCTTCAATGCGCGACGCGGACAGCGCCGAACGGCCTAGGACCGCGCTCAGGGCGTCTTGCTGGATTCCCGCACCGTCAGTCGAACCGGAAGCAGCCGGCTTTTCGCGGTCCCGGCTTCGATTGCCTCGATCAGCGCATCGACCAGCGCTTCTCCCGCGCCCCTCGCGTCCTGGGTGACGGTGCTCAGCGGCGGGCTCGACAGGCTCGCCGCCGGGATATCGTCAAAGCCGACGATTGCGACTTCCTGCGGGATCGCCCGGCCGAGCGTCTGCAGCGCGTGCATCGCGCCGATCGCGGCGACGTCGCTGGCGGCGAAGATCGCGTCGAACGCAACTCCGCGGCGCAGCAACTCGGCAACCGCGGCACGCCCTGATTCCTCGCTCGGCTCGGCGTCGGCACGGAGCTGTTCGTCGGGCTCCATTCCGGATGCACGCAGCGCTCGGCAATAGCCGCGCCAGCGGTCGAGGAATTCGGGGTAGCCCGGTTGCGCGGTGCCGACGAACGCGATCGTTCGGCGCCCGCCCTGGAGCAGATGCTCGGTCGCATCGAACCCGCCCTGCTCATTGTCGGAGCTGACCGTGGCGCCGATCTGCACCTCGCCGGCCGAACCCCAGCGCACGAAGTGCGTGCCGCGCTCGACCAGGCGCTCGAGCAGCGGCTGGTATTCGATATAGTCGCCATAGCCGAGGAGGATGATTCCGTCGGCCTTGCGGCTGTCCTCGTAATCGACGTGCCAGTCGGACGACAGCTGCTGGAACGAGATCAACAGGTCGTAACCGCACAGCGCGCATTTGCGCACCATCGGCCCCAGCATCGACAGGTAAAACGGGTTGATCAGCGCGCCGTCGACCGAGCGCTCCTCGAAGAATAACAGCGCTAGCGTCCGCGAGTGCTGGCGGCGCAATCCGGAAGCGTTCTTGTCGACCTTGTAGTGAAGCTCCTCGGCGGCGGCGAGAACCCGCGCCCTGGTCTCTGCGCTGACCGACGGATTGCCGCTCAGCGCGCGCGAAACCGTCGGCTGGGATACACCGGCGAGCGCAGCAATATCGAACGAGGTCGGTCGCCTCTGGGTCATCGAACGCGCAGCCTAATCGGGGTGAATACGTATGTATAGCGGCGCGCCCGGTTCCACTTGGGCAAATGGCTGATATTCCTTCGAGATGGAGCGGGCCTTCGGGTCCGAAGGAGTCACTCGGCTGGGCGTAGCCGGGTTCATGGGGGGAACTTAGGTCATGAAGCATTACACTTCGCGCACGCGATTCGCGGCGGCGGCTAGTCCGATGGCGCTCGCGGTTGCGATGCTGGTTGGCGCGAGCCCGGTTTCGGCCCAGGACACAACCGACCCGCAAGCGGACCCCAATGTCGCGGTGACCGCCGATGCGCAGGCGGTCGATACTTCGAGCCCGACCGACGCCACCAAGGAAGGCGAGATCGTCGTCAAAGGCTTCCGCGCCGCATTGCAGAGCTCGGTCAACGTCAAGAAGCGCACCGACCAAGTGGTCGAATCGGTGACCGCAGAAGATATCGGCAAGCTGCCCGACAACGGCATCGGCGAATCGATCGCCCGCCTGCCCGGCGTGTCCGCCCAGCGCTCCCAGGGCCGTGCCAACATCATCTCGATCCGCGGTTTCGGACCCGACTTCTCGGTGACCACCCTGAACGGCCGCGAGCAGACCACTACCAATGACTCGCGCGCGGTCGAATTCGACCAGTTCCCGTCGGAAATTCTCAACCAGGTCGTGATCTACAAAACCCCGGCGGCCGACCTCACCAGCCAGGGCCTGGTCGGCACCATCGACCTGCGCACCATCCGTCCGCTTTCCGCCGGCAAGAGGATCATCGCAATCGGCGCGCGCGGCAGCTACGTCGACCAGAAGCTGCAGCCCGACTCCCACGACAAGGGCTATCGCGCCTACGGTACGTACGTCGACCAGTTCAACGACGGCATGTTCGGCGTCGCGCTGTCGGCGTCATACACCAACGAACCCTACCAGACGAAAGACTGGAACTCCTGGGGCTACAGCAATTTGAGCGGCACGGACTCGTCGCAGGTCTTCAACGGCATAAAGACCTGGGTGGAATCGAGCGACCTCAAGCGGCTCGGCCTCAACGGCACGGTTCAGGCCCGGCTGAGCGACAATCTCCTGATGACCTGGGATGCGTTCTATTCGAACTTCAAGGACCACGTGAACCAACGCGGGTTCGAATTCCCCGGCAACGGCCAGTGGCCGCTCACCAACGTTAGCGTGACCGATGGCCTGGTCACCAGCGGCACGTTCAATAACGTCGTCGGAATCGTTGAAAATTATGCCAGCGATCGCGACGCCGACCTTTATTCGGCGGGCTGGAACGTGGCCTATGACGGCCACAACGGCTGGAAGGGCTTCGCGGACCTCAGCTGGTCGCGCACGGACCGCACCGATGACTTCATTCAGACCACCGCCGGGACCGGGCGCGGGCGCAGCGGCGCGACCGACAACATCAGCTTCGACTGGACCAACCACGGTCCGGAATTCGGCGTCGGTCTCGACTATTCCGACCCGTCGCTGATCATGCTCACCGACACTCAGGGCTGGGGCTGGTTCAACGGACCGATCAACCAGGCCGGCTACGACAACCTTCGCAGGACCCGCGACGATTTGAAGCAGGTCCATGCCGAGATCGAGCGCGAGCTGGGGTCATTCATCAGCTCGGTGAAGCTCGGCGTGAACTACATGGACCGGTCGAAGCGGCTGAGAGCCGAAGAAGCGTATCTGGTCCCGCATGGCGGGGTCGACGAGATTGCGATTCCTTCTGACCTGCTGCTTGATCCGGTCAACCTTGACCGTGGCTTTGGCCCAATCCTGACCTATGACCCGCGCAAGCTGGTCGGGGCTGGTATCCTCGATGTCGTCGCGGCGCCGTGGGGCGATCAAAAGGCCTATAAGGTCGTCGAGAAGATTTGGACGCCCTACATCATGGGCATCATCAACACCCAGCTCGGGAGCACGGAGCTCACGGGCAACGTCGGTGTGCAGGCCGTGCATACCGACCAAAGCTCCACTGGCCTGGTCGGCGCCAGCGGCGTGCCCGACCTCATCCAGAGCACCAAGGGCCGGAAATACTGGGAAATCCTGCCGAGCCTGAACCTATCGTTTCGGATGCCGAATGACTTCGTCATCCGTTTCGCCGCGTCGAAGCAGCACATCCGGCCGCGGATGCCGGACATGGCCAACAACTTCAACTATTTCACGGACTTGTCGCTCGGCGGAATTATCAACGGCAATGGCGGCAACCCCTTGCTCAAGCCCTATGCCGCGACCGGTGTCGACCTCAACTTCGAGAAATATTTCGGGTCGAAGGGCTATATCGCGCTGCAGACCTTCTACAAGCATATGGACCGCTACATCGCGAACGGATTTACCGCGTTCGACTACAGTGGCTACCCACCGCCGACCAACCTTCCGCCGGTCAGCACCCAGGGCATCCTCTATGGCCAGGTCAATACAAAGGGCGGCTACATCTACGGCGCCGAACTCGCCGGCACTCTGCCGTTCGACCTGTTCTCGCCGGCGCTAGGCGGCTTTGGACTCACCGGCGGCCTTGGCTACACCAAGACCAAGGTCAAGGATTTCAACGGCAATGACTCCACGATCCCGGGCTATTCGAAATGGGTCGCGAGCCTGACGGCTTTCTACGAAAGCCACGGCTTCAACCTGCGCGGCAGCATGCGCTACCGTTCCAGCTACCAGGGCGACTTCGCGCTCTACAGCGGCGGGCTCGAGCGCCAGACGGCGCTCGCGGAAACGATCTTCGACGCCCAGGTCGGCTATGATTTCCCCGAGGGGTCGGCGATGCACGGCCTGTCCCTCTACCTGCAGGGGCAGAACCTCACGGACGAGCGTTCGGCCACGGTCGCCGATCCATCGATCCCCTACGAGTATCTCAAGTACCAGACGTACGGTCGCCGCTTCCTCGCGGGCTTCACGTACAAGTTCGGTGCGGAAGCTCCGCCTCCCGAGCTGCTTCCGCCTGCTCCGCCGCCGCCTCCGCCGCCTCCACCGGCGACGCAGACCTGCATGGATGGATCGGTGATCCTGGCGACGGATGCATGTCCGCTGCCGCCGCCTCCGCCGCCACCGCCCGCGCCGGAACCCGAACGCGGTTGAGCGGCCCCGGCGGTGTTGCACCGCCGCCGGGCTTCCGCAATTCTTCTTCGATGGACCAAGCCTCGCCCCTTAACATTGTCATTGCCGGTGGCGGGACTGCAGGCTGGATGGCGGCTGCGACGCTGGCCCGCTTCGCCGGTGCGGACGCGCGTATCACATTGGTTGAATCCGAGGCTATCGGCACGGTCGGAGTCGGCGAGGCGACCATTCCGCAGATCCATCTGTTCGTCGGCGGCCTCGGTTTCGATGAAGCCGATATCGTTCGCGAGACCAAGGCGACGTACAAGCTCGGGATCGAATTCGACGGGTGGCTCGAGCCCGGCCACCGCTACATGCATGCATTCGGGATCGTCGGCCGCGCTGCTGGAATCATTCCGTTCCGCCAACTGTGGCTGCGCGGACGAGCCGACGGCGTCGCGGAAGAATTCGGCCATTATTATTTCAACGAAGTCGCGGCGCGCATGGGGCGCATGGCGATCCCCGAAGGCCGGCAGGAGCCGCGCCTGGGACTGGTTCACGCCTATCATTTCGACGCATCGCTGTTTGCCGCTTTCTTGCGCCGTTACGCCGAACAACGCGGGGTTGTTCGCATCGAGGGCAAGATCGAGGACGTCGAGCGTGACGGGGAAAGCGGCGATGTCGCCGCTCTCGTGCTCGACGCCGGGCGCAGAATCGAAGGCAGCTTTTTCCTTGATTGCACAGGGTTCCGTTCGTTGCTTTTGGGCCAGACGCTCGGCGTCGAATTCCGCGACTGGTCAAACTATTTGCCGTGCGATCGCGCGTTCGCGGTTCCGTGCGAGCGCAGCGATGCGTTCAGGCCCTATACCCAGTCGATCGCGCGCAAGGCGGGCTGGCAGTGGCGCATCCCGCTCCAGCACCGCACCGGCAATGGCCACGTCTACTGCAGCAGCTTCGTCTCGGACGACGAGGCGGCGTCGATCCTGCTCGCCAACCTCGACGGCGAGCCGCTCGACGATCCGCGTCCACTGCGCTTCACCGCCGGACAGCGCGCTCAGGTCTGGTCGCACAATGTGGTGGCGCTCGGGCTTGCCGCCGGCTTCATGGAGCCACTCGAGTCGACCAGCATCCACCTTATCCAGACGTCCATCGCGCGGCTGCTCACCTTTCTCCCTGTGGGTTCTCCAGGCCCCGCGGCGCGCGACACGTTCAATCGCTTGACCGCGACCGAATGGGAGCACATCCGGGACTTCCTCACGCTCCATTACAAGGCCAACCGTCGCGTCGGTGAACCCTTCTGGGACCAGTGCCGCGCGATGCCGATCCCGGATTCGCTTGCGGCCAGGATCGCGCTGTTCGAGGAAGCCGGAATCCTTGTCCGCGAAGGCGACGAGCTGTTCACCGAGGAGGGCTGGGGCCAAGTGATGATCGGCCAGGGCCTCGAGCCGCGCTCATTCTCGCCGTTGACGGCCGCCATTCCGCCCGATGAGCTGGCGGAATATCTTTCGAAGCTCGCCGACAGCTATCGCCGCGCGGCCGAAGCGTTGCCGACGCACGCCCAGTTCGTCGACTCGATGGTTGCACGACCGGCCCGCGCGCCGAGGATGAGCGCGTGATCGCGCTCGCCGCCCTCGCTCTGGCATCGGCCAGCTTGCCGGCCGCCGATTACCGCGCCCGCTTGCCGCAGGACGAAGTGATCTATTTCCTGCTGCCCGACCGGTTTGAGAACGGCGACGTTCGCAACGACCGCGGCGGGCTATCGGGCGACCGCCTGGCGACCGGCTTCGACCCGACCGGCAAGGGCTTCTATCACGGCGGCGACCTCAAGGGGCTGATCAAGCGGCTCGATTACATCCAGGGCCTCGGGGCGACCGCGATCTGGCTGTCGCCGGTGTTTAAGAACAAGCCGGTGCAGGGCCTCCCGGGCCAAGAGAGCGCCGGCTACCACGGCTATTGGATCACCGATTTCATGGCGGTCGATCCGCACCTCGGCACCAACGCCGACTTCAAGGCTTTCGTCGACGCCGCTCACGCGCGGGGGATGAAGGTCTACATGGACATCATCGCCAACCACACCGCCGACGTGATCCAGTTCGCCGAGTGCGCCGGGCGCAACGACTGCCCGTATCGAAGCATCGCCGATTATCCCTACCAGCGCCGCAGCGGGATCGGGGGCGCGCCGATCAATCCCGGATTTTCCGGCGGCGGCGACCGCAGTGCGGCCAATTTCGCGCACCTGACCGATCCAAATTACGCCTATACGGTACGCATTCCGCCCGCCGAGCAGCGGATCAAATCGCCGGCCTGGCTCAACGACCCGATCTATTATCACAACCGCGGCGATTCGACGTTCCGCGGCGAGTCGAGCCAGCAGGGCGATTTCGTCGGCCTCGACGACTTGTTCACCGAGCATCCGCGCGTCGTCCAGGGGATGATCGACATCTACGGCTCGTGGATCGACCGCTTCGGGGTCGACGGCTTCCGCATCGATACCGCGCAGCACGTCAATCCGGAGTTCTGGCAGCAGTTCGTGCCGGCGATGCTGGCCAAAGCGCGGGCCCGCGGCATTCCGAACTTCCACATCTTCGGGGAAGTTGCGACGTCCGAGATGGACCCCGCACACACCGCCGTGAACACGCGGGTCGACAAGCTGCCGGCGGTGCTCGACTTTCCGTTCGCCCGCGCAGTGATCGACGTTGTCGCGGACGGCAAGGGCACCGACGAGCTCGTCACATTGTTCCGCGCCGACCCGCTGTACGAAGGTGGCGCCGCCGCCGCGCTTCAGCTCCCGACCTTCCTCGGCAACCACGATGCCGGGCGCATCGGAATGTTCATTCGCGATTTCCACAAGACGGCCACCAGGGACGAAATCCTCAAGCGCGACTTGCTCGCGCATGCCATGCTGCTCACCCTGCGCGGCGTTCCGACAATCTATTCCGGCGACGAGCAGGGCTTTGCCGGCCACGGCGGCGACCAGGACGCGCGGCAGGACATGTTTGCCAGCCGGGTCGCCAGCTACAACGACGATTGGCTGGTCGGCACCAGCTCCACCACCGCGCAGGCGAACTTCAATCCCGACCATCCGATCTACCGCGAGATCGCGCAGCTCGCGCGAATCCGCACCAGCCATACCGCATTGACCCGCGGCCGGCAGCAGGTGCGCTTTGCGGCCGAAAAGCCGGGCCTGTTCGCGCTGTCGCGGTTCGATCCGGACGACGGGCGCGAGATGCTGCTTTTGTTCAACACCTCGACTTCGCCGGTCGAGCAGAATGTCGTCGTCGATGTCACCTCCGACCGCTTCACGGCGCTCGCCGGCGCTTGCCCTGTGAGCGCCTCGGCACCCGGCAGCGTTCGCATCTCTTTGCCGCCGCTCGGCTATGCGATCTGCGATGCTCGCTGACGATCTCAACCCGGCCCGCGCCGCCAAGCTGGCGCCGTGGTGGCGCGGCGCCGCGGTCTACCAGATCTATCCGCGCAGCTTCGCCGACAGCGACAGCAACGGCATCGGCGACCTGCCCGGCGTCACCGCGCATCTCGACTATGTCGCAAGCCTCGGCGTCGATGCGGTCTGGCTGTCGCCGTTCTTCACATCGCCGATGCGCGACTTCGGTTACGACGTCGCCGACTATTGCGGGGTCGACCCGGTGTTCGGCACGATCGCCGACTTCGATGCGCTGGTCGAACGAGTCCACGCGCTCGGGCTCAGGCTGATCATCGACCAGGTCTATTCGCACAGCTCCGACCAGCATCCGTGGTTCCAGGAGAGCCGCTTGAGCCGCGACAATCCGCGGGCCGACTGGTACGTCTGGGCCGACGCCAGGCTCGACGGCTCGCCGCCCAACAATTGGCAGTCGGTGTTCGGCGGCGCGGCGTGGACCTGGGACGCGCGCCGCGGCCAATATTACCTGCACAATTTTCTGCCCGAGCAGCCCGACCTCAACGTCCACAACCCGGCGGTGCAGGACGCGCTGCTGGCGGTCGCCCGCTTCTGGCTCGATCGCGGCGTCGACGGCTTCCGCATCGACGCGATCAACTTCGCGATGCACGATCCTGAATTGCGCGACAATCCCCCCGCCGCGCCGGGCGGAAAGCGGACTCGGCCGTTCGATTTCCAGGAGCATCTCCATAACCAGTCGCACCCTGATATCGCCGGCTTCCTCGAGCGGCTGCGGCGGGTGATCGACGGCTACGGCGACCGCTTCACTCTGGCCGAGGTCGGCGGCGACCGCGCGATCGCCGAGATGCACGCCTTCACCCAGGGCGAATCGAGGCTGCACAGCGCCTACGGCTTCGACTTTCTCTATGCCGCCCGGCTGACGCCCGAGCTGGTCGCCCGGGTTGCGCGGGACTGGCCCGACCAGCCCGGCGTTGGCTGGCCGAGCTGGGCGTTCGAGAACCACGATGCGCCGCGCGCGCTGTCGCGCTGGGCGCCGCCCGCGCACGCCGACCGCTTCGCGCGCACCAAGATGCTGCTGCTGTCCGCGATGCGCGGCTCGATCATCCTGTTCCAGGGGGAAGAACTCGGACTGCCGCAGGTCGAAGTGCCGTTCGAGCGGTTGCAGGATCCCGAGGCGATCGCCAATTGGCCGCAGACCCTCAACCGCGACGGAGTCCGCACGCCGATGCCGTGGTTGAGCGACGCGCCCAACCTTGGTTTTACGACCGGTGAGCCGTGGCTACCGGCCGGCGAGGAGCACCGCCCGCTTAGCGTCGACCGCCAGGATGGCGACCAGGATTCGATGCTGGCCTTCACGCGCCGCTGCCTCGCGCTCAGGGCGAGCTCCCCGGCGCTGCGCTGGGGATCGATGACTGTGATCGAGGCCGGCGAGCAGTTGCTGCGGTTCGAGCGCGAGCATCACGGCCAGCGGCTGCTGTGCACCTTCAACCTGTCGGGTGAGCATGCGCCGTTCGCGGCTTCCGGTTCTGCCTTGGCCTCATCGGGCGAAGTTTCGTCCGACGCCATCGGCGCCTATTGCGCAATCATCGAGGACGTCAGCTGATGATCATCCGCTTGCTCGCCGCTTTGTCGGCGCTGATGCTGGCCGTGCCCGCTACCGCCGGCCCGCCGGACAAGGTCGCCAGCGCCACTTCGCCCGGGGGCACGCTGACGGTCGACATCACGATCAACGGCGAAGGCCGCGTCGGCTATGCCGTCAGCCGGCTCGGCAAGCCGGTGATCGGCGAAAGCCATGTCGGCTTCCTGTTCGCCGACGCCCCGCAGATGCTGCGCAATTTTCGGCTGACCGGCCAAACCCGCCGCAGCTTCGACCAGAGGTGGGAGCAACCGTGGGGCGAATGGCGGTGGATTCGCGACCGCTACAACGAGCTCGCCGTCGGGCTCGAGGAAAGGGACAAGCTCAAGCGCCGTATGACCCTGGTCTTCCGGCTCTACGACGACGGCATCGGTTTCCGTTACGAATTGCCCAGTCAGCCCAACCTCCAGACCGCCAACATCACCGAGGAACTGACCCAGTTCCGGATCGTCGAGCCGGGCGAGGCGTGGTGGGCACCGGCGTTCGAGTCCAACCGCGAGGAATACCTCTACAACCGCACGCCGATCGACGGCATCGCCACCGCCCAGACGCCGCTCACCATGCGCACCGCGGACGGCACCCACATCGCGATCCACGAGGCGGCGCTGGTCGACTATTCGGGGATGAACGTGGCGCGGGTCGAGGGCGGCTTGCTGAAAGCGGTGCTGACACCGTCCTCGTCCGGTGCGAAAGTGGTCCGGACCACCCCGTTCGCGACCCCGTGGCGCGTGATCCTGGTCACGCCTGACGCGCCCAGCCTCTATGCGGCCAACGCGCTAATCCTCAATCTGAACGAGCCCAACGTGCTGGGCGACGTCAGCTGGGTCGTCCCGCGCAAATATGTCGGCATCTGGTGGGGGATGCATCTAGATACGCAGAGCTGGAATTCCGGGCCCAAACACGGTGCCACGACCGCTTACGCCAAGCGCATGGTCGATTTCGCGGCGAAGAACGGCTTCACCGGGCTGTTGGTCGAGGGCTGGAACAAGGGCTGGGACGGCGACTGGTTCGCGACCGGCGACACCTTCAGCTTCACCGACGCTTACCCCGACTTCGATATCCGCGGCGTCGCCGCCTACGGGCTCAAGAAGGGCGTCCACCTGATCGGCCATCATGAGACGTCGGCCAATATCGCCCATTACGAGGCACAACTGGATGCCGCGCTCGATCTCGACCGCTCGCTCGGCATCGACACCGTCAAGACCGGTTATGTGGCCGACGCCGGCGGCGTCCAAGCGCTCGCCCCCGACGGGACGATCCGCTTCGAATGGCACGAAGGCCAGGTGATGGCGCGGCATCATCTCAAGGTCGTCACCGAGGCCGCCAGGCGCCACATATCGATCGACCCGCACGAACCGATCAAGGACACCGGCCTCCGCCGCACCTATCCCAACTGGGTTTCGCGCGAAGGCCAGCGGGGCATGGAATATAACGCCTGGGGCGAGCCCAAGAACCCGCCCGAGCACGAAGCCAATCTGGTGTTCACACGGATGCTCGGCGGGCCGATGGATTTCACGCCGGGAATCCTCAGCCTGATGGGCCGCGGCAATACCCCGATTCTGTCGACGCTGGCCAAGCAGCTCGCGCTCTATGTTGTGATCTACTCGCCGATCCAGATGGCCGCCGACCTGCCGGAGAATTACGAGGCCAACCCGAGGCCGTTCCAGTTCATCAAGGACGTGCCCACCGATTGGGACGACACCCAGGTCCTGGCCGGCGAGGTCGGCGATTTCGCGGTGATCGCCCGCAAGGACCGTCACTCGGCCAATTGGTACGTCGGAGCGGTCGGTGACGAGCTCGAGCGGCGGATCGACGTCGCCTTGAGCTTCCTTGCTCCCGGCCGCCGCTATCGCGCCGAGATCTACCGCGACGGCGACCGCGCCGATTATCGCGCCAATCCGCGCGACATCGCCATCGAGCAGCGCACCGTCACCAGCGGCGACCGGCTCGCGCTGAGAATCGCGCCTGGAGGCGGCGCGGCGGTGCGGTTCGTGGCGCTCGGCAAGCGGTGATGGGGAAGCGGTGAATACAGGCCGCCGCCCGTCCACGATCCTGGTCCTCGGTGGCGGCACCGCCGGCTGGATGGCCGCCAGCCTGTTCCAGCACCATTGGGGACCGCTCGGAACGCGCGTCGCGCTGATTGAATCCAGCGAGATCGGGATCATCGGCGTGGGTGAGGGCTCGACTCCCCAGCTCAAGGCCTTCTTCGAAACGCTCGGCCTATCCGAGCAGCAATGGATGCCGCGTTGCAACGCGACCTACAAGGCCGGCATCGAGTTCGTCGGCTGGTCCGACCGGCCCGGCTTCGACCGCTATTTCCACCCGTTCCCGGCAGCGTCCGACCCGCAGACCGCCGGCAAGTTTTTCTACAACACGCAGGCGCGCCGCACCGGGCGCGACGTCTGGGCGCATCCCGATCGCTTCTTCCTCGGCACCGCGATCGCCCACCAGCGCCGGGCGCCCATTGCCGAACCCGGAGCCCCGTTCGCGGCGAGCTACGGCTATCATTTCGACGCCGTGCTGCTCGGCCGCTATCTCAAGGAAGTCGCGACGGGGCGCGGCGTCGAGCATGTCGATGCCAGGATCGTCGAGGTCGAGCTCGGCGAGGACGGCGACGTGGTTGCGCTCCAGGCCGAGGACGGGCGCCGCTTCGAAGCCGATCTGTTCGTCGATGCGAGCGGCTTTCGGGCGCTCATCGTCGAGCAGGCGCTGCGCGAACCGCGCCATTCCTTTGGCTACAATCTGTTCAACGACCGCGCGGTCGTCGCTCCGACGCCGCTGCCACCCCAAGGCCCGGGCTCGTGCACGCTGGCGACCGCCAAGTCCGCCGGCTGGATGTGGCACATCCCGCTCACCAACCGCATCGGCAACGGCTACGTCTATTCGTCGCGCTACATCGACCGCGACGCCGCCGCCGCCGAGCTTCGCGCGCACCTCGGGCTGGCCGACGACGCCGAACTCCGCCACCTCGAGATGCGGGTCGGCCGGGTCGAAAACAGCTGGGTCCGCAACTGCCTCGCGATCGGGCTATCGCAGGGTTTCCTCGAGCCGCTCGAGGCGACCGCGCTGCACATCGTCCTGACCACCGTCGAAGGCTTCATCGCGGAGATCGACTCCGATGCTGATCGCGACCGCTTCAACGCCGCCATCGCGCGCCGCTACGAAGGCATCCGCGACTATCTCGTCTGCCACTATCGAACCGCGCTCCGGCGCGACACCGACTATTGGCGTGACGCGGGCGCGATGACCGACCTGTCCGAGAGCCTCAAGGGCGTCATCACCGCCTGGTTCACCGGCGCCGAGCTCGACCGCGAGATCCTCGGGCAGGACATCGCGGGTTATTATAATGAAGTGTCGTGGCACTGCATGCTCGCCGGCTACGGCAATTTTCCCGATGCCTCGCGGCTCCAGCCGCCCGGCCCCGACATCGTCCTGGTCGACATGGCCGCAATCGACCGCTTCGTCGCCGAAGCCGCGCGCGCCTTCCCGCCCCATCTCGAAGCGCTCGGCATACTCGAGGCCGCCGCATGATCCTGCGCTGGCTGGCATTCTTGTTCGGCGTGCTGATCGCGACCGCTCCCGCGGCGGCGGGCGTTTCGGCCGGCCGGCTCGACGATCTCGGCGTGCTGCAATCGCGTTACACCGACCCGCGCAAGGTCACAGTGTGGCTGCCTTCGGGCTACCGGCCGCACGGGCCACGATATTCCGTGCTCTACATGCACGACGGCCAGAATCTGTTCGACAAGGCGGACGCCGGCTACGGCATAGAATGGGAGGTCGATGAGCATCTCGACCGGCTGATCCGCGAAAACAAGGTCCGCCCGACGATCGTCGTCGCGATCTGGAACACGCCCAAGCGCCTGCGCGAATATGTCCCGTCGAAGGCCTTCACCTGCTTGCCGCCGGCCGACATGGACCGCGTCCGCGGGCTGTACGGCGGCGATCCGCTGTCCGACGGCTATCTGAAGTTCATCGTCCGCGAACTGAAGCCGCTGATCGACCGCCGATACAATGTCCGCACCGGCCGCGCCGACACCGTCATCATGGGCTCGTCGATGGGCGCGCTCGTCTCGCTCTATGCGATCGACGAATATCCCGAGGTGTTCGGGGCTGCGGGCATGCTCTCGTCGCACTGGCCGCTGATGATTCCGGCCGCAGGGAAATCATTGAGCGACGCGGATTTCGAGACCGTCTCGTCGGCCTTCGAGCGTTACCTCGCGCCGGCCCTGCCGTCGCCCGCCACCCACCGCCTGTACTTCGACCACGGCAGCGAAACGCTCAACGCCCAATACGCCCGCTACCAGGCGCGGATCGATCGCGTGGTCGCGCGGCGCGGCTATCGCCAGGGCGTCAACTGGCTAACCCGCAGCTTCCCCGGCCAGGCCCACAACGAAATCAGCTGGGCGTCGAGGGTCGAGATTCCCCTGCGCTTCCTGTTGCCGCCACGGAAGGTGCGCGGGCGACGGCGGTAAATCTTGAAAAAATGGTGGACAGGAATCTCCAGTCTGATCGCTGGACTCGTAATGTCCGCTTTGGGTGGAAAGCGGACGCTTACTCCACGTCGCTGTATTCGGCCACGAGCTTCATCGTCTCATCAGGCTTGGAGAAGTCAGCTTGGTAGCAGTAGACAGGCGAGCCGCCCAAGTCCCCCGGCCTGAGACGAAGTTCAATGCACAGCATTCCCTGCCCCTGATTCCGCGTCGGTATAAACATCGTGCGGGGCCGGTAACTCTCGCGAACACTCTTTTCAGGTTCGTGTGACTTCAGGGACCAGCGATGCATGGCATCCTGAATTTGTGGCTCGAGGCCGACTATTTCTGAGTCAAAGTGGGCACCCGCTTGAGACCCGCTTGGTAGGCTTGCCCTTTCCTTATTATTTGAACTCGAAGCGAGTGGGAATTTACCCACGAGTAGACCCGCCAGAAACGCGAATCCAAGCACACCAAGAGCGGCTATCAGACGCAGGGGCGAGGTTGTCACCACAGGGGTATGTCAGGCGGCCCGAATGTCCGCAATGGGCCGTTAGCAGAGGGGCAGCTTCGGCGGTGCGCTTTTTCAGCCGCGAATGTCCGCAATGGGTCGAAAGCGGACATGACCGGATTGGGTGGAAGGCGGACCTTTGCGCTGTCGCCCGTAAGTGCCTTGCGCCGCCGCCTGTCGAGGGCCAATCAACGCTCATGCGGCTATTGATCATTGTCGCGGTTGTGATTGCCGCACTGTGGCCAGCCTACTGGCTCCTCACTCGCCAACGGTTGCCCGTCCGGCGAAACTGGAGTTGGCGGCGGCAATACACCCGGGCGCTCGACAAACTACTCACCGACCCGAGCCTCGGTGGCGTTTTCGCCCTCATCGTCTGGTCTCCAATACTCCTCTACTTGGCAGGAAGCGTGCTGCTCGGCTTCCCCGACGCCTTTCTTGGCTGGGTGATCGCGGGGTGCGGCAGCCTAATCATGGTGGTGCTGGCCATCCGCCGCGCAGCGAAGTGGATGGCCCGTGCCTCACGCCCAGCCGACGAACCAAGAGCGCGTTGGCACGACCGCATCTTGCCGCGTGAATATAGAGCCAGTCGACGGAGCAAACGCCGCCCCTAATGTCCGCAATGGGTCGAAGCCGGCCGCGGCAGGATTGGGTGGAAAGCGGACATTAAGGAGCGACGCGCGTTAGCGCCCCTGAAGGTCAGTCGAACAGGAGTCCATCTCGGTAGGAATTCGTCTGCACTCAGCGCCAATCCACAACGCATTAGGCCACTTCCGCAAGGCACTGAGCTCCCACCAGCATAGTCGCCCGCAAACGGGGCAAATCTCCATGTAAAACAATGCCCCAACTACGCAGAATATTAGAAACTCGGGGAAGCCACTCCTGCCGCTCCAGATGCGGACCATCACTAGCACCAGCAGCACACAATAGACCCACAATCGCAACTGCTGGACGGAGCGGGCCGATCTAAGCTTCATGGCAGCAGCCTAACCCAAATGCTAATGTCCGCAATGGGTCGAAACCGGACATAAAGAGAGTCCGACCGCATCACCAAAGATTGGACATGGGTCGCGCCGCCGTTGGGTGGCTGATGGGTGACTCTATGATCCGGCCAATGGGCAAAAGCGTTTTGGGCCGGAAATCACACCAAAGTACGACGCTGATGAAGGTGGGAAGTTGATGGGTGGTCGCTTTTTCCGGGTGCGCTACAGCTGCCTAAGCAGCTGCGCCTTATACGTTTTTGGTTCTGTGTATCTGTCTCTGTTCATGCTGTTCGCCGCACTGATGGGTCTTGAGGTCATGAAGGCGACCTACGCCCATGCGGTCGAAGAGGGGTATTGTTTCTACTCGTACGGCGACGCGAGCGTGCTGATCCCCTAGACGCGTGCGGTTGGCGCTTCATTCGGGCGCGGAAAGTGGCTACCGGGTGGACAAGCGTAGGCTAAACGCCTGATTCGTCGTCATTTCGCAGCCTCCGAGGGGCATACCCATGAATGTAGAAGCGGGGATCATCCCCGACAATGAAACCGAGCGCATGGCCGCCGTGCAGCGCTACGAGATCCTCGACACGCCGCCCGACGGGACCTTCGACCGGGTGACGGCGATGGCCGCGCGCCGCTTCGACGCGCCAATCTCGATCATCAGCATTGTCGATCACGACCGCATCTGGTTCAAGTCGCACCACGGCCTCGAGGTTGACGAAATCGGCCGCGATCCCGGCTTGTGCGCCTCGGCGATCCTGTCGTCTGACGCGCACGTGTTGGTCGATGCCAGCACGGATCCGCGCTCGCTCGCCAATCCGCTGGTCGCCGGCGACTTCGGGCTGCGCTTCTACGCCGGGGTCCCGTTACGGACCTCGGACGGCTACAATCTCGGCACCCTGTGCGTCATCGACAAGGAACCGCGCCCGGTTGATCAGGGCCAGATCGACGATCTCAAGGACCTCGCGTCGCTGGTCGTCGACCAGCTCGAGCTGCGCCTCGCCGCGCGCCGGGCGATCGCCCGGGCCGAGCTGATGGCGCGCGAGATCGACCACCGGATCATGAATAGCCTGCAATTCGTCTCGGGATTGCTAACCATGCAGAGCCGCTCGGCCAGCGGCGGCAATGCGTCGTCGCAACTGACCGAAGCCGCGACGCGCGTTGTCGCCGTCGCCCGGGTCCATCGCAATTTCTACTCGAACGAGACCGACGAGGTATCGTGCCTCACCTTCTTGACGCGCCTGTGCGCCGACCTTGCCGACATCTGCGGAGTCGCGGTCGAGGTCAGCGGCGACGAGGGGATGGTGCCGACCGAACTGATCCAGCCGATCGGCCTGTTGACCAACGAGCTGGTGACCAACGCCGCCAAGCACGGATCGGGCAAGGTTGACGTCATCTACAGGGTCGCCGGCGGCCGCAGCGAATTGAGCGTCTGCGACCAGGGCCGGGGGGTTGCCGCCGACATCGACCCGGCCACCTCGACGGGCCTTGGCATGAAGGTCGTCAGCCTGCTCGCCAAGCAATTAGGCGGATCTCTGGAAGTCCTGCCCAACCCGGATGGCCGCGGCGCCTGCTTCCGGGTCGGGTTCGTCTCGCAGGAAGCCTGACGACCCGGATTCGGGCCCGCGTCTCGACTTCGCGCGACACGAATGGTTAGGGGCGGGCGGGATGCCTCGCTTTGCCTTCTCGATCGCCGCGAGTGACGGCGCGGCGCGGACCGGGACGATCGCGATGGAGCGGGGCGAGATCCGCACGCCGGCATTCATGCCGGTCGGGACCGCCGCTACGGTCAAGGCGATGAAGCCCGACGACGTGCGCGCGTCGGGTGCCGACATCATTCTTGGCAACACCTATCATCTGATGCTGCGGCCGGGGGCGGAGCGGATCGCCCGGCTCGGCGGGCTGCACCGGTTCATGGGCTGGGACGGCCCGATCCTGACCGACAGCGGCGGCTACCAGGTGATGAGCTTGGCCGAGCTGACCAAGGTCACCGAGGAGGGGGTGAGCTTCAAGAGCCATCTCGATGGTTCGGCGCACATGCTGACGCCCGAGCGGTCGATCGAAGTGCAGCGGCTGTTGGGTGCCGACATCGTCATGGCGTTCGATGAATGCACCGCATTCCCGGCGAGCGAGACGCAGGCGCAAGCCTCGATGGAGCGGTCGATGCGCTGGGCCAAAAGGTCGCGCGACGCATTCGATGAGGTGGGCGTGCATGGCAAGAAGGCGGCGCTGTTCGGAATCCAACAGGGGTCGATGTTCGAGGGGCTGCGACGCCGCTCATCCGAGGCGCTGAGGGAAATAGGATTCGACGGCTATGCGATCGGCGGGCTGGCGGTCGGCGAGGGTCAGGCCGAGATGTGCCGCGTGCTCGACTTCGCGGTCGACCTGCTGCCGGCCGACGCGCCGCGCTATTTGATGGGGGTCGGCAAACCCGACGATTTGGTCGAAGCGGTCCGCCGCGGTGTCGACATGTTCGATTGCGTGCTGCCGACGCGGTCGGGGCGGACCGGCCAGGCATTCACCGCCGACGGGCCATTGAACCTGCGCAACGCGCGCTTCGCCGAGGACCAGGAGCCGATCGAGCCCGGCTGCTCATGCCCGACCTGCGGCCGGTTCGAGCGGGCGTACGTCCACCATCTGGTTAAGTCGGGCGAAATCCTCGGCGCGATGCTGATGACCGAGCATAATTTGTGGTTCTACCAGCGGCTGATGCAGGGCCTGCGCGACGCGATCGCCGCGCGGCGGCTGCAGGCGTTCGCAAGCGAATTCCTGCAGGCCTACCGGCGTCCAGATTAAATCGCGTCGTCCTTTACGGCTGTCGATTCATCCGCGGCCAAACCCTCGATCTTGTCTTCGGTCCGGAGATCGAAATCGCTCGCATCATGGCGCTCATGCAGTTGCTGGCTTTCGTCGCCAGTGAGCTTGTTGACGATGCGCCCGCGTTTCACCGCGGGGCGTTCGGCAATCTGCTTTGCCCAGCGCATCACATGCCGATATTCGTGAATGGCGAGGAACAGGTCGGCGCCATCGTAAACCTTGCCCAGCGCGAGCTGCCCGAACCAGGGCCAGATCGCAATGTCGGCGATGGTGTAATTCGGCCCGGCGACATATTCGCTTTCCGCGAGCCGGCGGTTGAGGACATCGAGCTGGCGCTTGGCCTCCATCGCGTAGCGGTTGATCGCATATTGGAACTTGGCCGGCGCATAAGCAAAGAAATGGCCGAAGCCTCCGCCCAGAAAAGGCGCACTGCCCACCTGCCAGAACAGCCACGACAGCGTTTCGGCGCGCTCCGGTCCGGAGGCGGGCAGGAACTCACCGAACTTTTCGGCGAGGTGAAGGAGGATAGCGCCGGATTCGAACAGGCGCACCGGTTCCGGGCCGCTGCGGTCGAGCAGCGCCGGAATCTTCGAATTGGGATTTACCGCGACGAAGCCGCTGGAGAATTGGTCGCCGTCGCCGATGCGGATGGGCCAGGCGTCATATTCGGCCTGGTTGCGACCCTTTTCGAGCAATTCCTCGAACAGAATCGCGACTTTCTGACCGTTGGGCGTGGCGAGAGAATAAAGCTGGAACGGGTGCTTGCCGACCGGCAGTGCCTGGTCGTGCGTGGGTCCGGCGGTGGGAAGGTTGATGTTGGCGAACTTGCCGCCGCTGGGCTGGTCCCAGGTCCATATCCTGGGGGGAACATAGTCGGTGTTGTCGGTCATTGCAGGTCCTTTGATTCTCCAGCCAGGACCGAGCTAGGAACCGTTGCGACCGCTTTCCAGTGTCAGGCGTGTAACCAGCCCGAGCTCACGGACAGGAATGAGGACATCGGACTGTTCCACCCTGAAGGTCCGCGTATCGGCTAGTCGGCGCGGAAGGAGAGGAAGGCCGGCATCGGGCCGTTCCAGCCTTCGTCGCTCTCCTCGGCTTGCGGCTGGGGCTCGCGGCGGGGCGGACGGGGCTTGCGCTCTTCCTTGGCTTTGGGAGGCGGCGGCGCCTTTTCGGCCGCTTTGGCGGGGCGCTCGCGGCGCGGGGGGCGGGAATCCCGGCTTTCGCGGCTTTCTCGGGCCTCTCTGGGCTTGCGGCTGTCGCGCGGGGGCCTTGCCTCGCGCGGCTCGCGGGCTTCCGGGGCGGCGGCTGGCTCGGCCCCGCTGCGCGTGATCTTGAACCCGGTCAGTTTCTCGATCGCCGCTACCTGCTCGGCGTCCGCCGGAGTGGCGAGCGTGATGGCGATGCCCTTCATGCCGGCACGTCCGGTGCGGCCGATCCGGTGGATGTAATCGTCGGGCTGCCACGGCACGTCGTAATTGATCACGTGGCTGACGCCTTTGACGTCGAGGCCGCGCGCCGCGACGTCGGAGGCGACGAGGATATTGATCTCGTCGTTCTTGAAGCGGTCGAACTCGGCGATGCGGTCGGACTGGTCCATGTCGCCCTGGATCTGGCCGACCGCGAACCCCGAGCGCTTGAGGCTGGTGGCGAGCTCGCGCACCGTGGTCTTGCGGTTGGAGAAGACGATCGCGTTCTTGAACTCGGCGGAGCGTAGGATGTCGCGCAGCGCGTCCTTCTTCTTGTCGGGCCGGACCTGGACCAGCCGCTGCTCGATGTTGACGTTGGCGGTCGCCGGGCGGGTCGCCTCGACGCGCTTGGGATCGTTCAGGAACTTGGCGGCGAGCTTCTGGATCGGCGGCGGCATGGTCGCCGAGAACAACAGGGTCTGGCGCGATTTCGGAAGCTTCGAGCAGATTTCCTCGATGTCGGGGATGAAGCCCATATCGAGCATCCGGTCGGCCTCGTCGATCACCAGCAGCTCGCAGCCGTTGAGCATGATCTTGCCGCGGCCGAACAGGTCCATCAGCCGCCCGGGGGTGGCGATCAGCACGTCGACGCCCTTTTCGAGCGCTTTGACCTGGTCGCCCATCTGCACGCCGCCGATCAGCAGCGCCATCGAGAGCTTGTGATACTTGCCGTATTTCTCGAAATTCTCGGCGACCTGGGCGGCGAGCTCGCGGGTCGGCTCGAGGATCATCGAGCGCGGCATGCGGGCGCGGCTGCGGCCCTGAGCCAATATGTCGATCATCGGCAGCACGAAGCCGGCGGTCTTGCCGGTCCCGGTCTGGGCAATGCCGACCAGGTCCTTGCCCATCAGCACCGAGGGGATGACGCCGCGCTGGATCGGGGTCGGTTCGCTATAGCCGCTGTCGGCGACCGCGCGCAGCAATTCGTCGGAAAGGCCGAGATCGGCAAAAGACATTCAAGAATCCGGAAAAAAAGGGGGTGGCGAGCGCTTTTTGCTCAGCGGCCGCGACTGTCGTGGTGGCTAACGCCGGGTAAGCCAAAATGTCAAGGAAAGCCGGGCCGCGGTGGTTCCTTCTTCGGGCGAAAAGCGGACGATTCGTCCCGCGCAACGTCGTCCCTGAGCGGCCGGCTAACCGCGTGCCTGGCTAGAAGTGGCGACCATTGCGGACGAGAAACCCGGCGCAGGCGCCAGTTCCCGAGCGGGCGCAAGCTTGACCGTCACCGAGGACGAAGGCGTCTCAGTGGGCCGGCTGCAGCCGCTTGCCGCAATCAACAGCAGGACCAACACAGTTCCCTGTGATCGGTTCAAATCGCGTCCTCTCTTCATACAGTAGGTGCGAACCATGATCCGAATGGATTACAAAGCGGTTACGCAGGCCGAGTGACTGCTAGGGGCCGAAAGCGGACACCTGCCCCCGCCGTGGAGATCTTCGCCAGTCGGATCAGGGAGATCATCGAACTTTAGCTCAGTCCTTGAGCTTGGGTGCAAGCTTGCGGAAGCGCTCGATGCGGCAGCTGCCGCCGATCCTGGAGTGGACCGAATCGCGCCGCGCGCACAGCCGGTGATCCTCGGTCTTGAGATAGAAGCCGCCGTAGAAATCGAGCGCCGGGCATTCGTCGTCGAGGGTCGCGCGCAGCCGCTGGTGGTCGGGCATCAGGAAGTCGACATGGTCGGTGCCCGACAGCAAGGCACCGCGGATGTCGCTTGCGGCGACGCATTTGGGGCCCTTGCTCTCGACCCACTCCAACCGCTGCGGCGAGCGTTGCGGGCGCACGGGCACGCGCAGGATCCACTCCTGCTCGACCACCAGCCGGCGCACGGACGGCGGCTCGTCGGGCTGGGAGGCCCCTTGCGCCACGGCCAGGCCGAGCAGCAGCGGCAGCAATGCCAGGAAGGTCGTTACGGTCAAGGAAACACCATGATGTGCGGCGGCTTCGCAGCCAAGGCTTGAATGTTCAATGAATTAAGGAGGGAGGGGAATTCGCCGGCCTTGCCAGAAGGTGCTTGCGGGAATAGAGGCACCCCCGCAAATCTTACCGGCTGGATGGCGGCGCGTCGTGCCCCCAGCCCCGGATCCCAGGAGACAGATCGAATGGCGACTGCCGCGCCGAACCAGACCCTGCCGTTATTCTATTCGGCGATCGAACCGCTGAACGTCGGACAACATGGCAACATGAAGATCCGCGCAATGGAAAAGGCGCCGGTCTTCGGAGTGACCCACGCGATCCCGGCGACGGTCGATGAATTCGCGCTGCTGCAGCGGCACTATCCGATCGTGTTCTCGGTCGGCGAATCCCCGGTTCCGCTGGTGCTGATGGGCTTGAACGAGGGCATCAACGTGTTCCTCAACGAGGACGGCAAGCTGCACGACGATACGATGTACGTGCCGGCCTACATGCGTCGCTTTCCGTTCCTGCTGGCGCGCCTCCGGCCCGACACCGACGAACTGTCGCTGTGCTACGATCCGACCTCGGGCGCGATCGGCGATTTCGACGACGGGCAGCCGCTGTTCGACGGCGACCAGCCGAGCGAGGCGACCAAGGCGATCCTCGAGTTCTGCGAGCAGTTCGAGACCGCCGGCCAGCGTACCGCGGTGTTCATGGAGGAGCTCAAGAAATCGGGCCTCCTCATGGACGGCGAAGTCGCGATCCAGCCCGAGGGGGCCGAGCAGCCCTTCGTCTATCGCGGCTTCCAGATGGTCGACGAAGAGAAGCTTCGCGAAATGCGCGGCGACGAACTGAGGAAGATCAACCAGAACGGCATGCTCGCCCTGATTTATGCGCACCTGTTCTCGCTGTCGCAGATCCGCGAAGTGTTCTCGCGCCAGGTGGCGCAGGGCCAGGGTCCGGTCGCGGTGCCGCAACTAGTGACCGCCGACGCCTGAATCGAGCGCCGGCCTGAGTTGAACCGACCGAGCCGAACCGGCCGAGTTGAACCGGCCGGCGGGTTTCCTATCTTAAATCTGAACCAGGGCCGTCGTGTTCCCCCTGCACGACCTGCTCGACGTTCTAGTACTCGGCCACTTCGTCCCCCGGGACGGGGTGGCCGTTTCAATTCGGCGGCGGTTTCTATTCGGCGGCCGTCGCGATCTGGCGCTCGAGCAGCAGGCCGCCGAGGCCGACGGCGAGCGCTTCGAACAGCGAGGCGACGCGATCGAAGCCGGGTCCGGCGGCGGCGAGGCCTGGATCGAGATAGCACAAGCGGTCGACCTCGACCTGGAGCGCGTGGACGCCGCGCGCCGGCGCTCCGTGGCGCTCGGTGATGTGGCCGCCGGCAAAGGGGTCGTTGAGCCCGGCGTCAAAGCCCGCGTCGCGCGCGATCCGCACCGCCGCGGCGCTGAGCCAGGGAGCGGCGCTGCGCCCGTGGCAGTCGCCGAACACGATCTGCGGCGCGCCTTTTGCCGGGGGCGGCATCGAATGGCAGTCGAGCAGCAGCGCGCAGCCGAAGCGGTCGACCAGCAAATCGAGCTGGCGGTCGAGTTCGCGGTGATAGGGCCGGTGAGCTTGATCGAGACGCTCCTCGAGCTGGCCAAAACCGATCGAGCGGCGCCACAGATAGCCGTGATGCTGGGTGCGGCCGGGGACGATCCCGAGGCCGCCGCGCGCGCGCGCGCTGATCCGCGTCCGGCTGCCGCCTGCGATCACCGACGGATCGATGTCGTCCTCCGCCCGGTTGCAGTCGACCGCGGCGCGGGGCGTCCGGGCGATGACCGCCGCGGCTCCGCGTTGGACCGCGCGCCATACCAGCCGGTCGACCAGGGGGTCTTCGAGCGCCGCGAGGGAGCCGCGGCCGGCCGAGGCCATCGCCACCAGCCAGTCGGGATAGTCGCGTCCGGAGTGCGGCACCGAGAGCAGCACCGGCAGCGGGCCACGCGGCGGATGCACGATCGGGGCGAGGAGCGGTGTCACTGCAATATCACGGCGGCGTCTCAATCTAGGACGATTGGTCACCGGTCAACGCTCAAACGGCTGGATCGCGGCTGGAAAATGTTAAATCATGCGCGCATAAGGTGAGGGCGATGGCAAGAATCCTGCTGGCTGAAGACGATACGTCGATGCGCGAATATTTGCAGCGGGCGCTGCAGCGCGTCGGCTATGAAGTCGCCGCCGTTGGCTGCGGCACCGAGGCCATGCCGCTGCTCGAGACCGAGCGCTTCGACCTGCTGCTGACTGACATCGTCATGCCCGAGATGGACGGCATCGAGCTGGCCCAGAAGGCGTCGGCGCTCGATCCTGAGATCCGGGTGATGTTCATCACCGGCTTTGCCGCGGTCGCGCTGCAGGGCGGGCGGACGGCGCCGGAAGCCAAATTGCTGTCCAAGCCGTTCCATTTGAAGGACCTCGTCGCCGAGGTCGACCGGATCTTCCAGACCGAGGACCAGCACGGCCGGCTTTAGTTGCGATCAAAGTGTTGGTTGCCCGATCGCCGATCGCCCCCTAGATGCGCAGCCGAGTGGGCGTGTAGCTCAGTGGTAGAGCACTGTGTTGACATCGCAGGGGTCGCAAGTTCAATCCTTGCCACGCCCACCATTTTCCAAATCTTTCCAGCTTGTTGGAGCGATTGTCGCGTTCGGGGTTGCGCGCGCGGTTGAAGGTCTCCGGTGGAACGCCTAGGGCTCCGGCCGAGGCGACGCGATGGATATCGACACGACTGCGCTCTTGCTGGCGCGAATCCAGTTCGCTTTCACCATCAGCTTCCATTTCATTTTCCCCGCTTTCACGATCGGGCTGGCGAGCTTCCTCGCGGTGCTCGAAGCGCGCTGGCTGCTGAGCGGCAAGGCGCTCTACCTCGACCTCTATCGCTACTGGCTGAAGAGCTTCGCGATCGTGTTCGCGATGGGCGTCGTCAGCGGCATCGTCATGTCCTACGAATTCGGCACCAACTGGTCGGTCTTCTCCGACAAGGCCGGGCCGGTAATCGGGCCGCTGATGGCCTATGAAGTGCTGACCGCATTCTTCCTCGAGGCGGGCTTTCTGGGCGTGATGCTGTTCGGGATGAACAAGGTCGGCAAGGGGCTGCACTTTGCCGCGACCGTGGCGGTTGCCGCCGGAACCGCGATCTCGGCCTTCTGGATCATCAGCGCCAACAGCTGGATGCAGACGCCCACGGGCTACGTCATTGCGCCGGACGGCCGCTTCCTGCCGGGGCCGAGCTGGCCGGCGATCATCTTCAACCCGAGCTTTCCCTATCGCCTGGTCCACACCGTCATTGCCGCTTATTTGACCACCGCGCTGGCGGTCGGCGGGGTCGGGGCGTGGCACCTGCTGAGGGACGCGGCGAACGCGCACGCGCGCAAAATGTTCTCGATGGCGATGTGGATGGCGGCGCTGGTCGCGCCGGTGCAGATCCTCGCCGGCGACCAGCACGGGCTCAATACGCTCGAATATCAGCCGGCCAAGATCATGGCGATGGAGGGCCACTATCAAAGCCATCCGCACGGCGCGCCGCTCTATCTGTTCGGAATTCCCGACGACCGCGACCAGCGGCTCGATTATCCGGTGGCGGTCCCGAAGTTCGGCAGCCTGATCCTCAAGCACGATTTGAACGCGCCGCTGGCCGGCCTCGACACAGTCCCGCCGACCGACCGCCCGCCGGTTGCGATCCTGTTCTGGTCGTTCCGGATCATGGTCGGAATCGGCTTCCTGATGCTCGGGCTGGGGCTGTGGAGCCTGTTCGCGAGGGCACGCGGCCGGCTGTACGACTGGCCGCTGCTGCATCGCGCGGCGATTGTGATGGCGCCGTCGGGGTTTATCGCGGTCATCGCCGGCTGGGTGACGACCGAGGTCGGCCGGCAGCCATTCACGGTCTACGGCCTCTTGAGAACCGCCGACAGCGTCAGCCCGCTGGCGGCGCCGGCGGTGGGGGCGTCGCTTGCCGCCTTCGTGCTGGTTTACACGGCGGTGTTCGGGATCGGGGTGTGGTACGTCCTCAAGCTGATGCAGGCTCCTCCGCACGCGAACGAGACGGGCGTCGAGCAGGACGAGCGGGCGCCACTGCGCAGCGCCGGGATCACGCCCGGCCCGGCCCAGCATTCCGAGCGACCCCAATGAGCTTCCCGGTTGATCTCACTACGGCATGGGCGCTGATCATCGCCTTTGCGGTCTTCATGTATGTCGTGATGGACGGCTTCGACCTTGGCATCGGCATCCTCTTCCCGGCTTTCGCGCCGGGCGAGGAGCGCGACCAGGCGATGAACGCGATCGCTCCCGTGTGGGACGGCAACGAGACCTGGCTTGTGCTGGGCGGCGGCGGGCTCTTGGCCGCCCTTCCACTGGCCTATGCGATCATCCTCCCGGCGACCTATCCGCTGATCATCGCCATGCTGCTCGGGCTGGTGTTCCGAGGCGTCGGGTTCGAGTACCGCTGGCGCGATTCCCGGCACCGCGCCTTCTGGGATTTCGCCTTCGCCAGCGGCTCGGCGACGGCCGCCATGGCGCAGGGGATGATCCTTGGCGCGCTGCTTCAGGGGATCACGGTCAGCGGCCGGGGCTATGGCGGCGGCTGGCTCGAATGGCTTTCGCCTTACTCGCTGCTCACCGGCCTCGGCGTCGTCGCCGGCTACGCGCTCCTCGGAGCGACCTTCCTGGCGATGAAGGTCGAAGGCCGGGCGGAGGACCATGCTTATCGCCTCGCCGCACGCGCCGGCTGGGCGACGCTGGTGATGATGATCGCGGTCAGCCTTTATACGCCGCTGCTCGATGGCCAATACTGGCGGCGCTGGTTCGTGATGCCCAACATCCTGTTCGCCGCCAACGTCCCGCTGGTGACCGTAATCCTATTCTATGCGCTGGCCAGGAGCCTCAAGAGGCGCCGCCTCTACCTGCCGTTCCTGCTGTCGCTGGCGATCTTCCTGTTGGGCATGATCGGGCTCGGAATCAGCATGTGGCCCTACGTCGTGCCCAGCAGCATCACCATCTGGCAGGCGGCCGCGCCCGAGCGCAGCCAGATGTTCATGCTCATAGGAACGGCGGTGATCATGCCGATCATCCTCGCCTACACCGGCTGGTCGTATTGGGTATTCCGCGGCAAGGTCGGGGCTGAGGGTTACCATTGATCAAGCGGCTGCCGTCGATCGAGCCGCGCCTCGACCCGCCCGAATGTCCCCGTCCGCTGGCGGTTCGGCTGGGCTGGCTGGCGCTGATCTGGGCCGCCTCGGTGGCCGCGCTCGGGGTGGTTGCGCTGACCCTGCGGTGGTGGATCGATTGACCGTGAGTTGCCCGAACGTGCGGGTCGCCGCGGAAGCGTCGGCGGGGCCACACAGATAATCTCGATCAGCTGCTGGCCAAATTCTCGTCCACAATGAACCTGTTGATAGGGGCTTGACGGTGGAAGCCTTGCGTGAATGTTGTGCAGCGGCCGACGATATCCGGCGTTATGCGATCCCGGCAGCGGCGGCCGGGACCGAAACTTACAAGCACGCCTCGAGGTAGGGCTGGTCGAAGCCGAACTGCTTGGCTTTCTCGAGCGTGTAGGGGCGCAGGCCCATCGAGCGGTACTCGCCGATGATCTTGCCGTCGGCGCTCTCGTCGAGATACTCGAACTTGAACAGCTCCTGGG
>JBDTMX010000142.1:0-7644 GCA_039934055.1 Sphingomicrobium sp. | reverse complement strand
CGGTGAGCATGGCAACGGTGGTGACAGGCATCGGCTGCCGATACGGGCGCTAGTCATCTTCGTCCACCCGAACCATCTCAAGGACCATTCAGCTGTCCGGCCCTTCGCGCTCGCAACTCGCCACCTCGAGCAGCAGCAGCCCGGTGGCGACGAAGCTCAGCGCAACGATCCAGGCGAAGCTGGCGACGATCGCTGGTGTCGGGCCGAACAGCAGGACGACCACGCTCGACAGCGACAAGCCCACCAGCAGGACCAGCGCAAGCACGAAATCCGTGGCGGAGGCGACGCTTGTCCACAAGCGCACGGAGCCGTGGAGGCGGCGGCTCTTGATGCCGAGAATGATGCTCCTCAACGCCAGCCAGCCGATGACGATGTTGACGATCGGGAAGAATTTCGAGTCCCGGTTGAGAAGGAAAAGCAAGCCGGCGAGGACCGTGACTGCTCCGGCCAGAGTGGCCAGGTCGCGGGTCTCGCGGCGCAGCCGCGCGGCGGTCAGCTCGATCATGCCGGCGGCGAGCAGAAGCGCGCCGATGACCGCGCTGGATATGCCCTTTTCGACCGGCAATAGTGCTGCGCCCGCGCTGAGCACGATCATCGTCACGCCCGCAATGCGCATCCACCGCGCGCGAGCGTCGTCGGAAAGAGCGGATAGATCAGTTGTCGCCACTGGCAGCCGTGTAGCAAAATCTCGACCCGGCAACCATGTGGCTCGTCAGCCCTTGGCCAGCATCTTCTTCACGCCCCGCGCCGCCTGCCTCAGCCGTTGCTCGTTCTCGACCAGGGCGATGCGCACGAATCCCTCCCCCTCCTCGCCGAAGCCGACGCCGGGAGCAACCGCGACATGGGCCTCGGTCAACAGCCGCTTGGCGAATTCCATCGATCCCGCCTCGCGGAAGGCTTCGGGGATCGGCACCCAGGCGAACATCGAAGCCTGCGGCACCGGGATTTCCCATCCCGCCCGCCCGAAGCATTCGACGAGTACGTCGCGGCGCTTCCTGTACAGCGCCCGGTTGTAATCGACGATGTCCTGCGGGCCGTTGAGCGCCGCGGTCGCGGCCGCCTGAACCGGCGTGAACGCGCCATAGTCGAGGTACGACTTGACCCGCGCCAGCGCCGCGATCAGCCGCGCATTGCCGACCGCGAAGCCGATCCGCCAGCCGGCCATCGAGTAGGTCTTGGACATTGAGGTGAACTCGACCGCGACCTCCTTGGCGCCCTCGACCTGGAGGATCGACGGGGTCGGCACGTCGCCGAAGTAGATTTCGGCATAAGCGAGGTCGGAGATGACGATCAGGTCGTTCTCGCGGGCGAACGCCACCAGTTTCTCGTAGAAGGCGAGGTCGGCGACGTAAGCGGTCGGGTTCGACGGATAGCCGATCACCAGCACCTTGGGCCGCGGCACGGTGAAGCGCATCGCCATCTCGAGCCGGCGGAAGAAATCGTCACCGGGCGCCGCCGGGATCGAGCGCACCGCGGCGCCGGCGATGATGAAGCCGAAGCTGTGGATCGGGTAGCTCGGGTTGGGCGCGAGGACGACGTCGCCGGGCGCGGTGATCGCCTGGGCGAGGTTGGCGAGGCCTTCCTTGGAGCCCAAGGTCACGATGACCTCGGTCTCGGGATCGACGGCCACGCCGAAGCGGCGCTGGTAGTAAGCCGCCTGCGCTTTCCTCAGGCCGGGAATGCCGCGGCTGGCCGAATAGCGGTGGGCGTTGGGCTTGGCCGCGACCTCGCACAATTTGTCGATGACGTGCTTGGGAGGGGCGCCGTCGGGGTTGCCCATGCCGAGATCGATGATGTCCTCGCCGCGCGCACGTGCTGCCGCCTTCATCGCGTTGACCTCGGCGAACACGTAGGGCGGCAGGCGCCGGATGCGGTAGAAGGTCTCGTCCATTGGGGCGCTCATGGCGGGCCGCGAAGATGCGGGCAAGCTTCGACTTCCGGCGCGACAAGCACTACATGAGACGCATGAGCGACAACGAGTCCACCGGTTCGACCGGCATGCCGAGCCTAGAGGACTGGCAGCACTGGACGCTGGTGATGGGCCGCGCGCAGCAGATGCTGATGCAGGCCTGGGCCGACAGCCTCGACAGCAGCGATAACAAGGCCCAGCCGTTCGCCGGCTGGAGCGAAATGCCCGGGATGGCCAGCCCGAGCGCGTTCGGCTTCAGCATGCCGAGCGCCGCGGCGGGCAACGCGGGCGAGGGACCGGGCGCCGCGGCGCACGACCCAATGGCGCTGATGGCGGCCGGCGCCCAGGCTTGGGCGAAAGGCCTCGAGGCCTGGGGGCAGATGCTCGGCGTCGATCCCGGCAAGCGAGAGGCCAAGGACCGCCGCTTCGCCGCGCCCGAATGGCGCGACAACCCGTTGTTCGACACTATTCGCCAGACCTATCTCGCGCTGTCGGAGCGGATGCTCGGCTCGGTCGACGAGATCGACGGGGTCGACGAGCCGACCCGCCAGCGGATGAAGTTCGCGGTCAAGAATTTCGTCGACGCGATGAGCCCGTCCAATTTCGCGGTGACCAATCCGCAAGTGCTCAAGCGGACGATCGAAACCCGCGGCGAGAATCTGCTCAAGGGCCTCGCCAACATGCTCAAGGACATCGCCGCCGGGCAGATGACCCAGAGCAAGCCGGGCGCGTTCGAGGTCGGCCGGAACCTCGCGACGACCCCGGGCAAGGTCATCCACCAGACGCCGCTGTACCAGCTGATCCAGTACACGCCGGCCACCGACACCGTGCTGGAGACGCCGCTGGTGGTGTTCCCGCCGTGGATCAACCGCTTCTACATCCTCGACCTGACCCCGGAGAAAAGCTTCGTCAAATGGTGCGTGGATGAGGGCGTGTCGCTGTTCATGGTCAGCTGGAAGTCGGCCGACGAGAGCATCGCCGACGCAGGCCTCGACGACTACGTCATCAAGGGGCAGGTCGACGCGATCGACACCATCCGCGACCTGCTTGGCGTCGAGAGCGTTCACGCCATCGGCTATTGCGTCGCCGGGACGACGCTGGCGGCGACGCTCGCCTACCTCGCCGCCAAGGGCGAGGAGGCGAAAGTCAAGTCGGCGACCTTCTTTACCGCCCAGGTCGATTTCGCCGAAGCCGGCGATTTGAAGCTGTTCCTCGGGCCCGAAGTGATGGGGCTCCTGGAGGAGTTGACGGCGGAGAAAGGTTTTCTCGACGGCCGCTACATGGCCGCGACCTTCAACCTGTTGCGCGGCCGCGACCTCATCTGGAGCTACGTCGTCAACAACTATCTGCTGGGCGAGGAGCCGCCGCCGTTCGACCTGCTGCACTGGAACAGCGACACCACCAATCTTCCGGCCGGCTGGCACCGCAATTATCTCGCTACGCTCTACCAGGGGAACAAGTTGGTCGAGAAGGGCGGGATCAGCGTCGCGGGGACGCCGATCGACCTGAGCCTGGTCACGACCCCGGCCTACATCCAGGCCGGCCGCGAGGACCATATCGCGCCGCCGCAAAGCGTGTGGAAGATGATGGACCATTTCCGTGGGCAAAAGCGCTTCGTGCTCGCGGGCTCGGGCCACATCGCCGGCGTCGTCAACCCGCCGGCCGCCGGCAAATACCAATATTGGGTCAACGAAACGCCCGCCGACACGCTCGCCGCGTTCATCGACGGCGCCACCGAGCACAAGGGCAGCTGGTGGCCCGACTGGATCGCCTGGCTCAGGAAACAGGATTCGAAGACCGTCGGGGCCAAGGACGCGCGGGTGCCCGGCAAGGGCAAGACCAAGGCGATTGAGGACGCGCCCGGGCGCTACGTCAAAGAGCGCTAGAGAATCCCGCCGCCGAGCATCAGGCGGACAACACCGACGACAATCACGAACAGGTTGAGGTTGCGCCCGGCGGAGCCCCGCGACGCCATGCCGACGGCGGCGCCGATCACCGCCAGCGGAATGATCAGCCAGTTGGCCCAGCCGAGCAGCGGCAAAAAGGCGACCGCCGCGAAGATCAGGGCGACCGCCCCGATGACCAGCGAAACGAAGTTCAGCATCGTCCGGCGTCTAGCAGCTAATGCGCCGTTCCCACAGGGGATATGCTGGCCAGCGTCTGGTCGCCGCAACGGATCTCGACCGAATCGATCCGCTGGCTGAGCGGCCACTCCCCGCGAACGTCATGAACCACCACGCCCTGGGTTGCGCCTCCCATCGGCGGAGTGACGTTGACCGTTACGAACGCCTGCACGGGGTAGCCCTTGCGGATCTGCAGCGAGCGATCGAAGCTGACCTGATAGCCTCCGGTCGGGGTTACCACTTTGCCGGTAACGGTGAGGATCGGCGTGGCCGGGCCGGGCATCATGTTGACCCACGCCCGCCAGTCTCTCGAGATCGATACCGGGCAGGAAAGCTGCGGTCCCGGCGGATAGGGGCCAGGCTGCGGATACGGGCCAGGCTGCGAATAGGGGCCCGGCTGCGGATAGGGGCCAGGCTGCGGATAGGAGTTCGGCGGGTAGGCGCCTGCTGGATAATTTGGCGGATAGGGCTGGCCGTATGGCTGGCCGGGCGGAACGGTGTCGCACCCGGCGAGGAACAGGGCCGCGCCGACGGTGGCGAGCATGGGGGCGAAGAGCAGCGGTTTCATGACTGTAGCAATGCGGAGACTGCCCTTGTGGTTCCGTCACTCGGGCGGCTGCGGGGCCTGGACCGGGCGCGGCGAGCGGATCAGCGCGATCACGTACAGCGCCAGCGCGGTCCAGATCGCCCCGAAAGCGATCGCATTGGCGCGGCCGAACGGCTCGCCGTAAAGCCACACCGCGCACAGGAATTGCAGTGTCGGGGCGAGGAACTGGAGCATCCCGAGCGTCGAATATTGCAGCCGCCGCGCGGCCGCGGTGAACAGCAGCAGCGGGGTCGTCGATACCACGCCCGCCGCCACCAGCAGCGCGGTTTCGGTGCCGGTCGAGCCGAGGCCCGGCGCGCCAGCGGCAACACGCCACGCGAGCCAGCCGATCGCCAGCGGGAACAGCAAGGCGGTTTCGATGGCCAGCCCGGCGACCGCGTCGACCAACGCGATCTTGCGCAGCAGCCCATAGGTCGCGAACGTGACGCACAGGGTCAGGCTGATCCACAATTGGTCGAGCGCGCCCTCGGCCAGCACGAGGATTCCAGCCCCGGCAATCGCGATTGCGCACCATTGCAGCCAAGACAGGCGCTCCTTGAGGACGAAGCGGCCGAGCAGGACGTTGGCCAGCGGGTTCAGGTAATAACCGAGGCTGGCCGCAAGGATATGGCCGCTGGTCACTGCATAGACGTAGAGCAGCCAGTTGATTCCGATCAGCGTCGCGGTCGACAACAATAGCAGCAGCGTCCGCCGCCGGCGGATGGCCTGGCGGACCTCGCTCCAGCCGCGACTGACGGTCAGCAGCAGCGCCAGGAACGGCAGCGACCACAGCACCCGGTGGGCGACGATGTCGATCGCTGCAACCGCGGCGATCGCCTTGAAGTAGATCGGCAGGACGCCCCACAGCCCATAGGCGGCGACCCCGAAAGCGAAGCCGCGGCGCACATCGCGATGTGGCGGTGCGGATGGCGCGGCGCGGTTCATTCGACGCGCGCCTAGCGGCGCTGAGCGGGAAGTGAAAGCTCGTGATGAACGTGGCGTTGGTTGAAACCAAGGGGCTGGCCTGTCACTTGTATCGTTCCAGCCATCGAAAGGCCTGTTGCGCTGAAATTGCCTTCTCTTTGTTTCCGAATTGCCTGCCTGGCCGGTCTTGCCGCGATCGCGGGGATCACTGGCGGCTGCGACACCCTGCGCAAGGAGGGGCCGAAGCCGGTGGCGTCGGTCGAGGTCGGGCCGCCGCTGAAGTCCGAGGAGTGGATACGGATCGCGACCGCAGCCGACGAGTCGCGGATCGCCCGCATGGGCTTGGCGTGGCAATCGGCGCTGGCCGACGCCAAGCGGGGATTTGCCGCCGACATCAGGAAAGAGGGCCCGCTGCTCGAACCGCGCGCCGCGCTGCCGCGCCCGGCGCCGACTCCGGGGAGCTACAACTGCCGCCTGATCAAGCTCGGACAAGCGACCGCGAAGGGCGTTGCATTCGAGCGCTTCAAGCCATTCTTCTGCTACGTCCAGGTCGAGGATGATTTGCTGACGATCGTCAAGCAGACCGGCAGCCAGCGCCCGGCGGGCCGGTTGTGGGAGGACGACCAGCCCGACCGCCTGATCTACCTCGGCAGCCTGGCATTGGGCGACGAGCAGCAGCCGCTCGCCTACGGCGACGACCCCAAGCGCGACATGGCCGGCGTGTTCGAGCGAATCGCGCCGTTCCGCTGGCGGCTGGTGATCCCGTGGCCGCAAAGCACCTCGAAGCTCGACGTGTTCGAACTGACGCCGGTCGCCGACCAGCCCAAATGAGTGCTGCCGGGCGGCTCGCCGATCCCGAGGAAGTCCGTGCGTACCTGGTCGCCGCGGCGGCCGCCGGCGAGTCGATCACTTACTCGGAGTTGCTCAACCGGCTCGGCCACGAGTTCACGCGGCCCAAGATGCGCGCGCTGTGCGCGGTGCTGGGCACGGTCGACGACGAGGCCGAGGCGCGCGGTGAGCCCAAACTTGCGGTGCTGGTCGTGCGCCAGTCCGACGGGCTGCCCGGGCAGGGCTGGTGGGTCGCGGGCGGCGCATCCAGCCACGACTACAGCGGCCTGTGGGAAGGCCCCCAGGCCAAGCAGCTGGTGAAGAAGCTCCAGCGCCAGGCGTTCGACTATTGGGGACACAGAAGCTAAGCGCCGCGACCATGAGCGACGCGGCCAGGAGCAATGGGGCACGGACCTTCACGGTTCTGGAAGACGACGACGGCATCCGCCTCGATCGCTGGTTCAAGCGTCACTTGCCGGAGGTCAGCTTCAACATCGTCTCGCGCTGGGCCCGCACCGGCCAGCTGCGGCTCGACGGCAAGCGCGCCGCGCCCGGCGACCGCATCGAGGCCGGCCAGACGATCCGCATCCCGCCGCCCGAAGCCGCCCCGGCGCGTTCGCCGCGCCCGCAGCGCAAGGTGGAAGTCCTGACCCCGGAAGAGACCGAGCTGGTGCGCGAAATGGTCATCTACCAGGACCCGCACGCCTTCGTCCTCGCCAAGCCGCCGGGGCTGGCGACCCAGGGCGGGACCAAGACTCACCACCACCTCGACCGGCTGCTCGATGGGCTCGTCGACGATGCGGGCGCACGGCCGAAGCTGGTCCATCGGTTGGACAAGGACACGTCGGGCGCGCTTTTGGTCGCCCGCAGCGCGCGCGCCGCGGGTCATTTCGCCAAGTCCTTTGCCGGCCGCACCGCGCGCAAGGTCTATTGGGCGCTGATCGTCGGCGTGCCGTCGCTGGAGGAGGGGCTGATCGACCTGCCGCTGGCCAAGCAGCCCGGCACCGGCGGCGAGAAGATGCACGTCAGCGAGGAAGCCGGGCAGCCGGCCAAGACCCGCTGGCGGGTGATTGAGCGCGCCGGCAACCGCACCGCCTGGGTCGAATTGCAGCCGCTGACCGGGCGCACGCACCAGCTCCGCGCGCATTTGGCGGCGATCGGCCACCCGATCGTCGGCGATGCCAAGTACGGCGGCGCGGCCGCGTTCCTGACCGGCGGGATCAGCCGCAAGCTCCACCTCCACGCGCGCCGCATCCGCATCGATGCGCCCGACG
>JBDTMX010000141.1:0-16863 GCA_039934055.1 Sphingomicrobium sp. | reverse complement strand
ACGGCACCTTCATGGGCCAGCACATCTACACCCCGCTGCAGGGCGCGGCGGTGCACATCAACGCCTTCAATTTCCCGGTGTGGGGGATGCTTGAGAAGCTCGCTCCGACCCTGCTCGCGGGCGTGCCGGCGATCGTCAAACCGGCAAGCTCGACTGCCTATCTGTGCGAGGCCGCGTTCCGGGTGTTGATCGACAGCGGCCTACTACCGCCGGGCGCGGTCCAGCTGATCGTCGGCGGCGTTGGCGACCTGTTCGACCATCTCACCGGCCAGGACGTGGTCAGCTTTACGGGCTCGGCCTCGACTGCATTAAAGCTGCGCTCCCACCCGGTGGTCCAGCGCGAATCCGTGAAATTCGTCGCCGAGCAAGATAGTTTGAACGCCTCGCTGCTCGGCCCCGACGCAGCGCCGGGAACGCCCGAGTTCGACCTGTTCGTGGCCGAGGTCGTGACCGAGATGACGGTCAAGGCGGGGCAGAAATGCACCGCCATCCGTCGCGCCATGGCGCCGGCCGAGCATCTCGACGCGGTCGAGGCCGCGATCCGCGAACGCTTGCAGGCGACCAAAGTCGGCGACCCGCGCGACAAGGAATCGCGGATGGGCGCGTTGGTCAGCTGCGCCCAGCGCGACGACGTCCGCGGCCAGATCGCCAAGCTGGTCGCTTCGGGCGCGCGGATCGTCTCGGGCAATCCCGCTGCCTCGCCCGGAACCGCCGGCGGCGCCTTCCTCGAGCCGATCCTGCTGCGGACCGACGATCCCTGGACGTCGAGCGCGGTCCACGATGTCGAAGCCTTCGGGCCGGTGTCGACGGTTATGCCCTACCGCGATCTTGACGACGCCATCGCGCTCGCCAATCGCGGCATGGGCAGCCTCGCCTTGTCGCTGTTCACGCACAGCCCCGACGCCGCGCGCGATTTCGTCCGCGGGGCCGCGGCCTATCACGGCCGAATGCTGATCATCGACCGCACCAACGCCGCCGAATCGACCGGCCACGGCTCGCCGCTTCCCGTTCTCGTCCATGGCGGCCCTGGCCGCGCCGGCGGCAGCGAGGAAATGGGCGGCGTACGCGGGGTCAAGCATTACATGCAGCGCACCGCCATCCAGTCGTCGCCGGCGATGATCGCGGCGATCACCGGCGCCTTCATCGACGGCTCGCCCAAGCACGTTGTCGACGTCCACCCGTTCCGCAAGCGCATGAGCGAACTTCACATCGGCGACACGCTGAAGACTGGCAGCCGCACCGTGACGATTTCCGACATCGAGCATTTCGCCGAGTTCACCGGCGACAGATTTTACGCTCACATGGACGAGGAAGCGGCCAAGGCCTCGCCGATCTTCGAAGGGCGCGTGGCGCACGGTTATCTGATCCTGAGCTTCGCTGCCGGCCTGTTCGTCGATCCCGATCCGGGCCCGGTGCTGGCCAACACCGGCCTCGAGAATCTTAAGTTCCTGACCCCGCTCTATCCCGGCGATGCGATGCGGGTTGAACTCACCGTGCGCTCGAAGTCGTTGAAAAGTGAGGATACCGGCGTCGTTCGCTGGGCGGTCGAGATCTTCAACCAGAAGGACGAGCTCGTCGCCACCTACGACCTGCTGACAGAAAACGTCCCCTGATCGCAGGAACGGCTCTCTCCTTCCGTTCGTTCTAAGTGCGATTCCAGCTGGAGACAGGACATGAAGATCAGTGAAGTGATGACCCGCGACGTTCAGACGATCGGCCCCGACCAGACCGCGCGGGAAGCCGCCGCTTTCATGCTCAACGCCGACGCCGGTTCCATCCCGGTGACCGAAGGCGATCGCTTGATCGGCATGATCACCGACCGCGACATCGCGGTGCGCGGCATTGCCAACGGCCATGGCCCAGACACGCCGGTTCGCGACTTGATGACCAGCGGGGTCGTCAGCGTGAATATCGAGGACGATATCGGTGCGGTCGTAAGCAAGATGACCGAAGCCCAGGTCCGCCGCCTGCCCGTGATCGACGAACAGCAAAAGCTGTGCGGCATCGTCAGCCTCGGCGACCTCAGCCGGGAGAGTGAGGGTAACACCGCGCAAGAAGCGCTCGAAGGCGTCAGCGCCCCCGGCAGCCAGCACCAGCAGTCGGCGGCTTAGCGGCCTTAGTTTAACGGCTGGGCAGCTCGGCGATCGTCCGGTCGACGAGCTGCTGGTCGGTCGCCGGGTCGTCGCGCCCGGCGATCAGCCGGGCGGCAGCACGCGCCGCCCCATCGACCGCGGCTGCCCTCAGTTCCTTGACCGCGGCGCGCTCCTCGGCGGCAATCTTGTCCTCGGCCATGCGGCTGCGGCGCGCGATCAGCGCTTCGGCGTCGGTCTTGGCCTTGGCGACGATCTCCCTGGCCTCGCCGTGGGCGCGCTCGATCATCGCCGCGGCTTCGGCCCCGGCGGCGTTGGCCTTCGCCTGATATTCGGCCTTTAGCGCCTCGGCTTCCTTGCGCAGGGCCTCGGCTTCGGCGAGCTGGTCGCGGATCAGCGCAATCTTGGCGTCCAGCGCTTTGCCGATCGCCGCGGGCACCTTCTTCCAGATCATGATCGCAAGGACGACGATCATCGCCAGCGCGATGAACACGGGTGCGTCGAGCCCGAACGCCTTGGCCTCGCCACCGGCCGGCTCGTGCTGCACGGTCGACGCGTGAACGGGATCAGCCATGGAATTCCGCCTTCACCGCCGCGGCGGCGTGGTCGCGCGGCACCTTGGTTCCGGTCAGCCGCGCAACCATGTCCTGCGTCGCTTCGACCGCCACCGCCTCGACTTCCGACCGCGCCGCGTCCCGAGCGGAGCGGATCCCGGCCTCGGCCTTGGCGACCTTGGCCGCGATCTTCTCGGCGGCGGCGCGGACCTTACCCTCGGTTTGACGCGCGCTTTCCGCTCGCGCCTCGCGGGTCAGCGCGGCGGCTTCGGCCCGGCTCGCGTCCATTCGCTCGCGGTAGGCCGCTTCGGTCTGCTCGGCGTCCGCGCGTGCTTGCTGTGCCTTCGCCAAATCGTCGGCGATGGTCTTCTCGCGCTTCTCCACCGTCGATTGGATCTTGGGCACCATGCCCCGGCCGATGCCGAAGAACAGGATGCCGAACACCACCGCCAGCCAGAACAGCTGCGACGCGAAGATGATCGAAAGTTGGCTGATCTGAGGCATCAGGAGTCCTGCTTACGCCGGCTGTTCAATCAGCGCGCGTAAAGGATGATCATCGCTACGGCGAAGGCGATCAGGCCCAGAAGCTCAGCCGCGGCAAAGCCGATGAACAGTCGGCCCTGCTGCCCGTCGGCGGCCGCCGGATTGCGCAATGCGCTCTCGAGAAACGAGCCGAAGACATTGCCGACGCCGATGGCGGCAGCGCCAACGCCAATCGCCGCGAGGCCGGCGCCGATAACTTGTGCGGAAGCGAAGTCCATTTGAAAGCTCCTTGATTGAACTAGTGAAGGTTGATGGCGTCGTTGAGATAGAGTGAGGTCAGAAGCGCGAACACATAGGCCTGGATCGCGCACACCAACAGTTCGAGCGCGGCGACGCCGACGATGAACGCGAAGCTCAGCGCGCTGACGCCCCAGCCGAGCGGTCCGCCATTCAAGCCGCTGACGATGAAGCTGCCAAACACCTCCATCAGGATGTGACCGGCGATCATTGCCACGAACAGTCGCAGCCCAAGGCTGAACGGCCGCACCATGAAAGAGATAAACTCGATTGCCGCGATCAGCGGGACCATCACCTTGGGGGTGCCATGGGGCACGAACAGTGAAAAGAAATGCAGTCCGTGGCGCCAGAAGCCGACGATCAGCACGATCGAGAAGCTCACGACCGCAAGAACTCCCGTGATGCTGAACTGGCTGGTCGTCGTAAACGGATGGACGCCCACGATGCTCGATGGCAGCAGCCCGAGCAGGTTCGCAACCAGGATGAAGGTGAACAATGAGAAGATGTATGGCGTGAACTTCTTGCCCTCGGGGCCGATGTTGACGCTCACCATATTGTCGATGAATCCGGTCAGTCCCTCGACCGCCATCTGCCAGCGCCCGGGGACGAGTTGACGCTTCATCCCCATCGCCATGAAGCCGAAGATGATCGCCAGTGTGACCAGCATCCACGCTGCGCTGTTGGTAAAGCTGAGATCGTATCCACCAATGTTCAGCGGAGCGAGCGGCTCCACTGTGAACTGGTGCATCGGGTCAATTTTGCCTGCGGCGACCACGTGTCTCTCTACCCTCTTAAGAACCGGACCCCGGCCCGGAGCCGGTGGTCTTTGAAATCCGAATGACGTTTCTGACTCCGACGCCGAACCCGAAGAACAGCCCCAGCAAGAAGAATATCGGAAAAGTTCCGGACAACGAGTCCACGCCCCAACCGATAAGACCGCCGCCGAACGGAGCCCCGATCAGCTGACCAAACAATTGCTGCCCGATCCGAGCCGTTGGATCGGGCTGCGCCTTTCGAACCTTCTCCGCTTCCGCTTGCTGCGCCCGGTCGAGCCGCTCTTCGAGCGAACCCAGCCGCGCATCGGGTGGAAGCTTTGGGTCCTCCCCGGTCTCGTCCGTCGCCATGCTTCTTCCCTGTGCGTCGCCCCGGCTTTGATTGGGGGCAAGCAAAGGACGGAGAACATGGCGGCTTTGGAGCCCGCCAAGGCGCGGCTCCTTTATGAACCGAGCCCGATTTAGTCAACTCCAGTCGGCGGTTTACCGGCAATAATCGGGCAGCAGGGGGCGCTGGTCGGGAAGCCGCCGCCGCCACTGTCCGTCGGTCAGCATGTAGGCCTGGCCAGGCTGGACCCGGGCAAGCAACTGGCAGCCCGCGGTGATGCCGACTTCTTGCGGCGATACGCCGCGGCTTGCGGCAAGGTTGCTGTAGAGCGAGCGCCGGCGGATGTTGATCGCGGCGACCTGGCTGCGCAGCGCGGCCGAGGGCGGGACGGCGACTCCGAGATAGCCGTCGAAGCGCTCGCCGATCAGCCCCGCCTGGCGCGCCGCATCGACCGCCGGCAGCTGCGCCGCGGCCGGCATCGCGGCGGCGGTCGCGGCTACCGCCACTGCAAGCCGCAACAGCCCTCTCGTCACGGTTTCGACCCCGGCGGCGTAGTTTGCGGGAAGGCCTGCGGATTCTGGTTGATCAGCTGCTCGACGTCGCGCTGCAGCCGGACCAGCACTTCCTGCTTGATGTCGACGGTCAGATTGATCTCGATCGGCTTGTCGGGCGGCTTGACCGAGATGCAGCTGGTGAGGAGCGCGGACAGCGCAGCGGCGGCAAGTGCCGCGGCTCGTGGTGTGGTTCTGGGCTCGGTCATGGTCACCTCGTGGTTGGACTTGCGGGTTGGGGGGTCGCTTCGATCTTCTCGTTGGGCGGGGTCTGGGTCTGGGTCTTCTGCTCTTCCTGGGTGCGGACCTCGGTGACGATTCCGGGGATGTCGTCGAGCGGCCGCGGCAGGACCGAGCTGATGACGGTGCGCGGATCGCGGAACGACTTGGCGGCTGCGATCAGCGCCCGGAATGGGCCGCGGATCGATACGTTGAGCTTGATCGGAAGCCGCTTGAGGAAGCTGCGCACGAGCTTCGCCGTGCGGGTCTGGCCGAGCGCGACGCCGTCGATCGTCAGCCGGGTCAGGAACTCGCCAGCGAGGTCGCCGTCGAGGCGCACTATCATCGAGCGGAAGCGAAGATCGCGCAGCGCATCGAAGGCGATGCTGCCCATCATCCCGAGGTTGGCCTTGCTGACCACGCCGTTGTAGGCGAGGCTGCCGCCGCCGGGGCGGGAATCGAGCCGGCCGCCGACAATCCGGCCGCCATTCTCATCGAAGATCATCGGCAGGACGCCGTCGAACAGACCGGTCGCCTCGATGCCCTTGAAGCCGAGGCTGTCGACAAACGTCTTGGCGTCGAGCCCGACGACTTCGAAAGTCAGGCGCTTAGCGCTGGGCTTGCCGAAATTGAGCACGGTCTCGCGCAGGATCAGGCGGCCGCCCATGAACGGCCATTCGCCGCGCTCGATCTTGACCAGCTGATTGGGCAGCAGCTGGTAGTGGACCACGCCATTCTCGACCAGGATGCCGGGATTGATCGAGGCGACCGTCATTGTCTGGCCCGGGGGAGTCGTCAGCCCGAGCAAATCGTCGAAATGGATCGTGCCGCGCATCCCGGTGACCGGCCCGAACGGCGCCGCGAGGTCGGTCCCGGCAGTCGCAAAATCGCCGGTCGAGGTAACCTCGTGACCGGTCCAGTCGATCCGGCCGTGGCCCGTCAGCGTGCCCTGGACCAGTGCGATCACGCCTTCGGTCAGGCGGGTCAGCTCTTCCGGCTGTAAATTCTGGCCGAAAGTGATGCCCGGCACATCGAGATCGGCGTGTCCGGCCCCGGTCGCCAGTACATGCTCGATCGAGACATCGGTGACCTTGGTGCCGCTCGCCGGATGGTTGAGCGAGCCTTTGGCGCGCACCAGGCCGTTGGCGATCGAGAAGTGCACATTGTCGCTGTGCAAAGGATAGAAACGCGGCTCCGGCGACCGGTCGGAAACAGTGGTTGCGCCGTCGACGATAATGTCGCCCTTGTACGCGCTCCAGCGGCCGCCGATGTCGCTCAATGCCAGAGGCACGTTGCCGATGGTCGCCTTCCCGCCGGAAAAAGTACCGCCGAGCCCGCTTCCGGCGAGACTGCCTTGAAGCTTCTGCGCGTCGAAGATGATCGGCGAAGTCGGCCGCCCGAGCCGCACCGCCAGCGTGTTGAACGCAAACCGTGAATTTTCGACGCGGCCATTCGCGGCCACCAGGTGCAAGGGCGATTCACCTAGGCGCCCGTCGAGAACCGGGTGGTTGAACACCGCTCCTATCCTGGTCGTACCGCTCGCAGTTTTCGAGAAAATGGCCGGGCCGAGCGGGCATACCGGCAGCTTGGTCGGCCCGAACTGGAGCGCCCCGGTCTTGAGATAGCCGAAGCTGACCTCGGCGCAGCCGGTGCCAAACGCAAAGCCGCCGCCGCTGCCCAGCCGCCCGTTGATGGGGATTCGAAGGGCCTGGACACGCCCGCTGGAGAACGGGCCGTCGAGCAAGGCGACTGTGCTCAACACGGTCGAACCATCGCGGCCGCCGGTGAACCGGATTGGTGCCAGCGCCAGGCGCGAACCGTTGGCGGTATAAGGCGCAAATTCGGCGAGGCCGCTGATCGGCCCGCCGTTGCGCGGCTGGTGAAGCGCAATGCGCCCAGTGGGCAGACCGCCTCCGGTTGTGACGATACTGCTGTCGATACGGATGCGCCCGGTGGGCCAGTAATAGGTCACACCGTCGCCGCCATTGACACTGACTCGCGCGCCCATTGGCCCTGATACTTCGGCGCTCTCGATCCGGGCTGCTCCGCCGCCCGGGAAATTGACCAGCCGGATGCCGCCAGACGCATCGAAATTCTTGACGGTGCGGGCGATCGCATCGCCGATCGCCGTCGCCACCGGGCCGATTGGGGTCTTGGCCGCGGCGGCCAGCGGTCCGGTGACGCTAGCCAGCGTCGACGGGGCGAGGGTTGCACTATTGGCCGCATAATTGCCGATGAACACCAGGCTGCCGCCAGTGACGTCGAGCCGGTACTGGCCGGCCAGCCGGGTGCGATCGGCGAAAATGCTGGCTAGCCGCGAGCGCTGCGCAGCCAGCTTGACCGAGCCGTAGGTCGCCTTCGGGCTGCCGCGAAATGTGAGGTCGCCAACGAAGGCGGAGAGCCCGTTGTCGCCGGCGGTCAACGTCTGGATCGCCATCCGTCCGCTGCCGTCATAGCTGGAAAACGACTCGTTGAAGCGGCTGTTGATGTCGAACCGCGGCGCGACCATCTCCAGCCGGCTTTTCGGGCAATTCAGCCGGCCAACGGTCAGCGGCCCTTCGACATGCGGGCGGCGGGCCTCGACCGCGACCGCCATATTGGCCCTCAAATTGACGATCTCGCACTTGCCGGGAACCAGGCGTGGGCTCGACGCGGCTATCCGCCCCTTGAAGCCCCCGGTTAGATTGCCGACCCCCTCGAGCGCGACTCCAAGCGGTCCGAACGGTGTCACCAGGCTGATGCTGCTGTCAGCGACGTCGAGCACGAAATTGGGTAGCTGGAACGGCTTTCCGCTCGGCGGCGGCAGCAATTTGTCGACCTGGCCCCAGCTTACCTTGCCGTGCACCAGCCGGCCGCGCAGCCGCACGCCGCGCGCTACGACCCGGAACACCTCGACGCTGCCATTCCATTTGATGCGGGTCTGGATCTGCGCGAACCGCGCGGTCAGGTCGGGGTCCTTGGGGTCGCCGATTACCAAGTTGCTAACCTGCTGGGTGCGCAGGCCCACCCGGTCGAGCTGATACGTTGCCTCGACACCCCTCTGCGTGAACTCGCGCTTGAGGAAGCCGGTCGCGATCGGGCGGCGCTCGATCCACAATCCAGCGAGAACGACGATCAGCAGTCCGAGCAGGCCGATCCCCGCAAACATCGCGATCCGCCGCCCGCGATAGCGGCGCACGACAACGGCTCCGGAACTGTCGCCCGGGCCAATGTCCGCATTCTCGGTCGGCCGCTCCACCATTGGTTTTTACAAACCCCCGCGACGCTGGCCCGTTCCGTCACCGGCACGACCCTGCCCGTTGGCGGCAGTTGCATGGCGCGCACCATGTTCCTAGCCTCGGGCCATCATGGCGGACCAACCGACCGATGCCGCGGGTCACCGCGCGCGACTTCGCAAGCGGCTGTTCGAGGGAGGTCCCAAGGCGCTGCTCGATCATGAGCTGATCGAATATCTGCTCGCGCTCGCCATCCCCCGCCGCGACACCAAAGCGCAGGCAAAGAAGCTGATCGCCGAGTTTGGCGGAGTTGGGCCACTGCTGTCGGCCGACGCCGAAACGCTCAGCCGCGCCGGGCTTTCGGAAAATGTCGTTGCCGCGCTCAAGATCGCCGAAGCGACTGCCTTGCGGCTGCTCGAAACGCGGGTCGAAGGCCGGCCCCTGCTGTCCAATTGGGAGGCGCTCGGCGATTATCTGCAGGCGGCGATGGCCCATTCGGCAGTCGAGGAAGTGCGCGTGCTGTTCCTCAACGCCAAGAATCTGCTGCTCGCCAACGAGGTGATGTGGGGCGGCTCGGTCGACGAAGCCTCGGTCCACGTGCGCGAAGTGATCAGCCGCGCGATTGCGCTGGGTGCCACGGCCTTGGTCATTGTCCACAACCACCCGAGCGGCGATTCCACCCCCAGCACCCAGGACATCCGCCTGACCCGCAACCTGGTCGAGGCCGGCAAGCACATGAAAATCACTATCCACGACCACGTCATCGTCGGCTCCCAAGGCCGCACCAGCCTGAAAGCGCTCGGGCTGATCTAGGGACCTCAGAGATTCACGGCTTTGATGCGCACCGGTCCAGAGGGCGAACACGCGCTGTTCGAACAAATGTGGTCGAACCAGATCTCGCCATCGCCGATCATGAGCCCCTGATCCCGACCGAACAACCGATCGAACTGCTGACCAAGAATGGCTTGAGTTACTTTCGGGGTGAAGATCCGGTCATAATTCGCGCGAACCGAACGAGCATCGGGATAGAGCCGAGAACGACCGTTTGAATTCACCCGCAAGGGGAAGCTGACAAGCTTGATCACCGCGCTGCGGTCGTTCGTCCGGACCGCGGCCTGGAGGCGCTTGAGGAAGGTCGCGTAGGAGGCATCCTTCAAAACCCGGTCGGTGGCAGCTTGGACGTCGGCAGTCTGGGCGCGCGCGGCGGCGATTTCTTCCCGGTCAGCGTTGGGCGCGCGGATCCGTGAGCCGGTCACGACGATATTGTTGCTCGCCACGCCTCCGGCGCTCTTCTCGGCGAACATCGGCGCTGCGGGTGGGGGTGAGGGGGGTGCCGGAGCCGCGTCAGCCATTGTCGAGGACTCGGCCGCCGCTAACTCATCGGCCGGCTTGTTGGTGGCCACCGTCGTGGCACTGCCCTGCCTTTGTGCTGGAAGGATAGCGGACGGCGCCTGAGCAACGGACTCGACCGCCGACTCGGCGAATGGTGCTGTCGGGGCGGAAATGCCCTGCGCCGTGCCCTCTTGCCGCGATTCCGGAGCTGAGGGTGGCGCTGACGCCTGGATATCCGGCGAATTTCCGTCCCGGATTACGGTCAGTGCAACAGGTATACCGATGACGGCAACCAGGCAGGCCGCCATCGCCAGCCCCAGTTGCGGGCGTACCCACCAGGCCGGCCGGCCGCCGGTCCCCGCGCCGTCCGCGGTCGACGGCAATTCCTCGCCACCGTCGAAGCGGCGGAGCGCGGCCTCGATCGCCACGTCGCGCCGGGCCGGCCGCGGCGGCGGCGGCTTTGGCACCAGGGTTGAATCGTCGACTGGGTGGGGCATTGTCGAACCTCATAGCGGCAATCGCGCGCGGGTCGAACCTGCCAGCGGCAGAGCGACCGCCGCCGTCGGCGTTTTGCGACGGCGGCGGCCTTGCGCCCTACTCGTTGAGTTGCGCCAACGTCCGCGCGGCCTTGGCGGCGCGCACCATCTGGACGAACTCGTTGCGGTAACCAAACTCGTCGCTGCCGCGGGCTCCGAGCGCGATCTTGAGCACGTCGTCATAGCTTAGCGTTCCGCTGTACTTCCCGCCGCGCAGCAACTCGGCAAAAGCGGCCACGCCGATCGCGAAGCGGGCATCCTGCGGGGCCTCCTCGAAGCGCCGGACCTCGATGTGCCCGTCGATCGGGGTGGAGATGAGCCGGCTCACGTTGGAATTGGGCAGTTTGTAGCGGATTTTCACGAACCCGAGCTCGCTGCCGCGCGCTTCCGATGCGACGGCCATCGGCTTGCCGTATCGCAGGTCGCTGATCGCGCGCGGCCCGCCGATCGGTACGACTTCGTACAGCGCCGTTACCGACTGCCCCGATCCGACATCGCCCGCGTCGACCCTGTCGTTGTTGAAGTCGTCGCGATTGAGCAGCCGCGTCTCGTAACCAATCAGTCGATATTCGGCGACCGTTGCAGGATTGAACTCGACCTGGATTTTTACGTCCTTGGCGATCGGGAACAGCGTCGAGCTGGCTTCCTCGACCAAGGTCTTTCGCGCTTCGGACAGCGTATCGATGTAGGCTGCGGCACCGTTGCCGTTCTGCGCCAACGTCTGCATCAAGGCGTCATTGTAATTGCCCATTCCGTAGCCGAGCACGGACAGGAACACGCCCTTGCCGCGCTCGCGCTCGACATAGCCCTTGAGCTCGTCCTGATTGGTGATGCCGACGTTGAAGTCGCCGTCAGTCGCCAGCATCACGCGGTTGACCCCGTTGGGATCGAGATTGGCTTCCGCCAACGCATAGGCCTGGCGAATGCCCTCCGCTCCCGCGGTGCTGCCGCCGGCTCCCAGTTGATCGATGACGCGGAGGATTTTCTGCTTCTCGCTCGCCGGCGTCGGTTCGAGCGCGGTCCCGGCATATCCCGCGTAAGTGACAATTGCGACTGTGTCGTGGGCGTCGAGTTCATCGATCAGGAGCTTGAGCGATTGCTTCACCAGCGGCAGCTTGTTGGGCTCCTGCATCGATCCCGACGTGTCGATCAGGAATACGAGATTGGCCCGCGGCCGCGTCGCCTTCTGGACCGCATAGCCTTTGATCCCGATCCGCACGAGCTTGCGCCCCGGCGACCACGGGCTTGGCATGACCGAGACGTTGGAGCTGAACGGCTGCGCCGCAGTCCGGGGTGCCGCGTAATCATAGGGAAAATAATTGACCATTTCCTCGGTGCGGACAGCCGCCGGCTGGGGCAGAACATTGCGATTTAGCGACGCCCGAACAAAGGAATAGGACGCTGTGTCGACGTCGATCGAGAAGGTCGAAACCGGCTCTTCACGCGCGATTTTGAATGCGTTTTCGGCGACCGGGGTGAATTTGTCGCGGCCCTGGTCGTGGTACGGCGGCGTCCACTGCTGCGGGTGCATTCCGGGCGCGGCCGGCGGTAGCGGCGGCGGCGGGTAGGATTCGTAACTGAGCGAATCGGCGGCCCGGTTTGCGGCTGAAATACGCGAGCCGGTCACGACGATACCCGAAGCGGCCTTTTCCTGTGCCGCGGTGGGCGGCGCGGCAATTTCCTCCCGGATGTCCGGCTTGGCACACGAGATCAGGCAGAGAATGGCAAGGACCGAGCCCGCCGAACGACAGAAAAGGCACATCGTGACCCTCCTTTTGAAACAGCGCGCGAAATTGCCCGCATGCCACTGGGACGCGCCGGTTCGGGAAATCCTTGGGTGCTGATGAAAATATTTCTTGGGCCGCGGCTCTCGGACTTCAGCCGGCAAGCATCCGCCGGACCTCGCTCATCCGCCAGGCGACGGTCGCTTCCGCGATGCCCAGAACCTCCGCAGCTTCGGCATGAGTCAGCTGCTGGCCGGCAACGAGCACCGCGGTATCGCGATAGACCGGCTTGAGCCGCGCGATCGCGCTTTTCAGCCAGATCGCGTCGTAGGCGTCGCGGCCGTCCGGCGCGGACGCCAGGCCCGCGAGCACAGACAACTTCTCGGTCAGTCCCAGGGATGAACGGCGCCTGCGTTTCAAGTCACGGCAGGCGTTGAAGGTGATGCCGCAGAGCCATGTGGTGAACTTGGCCTCACCCCGAAAACTTCCAATTTTCTCGACCAGGGCACAGCAAACATCCTGAGCGACGTCGTCCGCGTCGGCGCGCGATCCGGTCAGCTGCCACGCGAGGCCGTGGATTCGATCGTAATGCGCGCGCAGTAGCGCCTCGAATGCGTCTCGATCGCCGGCGATGGCGGCCGCGACAAGGCCAGCATCTGGATCGTTGTCCGCCATCTATCACAATCGTAGCGAGCCTCATGAAGTGGACCAAGCGTTCATGTGGCGATTGGTCCGTTTTGCTCTGTGACGCCTGCGCATCCAAGTCGATTTTATGCCCCCGATTTGATGCTGGACGGCGCCTCTGCTAGCCGCCCCGAGGATGGTGCCTCGCTACTCCCGCCCGGAAATGACGGCCATCTGGTCGGCCGAGAACCGCTATCGCATCTGGTTCGCGATCGAGGTGTTCGCTGCCGAGGCAATGGGCCGCGCCGGCGCGATCCCCGCCGAGGACGCAACCAAGATCCGCGCCGCCTATGACGCCGACGTATTGGGCGAGATCGACATCGCGGCGATCGATCAAATCGAGGCTATCACCAAGCACGACGTCATCGCCTTCCTCACCTGGGCCGGGAGCAAGCTCGGACCCGAAGCGCGCTACCTCCACCAAGGCATAACCAGCTCGGACGTGCTCGACACCGCGCTCGCGGTGCAGCTGAAACAGTCGGCGGACCTGCTGCTCGCCGACCTCGACCAGCTTCTGGCGGTGCTCAAGCGCCGCGCGATCGAGCACCAGCACACCCCGACCATCGGCCGCAGCCACGGCATCCACGCCGAGCCGACCAGCTTCGGATTGAAACTGGCCCAGGCCTATGCCGAGTTCGACCGCGCCTGCACTCGCCTCACCGCCGCCCGCGACGACATCGCGACCTGCGCAATTTCCGGCGCGGTTGGCACCTTCGCCAACGTTTCGCCTGCCATCGAAGCCCATGTCGCCGTCGAGCTCGGCCTCAAGCCCGAGCCGATCTCGACCCAGGTCATCCCGCGCGACCGTCACGCGATGTTCTTCGCCACCCTGGCCGTGATCGCTTCGTCGATCGAGCGGCTGGCGACCGAGATCCGCCACTTGCAGCGCACCGAAGTGCTCGAGGTCGAGGAGTTTTTCTCCCCCGGCCAGAAGGGCAGCTCCGCAATGCCGCACAAGCGCAACCCGGTGCTGAGCGAAAACCTCACCGGCCTCGCGCGGATGGTGCGCAGCGCGGTCACCCCGGCGCTCGAGAATGTCGCCCTCTGGCACGAGCGCGACATCTCGCATTCGTCGGTCGAGCGGTTCATCGGCCCCGATGCGACCATCACGCTCGATTTCGCGCTGGCGCGATTGACCGGCCTGGTCGACAAATTGCTCGTCTACCCCGAGCGGATGCGCAAGAATCTCGACCGCATGGGCGGCCTCGTTCATTCGCAGCGCGTCCTGCTGGCCCTGACCCAGGCCGGGCTCGGCCGCGAGGATTCCTATGCGCTGGTCCAGGGCCACGCGATGAAGGTGTGGGAAGCCGATGGCCAATTGTCGCTGCTCGACCTGCTGAAGGCGGACCCCGCCGTCACCGAGCGGCTTCCCCCGGCCGAGCTCGAGAAGCTGTTCGACCTCGATCATCACCTGCGCGAAGTCGACACCATTTTTGCCCGGGTTTTCGGGCCCGGCGCATAACCGCCGCAGCTCTCTGACTTTTTTGGGTTGCGCTGGCCGATCCTGCGCTATGGTGCGGTCGAGGACAAGGGATGCCACCGCAGTACACTGACATGGTTGACGAGGACCGGTCGCCGGACTTGACGAGCACGGCTCCCTCCCATGAGGCGCAATTCCAGGCCGCCGGCTTTCTTATCGTGATGTCGCTCGACTGGATCATCCAGCGCGCGTCCGAGAACATCGATGACTTCCTCGGCGAATCGCATGTCACCCTGATCGAAGAGCCGCTGAGCCGATTTGTCCAGGCTCAGGCGCTCCACGATCTTCGCAACCTGTTCTCCCGCCTGAGCGGTTCGACCGGGATCGCTCGCGCCTATCGCGTGCGGCTGACCGACCATCGTCCGCTCTTCGACATCAATTTCCAGGTGAGCGAAGGCCGCGTGCTCCTCGAAGCCGCATGCAGCCCCGAACGCGGGCCGGGCAAGGCGATCGGCTCGGTGGGCGGTTTGATCGACAGCCTCGGCGGGCGCAGCGGGCCGGCGCTGCTAGAGGCAGCAGCGCGGCGTCTTCGCGCCCTCACCGGATTCGACCACTGCTCGATCCTGTACCGAGGACTAAGCGCGCACAGCAGCCGCGCGAGTTCCTCGGACACCGCGAACATCGACGACGTCCCGGGGATCGTGGCCGACACGGCCGATGCGCCGGTGCCGATCTTCCCCCGCAAGCCGGGAGACCGCTCGATCGTCCGAGCTCTTCTGCGGTCACCGTCGGCAGAATCTTTACTCCAGCTGCGCGTTCATGAAATCTGCTCGGCCATGAGCATCCCGATGATCTTCGAAGGTCAGTCTGTGGGCCGCATCCGCTGCGAATCCCGCTCGCCCCTCCGCCCCAATTTCGAACTGCACGCCGCAGCCGAATTGTTCGCGCAGATGCTCGCCCTGCGCCTCGAGATCGACCGGCTTCGGAGCTAGCTGCCGAAGGTTTCCCGGATTCGCTGGAAGAAGCTCTTCGATGCCGGACATTCGTCGCCGGTTTCGGTCGCCTTGAAATCCTCGAGCAACTTCTTCTGCTTGGAGCTCATCCGTCGCGGTGTTTCGACCAGCACCCGCGCGACCAGGTCACCGCGGCCGCGGCCGTTCAAGATGCTCATTCCGGAGCCGCGGTGGCGAAGCTGCTCGCCCGACTGGATGCCGGCGGGAATCTTGATGTCGATCCGGGCGCCGTCGACCCCCGGCAGGCTGATCGATCCGCCCAGCGCCGCGGTAGTGAAGCTCACCGGGCATTCGGCGACCAGCGTCGTTCCGTCGCGGGCGTAAAGCGAGTGCCGTTTCATGTGGACGAAGATGTAGAGGTCGCCATTGGCGGCGTTGCGAACGCCGGCCTCGCCCTCGCCCGACACGCGGATGCGGGTGCCTTCGTCGACCCCGGCGGGGATCTTCACCGACAGGCTGCGGCGCTTGAGCGCGCGGCCCTCGCCATCGCAATTCGTACAAGGATCGGCGATTGTCTCGCCGCTTCCCCGGCAGGTCGGGCAGCCGCGCTCGACGACGAAGAAACCCTGCTGCGCGCGAACTTTGCCGGCACCGTTGCAGGTCGCGCAGGTCTGGGCGCGGCTTTCCCCGCGGGCGCCGCGGCCCTCGCAGGCGTCGCAGCGCGCAAGCGCCTCGATCGTGATGCTCGATTCCCTGCCCGCGAACGCTTCTTCGAGCGTCAGTTCGAGGTCGTAGCGCAGGTCGGCGCCGCGGGCGGCGTTCTGCCGCTGCCCGCGCGGGTCCATGAATTCGCCGAAGATCGACGAGAAGATATCAGAAAAGCCGTCGAACCCGCCGCCGCCGCCGAACGGATCGCCGCCATTCTGGAACGCCGCCTTGCCGAAGCGGTCGTAGGCCGCGCGCTTCTGCGGGTCCTTGAGGCATTCATAGGCTTCGCTGATCGCCTTGAAGCGCGCTTCCTGGTCGGTGCAACCGCCGTGGCGGTCGGGGTGGCATTCTTTGGCCAGCCGCCGGTAGGCGGCCTTGATCGCCGCGTCGTCCGCGCCGCGCTGCAATCCCAACAATTCGTAATAGTCCCCGTCGACCATCACGGCTCCCCACCATGCAGCCGAAGCGCCGGCCGCTCAGCAGCCGGCGCCCGGCGTCGCATTAGCCCTTCTGCTCGTCGTCGACTTCGGAGAATTCGGCGTCGACCACCTCTTCCTCGCCCGCTGGCGGGGGAGCATCGGTATCGGCACCGGTGCCGGCATCGGCAGCCGGTTCGGCCTGGGCCTGCTGCTGCTCGTACATTGCCTGGCCGAGCTTCATCGCCGCTTGCGTCAGGGCGTTGGTCTTCTCGGTCATCGCCTCGGCATCGCCGCTTTCGACCGCGGTCTTGGCCTCGGCGAGCGCAGTCTCGATCTCGGTCTTCACTTCGGCCGAAACCTTGTCGCCATGCTCCTTGAGCTGTCCCTCGGTCGAATGGATCAGACTTTCGGCCTGGTTCTTCGCTTCGGCTTCGCCGCGGCGCTTCTTGTCCTCGTCGGCGAACTGCTCGGCTTCCTTGACCATCTTGTCGATGTCGGCATCGTTGAGGCCGCCCGACGCCTGGATGCGGATCTGCTGTTCCTTGCCGGTGCCCTTGTCCTTGGCCGACACGTTGAC
>JBDTMX010000140.1:0-5329 GCA_039934055.1 Sphingomicrobium sp. | reverse complement strand
ATCGACTATATCGACCAGAACAAGGGCTGATCGGGGCCGCTTCTGCCGCCAGATTGACGCCAAGGACGCGGCACGAACGGCTTCCCGAACCAATCGGGAGGCCGTTTGTTTTGGAACCGGATGGAGTGTGAAATGCGCCGTGTCGTGGTGACTGGTCTCGGCCTGGTGACGCCGCTCGGCGCGGACGTCGAGACCACCTGGAAGAATATACTCGCCAGCAAGAGCGGCGCAGGACCGATCACGCGGTTCGACGCAAGCGACCAGAAATGCCGCATCGCGTGCGAAGTGAAGCCGGCCGACCATGAATATGGTTTTGACCCCAACTTACGCGTCGATCACAAGGTCCAGCGCCAGGTCGATCCGTTCATTATCTATGGCATCGACGCGGCGGGACAGGCGCTCGAGGACGCCGGCCTGACCGAAATGGGCGAGGCCGAGCGGTTTCGCGCCGGCGTTTCGATCGGCTCGGGAATCGGCGGGCTTCCGGGGATCGAGAAGGAATCGATCGTCCTTTATGAAAAAGGCCCGAGCCGAGTCAGCCCACACTTCGTCCACGGCCGGCTGATCAACCTGATTTCCGGTCAGGTATCGATCAAATACGGGCTGATGGGTCCCAATCACGCGGTCGTCACTGCCTGCTCAACCGGCGCCCACTCAATCGGCGACGCGGCGCGGATGATCAAGGACGACGACGCTGACATCATGCTCGCCGGCGGCTCCGAGTCGACGATTTGCCCGATCGGAATCGCCGGCTTCGCCCAGGCGCGGGCGCTGTCGACCAATTTCAACGACCAGCCCGAAAAAGCCAGCCGTCCCTACGACCGCGACCGCGACGGCTTCGTCATGGGCGAGGGTGCGGGAGTGGTGGTGCTCGAGGAATATGAGCATGCCAAGAAACGCGGCGCGAAGATCTACGCCGAGGTCATCGGCTATGGCCTGTCGGGTGACGCTTACCATGTGACGGCGCCGCACCCCGAAGGCTCGGGCGCTTATCGCTCGATGGAAATGGCGCTCAAGAAGTCGGGCCTCAACCCGTCCGACATCGATTATATCAACGCCCACGGGACTTCGACGCCGCTTGGCGATGAGCTCGAGCTGGGCGCGGTCCGGCGGCTGTTCGGCAATGCCATCGGGACCTTGTCGATGAGCTCGACCAAGTCGGCGATCGGGCATCTGCTCGGCGGCGCCGGAGCGGTGGAAAGCATCTTCTGCATTCTCGCCATGCGCGACCAGATCGTCCCGCCGACGCTTAACCTCGATAATCCGAGCGAAGGCACACAAGGCGTCGACCTGGTGCCCCACACGGCCAAGAAGCGGAAGGTCAACGCGGTCCTCAACAACAGCTTCGGTTTTGGCGGAACCAACGCCAGTCTGATCATGAAGCCGGTGTGAAGAAGCTCGTCGCTCTCGGCGTCCTGGCCCTGCTGGCGGCGCTGATCGGCACCTGGTTGTTGTGGTGGAGCCCGGGGCCCAAGCCGGGACCGCATCATGTCATCGTCGAGGAAGGATCGAGCCTTGCCTCGGTCGCGCGCCAGCTCGAGAAGGCCGGCGCGATCCCGGGCAGCGCGACCAGCTACCGGATGATGGCGCGATTGTTCGGCTCGGGCGACCCGGTCCAGGCGGGCGAGTTCGAAATCCCCAAGGGAACCGGCGGAGCGGCGGTGCTCGACTTGCTCCAGCACGGCCGGCCGGTGCAGCGGCTGATCACCGTCACCGAGGGCATGCCGTCGATCATCGTTCAGGAAAAGCTCGCCGCGGTCCCGTATCTGACCGGCGCGGTGCCAGTGCCCGCGGAGGGTTCATTGCTGCCCGACAGCTACGGCTATGAGCGGGGTGAGGCTCGGGCCGCGGTGATCCAGCGAATGCAGTCGGCCATGAGCAAGACGCTCGACGCGTTGTGGGCCAGGCGCAAGCCGAATTGCCTGGTCAATTCCAAGGCGGAGGCGGTGATCCTCGCCTCGATCGTCGAAAAGGAGACCGGCAAGCCCACCGAACGGCGGCTGGTCGCCGGCGTCTATTGCAACCGGCTGCGGATCGGCATGAAATTGGATGCCGACCCGACGGTGATTTACCCAATCACCAAGGGCAAGCCGCTCGGGCGGCGGATCCTGCGGTCGGAGCTCAACGCCGACACCGGCTACAACACCTACAAGACAGCAGGCCTGCCGGCGGGGCCGATCGCTAACCCGGGTCGGGCAAGCATCGCCGCGGTGCTCGATCCGGCGCCAACCAAGGCGCTCTATTTCGTCGCCGACGGCACCGGCGGCCACGTCTTTGCCGACACCTTGGCCGAGCACAATGCGAACGTGCAGAAATGGTACGCGATCCGCCGTGCGCGGGGACAGATGTGATCTCTAGGCGGGGCCGACGGTTTCCGCCCGGACGTACCCGACGCGGCGCTGCTTACCGGCGTAGCCCCACGCCCAGCCGAGGCTGTTGTCGAGCATCGAGAAGAGGTCGCCGGGCTTGAGCTCGAGCAGCGCCTCGGCCTCGTCGGACGGCGCGGCGCGGAGGGTTGCGGGGCAGGTCAGCAGCCGCTCAAGCGGCTCGGCATAGTGCGATGCGATGACCTGGTGCGCGAGGGCGCAGTCGGCGAGGTCGGGCCGGTAGGCGTGATATCGAGCGTCCGGCGGGTGCGACGGTCCGGTAAGTGCGAAGCCCTTAGCGCTGGTGAGCGAAGGCCGCGCCGATGATCGGCCGGTGCGTTGCTGACGCCCCGTCGCCTTCGCGGAGGTTGCGCTTGAAGCCTTCAAGGAAATCTGCCCCTTCGCTGGTCCGGACGACGAACACGTTGCGGCGGTCGTCCTGATCGCGTTCGCGCCTCAGATAGCCGAGTGCGCCGAGCGTGTTCAAGGCGCGAGTGACTACCGGCTTGGACACGCCGAGGGTTTTGGCGAGACCGCGGACGGTGTGGGGGCCCGGGGTAAGATAGACCAGCATCAACAAGGCCATTTGGCGGTTGGTGAGATCCGGCTCGCCTGAGCGGACGTAGGCGATCAGCGCCTGCATCCAGCCAGATAGCGAAACCTCGCTCATGATCGATTGTCTCCGTCGCGTCGCGTGCTTGCGGAATTAAACCGGTAAGGAGCCGAAATGTTGCAGCCAGGCGACAGGAAAACGGGAAAAACGCGCCGAATCGGCCGAACTACCCGCCGGATCAGGCGGTTGGATAGCGCTCCACGAGCATGGCAAAGGCCGCGCGGAGGCCGAGTGCGTCGCCGCCTTTGGACCTTCCGGGCTTGCCCTTGGGGCACCAGGCAAAGGTGTCGAGATGGGCCCAGGCGATTTCGCCGGGCACGAAGCGGCGCAGAAACAGGGCCGCGGTGATGCAGCCGGCCATGGTCGAGCTGGTGGCGTTGGCGAGGTCGGCGATGTCGCTTTTCAGCATGTCGTCGTAGCCGTCCCACAGTGGCATTCGCCACAGCGGGTCCTCGACCGCTTTCGCGGCGGCTTCGAGGCGCTCAAGCAAATCGTCGCGGTTGGCGAACAGCGCCGGGAGGTCGGGCCCGAGCGCGATCCGGGCGGCGCCGGTCAGGGTCGCGAAGTCGAGGATCAGCTCAGGCCGATTCTTGTCACCGTCTCCCTCGGCCGCGCGGGTGAGCGCGTCGGCGAGGACCAGCCGGCCTTCGGCGTCGGTATTGTCGATCTCGACGGTCAAGCCGCGGCGCGACTTGACGATGTCGCCGGGCCGGTAAGCGCTCCCCGAGACCGCGTTCTCGACCGCGGGGATGAGAAGGTGCAGCCGGACGGGCAGGCGGGCGGCTGCGATCAGGCCGAACAGCGCCAGTGCGTGAGCAGCTCCGCCCATGTCTTTTTTCATCAGCCGCATGCCGCCGGCGTTCTTGAGGTCGAGCCCGCCGCTGTCGAAGCAGACGCCCTTGCCGACGATCGCCACGCGCGGGTGAGTGGGGTTGCCCCATTCGGCCTCGACCAGGCGCGGGGCGCGGTCACGCGATGCCGCCGCGCCAACCGCGGCGATCAGCGGATAGCCTTTGTCGAGCTCGGCTCCGGACGTCACGCGAACTTCGGCGCCGAACCGCGCAGCTTGCTCGCGCACCGCTTGCTCGAGCTCGGCGGGGCCGAGATCGCCGGCCGGCGTGTCGACCAGGTCGCGGACCAGCGCGGTCGCTTCGGCGAGACGGACGGTTTCGTCGATCCGTACCGCCTCTCCAGTGACGAGGACGCGCGGCCCGCGCTCGGCGTCTTTCTTGCTGCGGTAGGCATTGAAGCGGTGCTGGGCGAGCATCCAGCCGAGCGCCGCCTTGCCCGGCTCGCCCTGGGCCAGCTTGTAGGCGCCTTCGGGAAGCGTCTCGGCGAGGCGGGCGAGGCACCATGGTGAAAGGGCGGAGGCGTCGGCGACCGCGCTTACTACCTCGAGGTCGCCGCCGCGCGGGAGGATCACGTGGGTGTAGCCGGTCTTGCCGTCGAAGCGGTGCGCTTCGAGCAAAGCGCGGTCCTCGGCGCTGCGGCTTTTCACCCAGTCAGCGAAGCTTGTTTTGTCGACAAGGTGGATCGGGCGGGCTTTCTGGCCGCGATCGGCGACGAGGAGCGATGCGAAGTCGGTCATGCCCGCGCCTTAGGCGAGCGCCGTCTCCAATGGAACGCCGTAGAGGTCATGCTCGTCGCTGTCTTCGATCCGGACGGAGACGATGTCGCCTTGCTCCAGCCCGCCGGCGTCGCGCAAATGGACTTCGCCGTCGATCTCGGGCGCGTCAGCCTTGGAGCGGCCGGTGGCGCCACGGGTATCACTGTCGACGGCGTCGATCAGCACGTCCAATGTCTTGCCGACCTTGGCGGCGAGTTTTTCCGCCGAAATGCGCGCGGTCAGCTCCATCAGGCGGGCGTAGCGCTCTTCCTTTTGCTCCTCCGGCACCGGGTCGGGCAGGGCATTGGCGGCGGCGCCCTCGACCGGCTCGAAGCGGAACGCGCCGACGCGGTCGAGCTGGGCTTCCTCGAGCCAGCCCATGAGATATTGGAAATCCTCCTCGGTCTCGCCGGGGAAGCCGACGACGAAGGTCGAGCGGATGGCGATGTCGGGGCAGACCTCGCGCCAGCTGCGGATGCGCTCAAGTACCCGGGCGTCATTGGCCGGGCGGCGCATCGACTTGAGGATCTTGGGGCTGGCGTGCTGGAACGGGATGTCGAGGTAGGGCAGCACCAGGCCCTCGGCCATCAGCGGAATGACGCGGTCGACGTGCGGGTAGGGGTAGACGTAGTGCAGCCGGACCCACGCCCCCAGTGAACCGAGCTCGCGGGCGAGATCGGTCATGTGGGCGCGGACTTCGCGGCCGTGCCAGTTCCACGCGGCGTGGCGCAGGTCGACGCCGTA
>JBDTMX010000139.1:0-6587 GCA_039934055.1 Sphingomicrobium sp. | reverse complement strand
CGAACTGGGCGGTAACCGGCCTCTATTTCTACGACAATGACGTGCTCGACATCGCCCGCGACCTTGCTCCATCGGCACGCGGAGAATTGGAGATCAGCGACGTCAACTCCGCCTATCTGGACCGAGGGTCGCTGCACGTGATGCGGCTCGGCCGGGGCTTCGCCTGGCTCGACACCGGCACGCATGAAAGCTTGCACGACGCCTCATCCTACGTCCGCACGATCGAGCGCCGGCAGGGGATGAAGATCATGTGCCTTGAGGAAATCGGGCTGGAGCTTGGCTATCTCACGCCGGACGAGGTGCGTGGCCGTGCCGACCAGCTCGGCGATACCGGCTATGCAAATTATCTGCGCCGGCGCGCCAACGAGATTGCCGGTGCTTGATAGGCCGGTGCTTGATATAAGGCCGCTCGGCCTCGACGGCCTGGTTGAAATCCGCCCGCCGATGTTTGGCGACGAGCGCGGGTTCTTTTCGGTAACCTGGAGTGCTGCCGCGTGGCGCGATGCCGGGATCGATCTGGTGTTCGTCCAGGACAATCATTCGCTGTCGCGGCAGCGTGGTGTGCTGAGAGGGCTTCACTATCAGGCGCCGCCGGCCGCGCAGGACAAACTCGTGCGGGTAACCCGCGGGTCGGTGTTCGACGTCGCCGTCGACATCCGCCGCGGCTCCCCGACATTCGGGCGTTGGGCGGGCACGGTCCTCTCGGCAGCGGAATGGAATCAGCTGCTGGTGCCCAAGGGCTTCGCTCATGGTTTCGTGACGCTCGAGCCGGACACCGAGGTCCAGTACAAGGTGACCGCGCCCTATAGTGCCGAGCACGATCGTGCGGTTCGCTTCGACGATCCCGATATCGCGATCGACTGGCCGATCGAGCATGGCGCCATGATCTTGTCGGCCAAGGACCGCGCAGCCCCGCTGCTGGCCGGTCTCGACACCGGTTTCTGAAAGCCGATGGAACGGATCCTCGTCACCGGCGGAGCAGGCTTTATCGGCAGCGCCGTGGTGCGCCTGCTGGTCAGCAACGGTCATCACGTCGTCAATGTCGACAAACTGACTTATTCGGGCATCCTGGAATCCCTGCAAAGCGTTGCGCAGTCGGACAATTACCGGTTCTACCAAGTGGACATCTGCGGCCAGGACCAAATGCTCGACATCCTCCGGCGCGAGAAGGTCGATCGGATCATGCACCTCGCCGCGGAAACCCATGTCGACCGCTCGATCGACGGGCCCGCGGTGTTCCTCCGCACCAACGTCGAGGGCACCTTTGCGCTGCTTCAGGCGGCGCTCGTATATTGGCGCGAGCTCGGCCCGAATGGAGAGACTTTCCGTTTTGTTCACGTCTCGACCGACGAGGTGTTCGGCGACTTGCCATTCGACAGCGGCGTTTTCACCGAAGAGACGCCATACGCGCCGTCGTCGCCCTATTCGGCCTCGAAAGCGGCGGCGGACCATCTCGTCCGCGCCTGGCACGCGACCTACGGCCTGCCGGTCGTGCTCTCGAACTGCTCTAACAATTACGGTCCGTTTCACTTCCCCGAAAAGCTCATTCCGCTGATCATCCTCAACGGCCTCGCGGGCAACCCGCTGCCGGTTTACGGCCGCGGCGCCAACGTCCGCGACTGGCTATTCGTTGAGGATCACGCGCGCGCCTTGGAGCTGATCATGATGCGCGGCCGAGTCGGCGAAAGCTATAACGTCGGCGGGCGGTCCGAGCGTAGCAACCTTGCGGTGGTTGAGAGCATTTGCGACCTGCTCGACGCCAGGCGGCCGTTGGACAAAGGCGGCAGCCGCCGCGACCTGATCACCTTCGTTGAGGACCGGCCGGGGCACGACCGCAGATACGCCATCGACCCTTCGAAGTTGGAGAAGGAGCTCGGCTGGGTGGCTCAAGAGAGCTTCGACAGCGGGCTCCAGAAGACCGTCGACTGGTTCCTCGATAATGAATGGTGGTGGCGGCCGATCCGCGAGCGGAGCTACGCAGGCGAGCGGTTGGGGATTGGGGGAGGGTGATGCAACCGATGTGGTTGAAGCTCAGGAACCTCGTCGCGATGCGCGTGGTGCCGAACCTGCTGCGGGCCCAGTCAGGTCTGACCGGCGGGTTCGAGGCCCGCATGCGGCGCACCGAGGCAGTTGTCCGCTATGCCCGCGGGCATGGCCTGGAGCTCGGCGCGGCAGCGACGCCGGCCGCCGTCCCGCTGGGCGTCAAAGTCACCTACGTGGACAAATACGGACTTGAAGAGCTGGCCGCCGACCCGGAACTCAAGGGGTTGAAGATTCGGCCGCCGGACGTTCTGGATTCGGCCGAGGAGCTCACGACCTTTGCCGCCGGCTCGGTCGACTTCGTCATCGCCTTTACCGTCATGGAGCACGTCCAGGACGTGATCGCCATGTTCGCCGCCGCGACGCGCGTCCTGAAGCCCGGGGGACATTTCATCTTCACCGCGCCAAACCGCGACCGCTACGATCATGACGCTGGCCGTCAGCTGACGAGCTTCGACCATTTCGTGCGCGACTTTGTGGAAGGCCCGCACGTCTCGGTCCACGACCATTATCGCGAGGCTGGCGCGGCCTATCACGGTCTGTCGGGGGCGGAGCTCGACGCCTGGGCAAAGCAGGGGGTGGCTTCGGGCGGGCATACCCATTTCCACGTCTGGACCGCGGCAACCTTCATGGACTTCGTGCTTCGCACCCGCGCCTTACTCGACGATGCATTCGAGGTGGTCGAGCTGACTGCCTATGGCAATGAATGCCTGGTCGTCGGTCGCAAGCCAGTATGACCATGCGGGTCTTGGTGATCGGGCGGCAGGGGCAGGTCGCGCGCAGCCTGATCGAGCGCGCGGCCGGGGTGCCGGACCTCGAGCTGATCGCGGTCGGGCGGCCGGATGTGGACCTTGAGCTCGAGGGCTCGGTTTCCGCAGCAATCCTTGCCGCCAAACCCGAACTTGTGATCAACGCCGCCGCTTACACCGCGGTCGATTTGGCCGAAGACGAGCCCGAGCGGGCGTTCCGCATCAACCGCGACGCGGCGGGCGAAGTCGCGGCGGCGGCAGCGCGAGTCGGCGCTGGAATCGTCCAGCTGTCGACCGATTATGTGTTCGATGGGCGCTCGCCGCGACCCTATCGGGAGAGCGACGAGCCGCACCCGCTCGGGGTCTATGGCCAATCGAAGTGGGAGGGCGAGCAAGCGGTTCGCAAAGCGAACGACCGGCACCTGATTATCCGCACGTCGTGGCTCTACAGCCCGTTCGGCCACAATTTCGTCAAGACGATGCTGCGCCTGGTGGGCGAGCGTGAGGAAGTGCGCGTCGTCGACGATCAGGTCGGCTGCCCGACCAGCGCGCTCGATCTGGCCGATGCGCTGCTCGCGATTGCCGACATGCACCGGCAGGGTGCCGCGCCGGCCTGGGGACGGACTTACCATCTGGCGGGCGGGGAATCGTGCAGCTGGGCCCGCTTCGCGTCCGAGATTTTCTCCACGAGCGCCGTCATCGACGGGCCGAGCGCAAGGATTGAGTCCATTTCGACCGCGGATTGGCCGACGAGGGCCGAGCGGCCGATCAATTCGATTCTCGACTGCGCGCGAGCGGACGGGGAGCTGAGCATGCGGTTGCAGCCGTACAAACAGGCTCTCCCGCCCATTGTGGCCCGGCTGGTCGTTAATAGGCGCTCAGGGGACCGGTCCCATTCCGCTTCGACCGCGCAGCCCATCGATGAGGCCGCGAAAGAGTAGCATCAGCCGCTTGAATTTTTGGGGCCGGACGAAAAGCGTCAATCCGATATCGACCAGCATTCGTCGAACGATTGCGCCGGGTCCGACCGCGCCAAATCGCGTCCGCCGCGCGATGAGCACCAGGTTGCGCAATTGGTAATAGGAATACCAAGCGGGCTTGGCGGCAGTGAAGAAGTGGCGGCCGACTACGCTCACGCGCCGATATTCATAAGTATCGACGACCGTCACGCTGCGCGACCGCAGTTGCAACCAGCCGGATTTCCGGAGTCGCCAGCCGAGCTCCAGATCCTCCCACCCCATCCACAGCTCCGCCCACGCAGCCGCGCCCTGACGCACCGCATCGAGGTTATAGAGCGCGCAATTGCTGCTGCTCCAGGCGACTTCATCGACCCCGCCGGAACTGACCGTGTCGCTCAGTTTCGCGAAGGGCGCGAAGCCCGTTCTGGCCGCATCGATGCGGTTGTCAGCGGACGACAGGATCAGCGTCGGATAAACTGCCCCGACCCGCTCGCGCGAGAGGCCCAACTCCAGCAACGCCTTGACCTTGCGCTGGTCCACTTCGCCGTCGTGATTGACCGCGTAGCACCAGCCGAACCCGGTTTCGGAAGCGGTTTGAAGCCGCAGCGCGAGATTGCCCGCCGAGCCGAGGTTGCTGTCGGCGTTAGAGTAATGGACCGGCCATCCACGCTCCTCGATCGCGCGCTCGATTGTGCCGCTGCCTAATGAGTCGATGACCAGGACCGCGCCGAACCCCTCGCCGGGGGAAGCGAACATTTGCGCCAACAGATTGAGCACCGCCTCCTCTGACCGGAAACTCGAGATCGCGAGCACGACGTCCGACAATGCGGACGGCGCCATGGTCAGCCTTGCTCCTGAGGTTGGCTGCGGAACCAGTCAACGGTCTGCGCCAACCCCTGCTCGAGCGAAATCTGCGGTCGGAATCCGAAATCCGCCTCGAGCCGGCGGGTGTCCGCGCGGACCGACTCAAGGTCGTTGGGCCATGCCGGGCATTGCTCGACGGCGAGCGGTGAGGCGCTCATCTGATTCAGGATTGCGAGCAGATCGTTGATCCGCCGAGCCTCGCCCCGGCCGACATTGTAGATCGCTTGCTCCGACCCGAGCAGAGCGGCGCAAATAGCGTCGACCACATCGCTGACGTAAACGAAGTCGCGGCTCTGCTCGCCGTCGCCATAGAGTTTGACGGGCAGTCCATTGGCCGCGGCGTGCGCGAATTTGCAGGTTACGTTGGCATAGGGATGGTCGGTCGCCTGACGCGGGCCATAGACGTTGAACAGCCGCAGGCTGCAATGGCTGAAGCCGTGCAGCTTGCCGTACAGATGAAGCAGATGCTCACCCGCCAATTTGGTCAGCGCGTAAACTGTCAGCGGCGCCGGGACCATCTCTTCGGCCAGGGCGGCGGCGGGATGATCGCCGTAAATGGTCGAGCTCGACGCGAAGATGATGCGGGGCACGCGGTTGCGCGCGGCAAAATCGATGACTCGCAACAGCCCGCCAATGTTGACGTCCGAATATTCGTCCGGTGAGCGGAGGCTGTCCTGACTGCTGATCAAGGCGGCGAGATGGACGATGGCGTCGACCTGGCCAATGTTCGATTCTAACGTGGCCAAGTCCCGCACATCGGCCTCGATAAGCGTCAGCCGATCGCCGATCCCGGCAAGATTCGCCGGCTTGCCCGAAGCGAAATTGTCGACGACGATGACCTGGTCGCCACGCGCTATCAGTGCCTCGGCCAGATGCGACCCGATGAACCCCGCGCCCCCCGTGACCAGATAGCGTTTCGGCATTCGGCTCTTTCCTCACGTCAGCGGTGGGCGGGCTTTGGCATGGAGATGCGGCCCGAACAACGGCTCAGCAGGCGATACGGCCACAGGCGGCGGTCAGGGCCGTCAGGTAATCCTGCACGCTTCGAGCGAGGGAGAAACGCTCCAGCCCGACCGTGCGAGCGCGCTGTGCAAGGCCGGTTCGGTCGGCGAGCACGGTTTCGCTGAGCCAGATGGCCGCGCGGTCGGGTCCAACGGCCTCGTCGAGGAAAACGCCTTCCTTCACTGCCACGGCGGCATCCCCAACCGCCGCGGTCCCGATCACCGGCAGGCCGCACAGCAGATATTCGCCCAGCTTGATCGGGGCGATCGCCTGGGTTGAGAAACTCGTTGCGCGGAAGGCGAGGCCGGCATCGGCGGCGGCGAGCGATGCGGGAACTTCTGCGCTGGCGGCCTTGCGGATGATGGTCATGCCCAAAGCTTTAACGCCAAGCGCCGACCGCGCCGCGTCCGGCTCCCCCGTCAGGATCAGCAGTCGCGCGTCGGGACGGCGGGCGCGCACCGCCAGCGCGGTTTGGGCGATCAGGTCGAAGCGATATTGCGGGCCGACCGACCCCGCATAGACCAGCAGCGGAGCGTCGGGCGCGATCCCCAATTCGGCGCGCGTGGCCGCCCGCTGCGCCGGATCCGCGGGATGGAACAGCTCGGGATCGCGGCCATTGGCGACGATGGTGAAGCGATCGCGCTCGACCCCGGCGCGCGCGGCGAGGATGTCGGCGGCTACTTCGGTGCGGACCAACACCTGGGCCGAGCGACAGATCGCCGCGCGCTCGATCCAGCGCAGCACGCGATAGGCCGGCCCGCGCGGGTTGAGGCCGGCAAATTCGACTTTCTCGTCGGCGGCGAGGCCGTCGGCGTCGAACAGGATCGGGGGCAGGCGGGCCGGCCCGGCGGCGAGGACCGCCAGCACGGGGATCAGGCTGCGCGGCATGATCAGGTCGCTGGCGAAGTCGCGCGCCGCCTTGCGAACATCGCGGGCGCCCACCTCCGAACCCCATAGAAACGTCAAACACGCA
>JBDTMX010000138.1:0-8960 GCA_039934055.1 Sphingomicrobium sp. | reverse complement strand
CTGCGACCGCCGTCCCGATCACCTGATGACAATGCACTTCGCCACGAGTCGCGCAAAGTGAAATATCGGTGCATGAGCCTGTGGATAACGGGGATATCGGGAACAACCGACGGAACGAATCGCGATTGCTGCGAATCCTGTGCTGCCCCTTGCTCCAGTTCCACATGCCATTGCCTCAATCGGCGCCCCCTCCTACTTCGTTACAAGTGCCTGAATCCCCCGCCATTATGCCCGAGCCTGCTTATCTCCAGGGCCTGAACCCGCCGCAGCGCCAGGCGGTGCTGACCACCGAGGGCGCGGTGCTGGTCCTGGCCGGTGCCGGCACCGGCAAGACCGCGGCGCTGACCGCCCGTCTCGCCCATTTGATCGCGATCCGCCTCGCCTGGCCCTCGCAGATCCTCGCCGTGACCTTCACCAACAAGGCGGCGCGGGCTATGCGTGAGCGGGTGTCGGCGGTCAGCGGCGGCGCCATCGAGGGCATGCCGTGGCTCGGCACTTTTCACAGCGTCGCCGCGCGCATGCTGCGCAGCCACGCCGAGCTCATCGGCCTCAAATCCAACTTCACCATTCTCGACACCGACGACCAGCTGCGCGTCGCCAAGCAATTGATCCTCGCCGCCAACCTTGACGAAAAACGCTGGCCTGCCCGGCAGCTCGCCAGCCTCATCGATCGCTGGAAGAATCGCGGCTGGACGCCGTCGCAAGTCGACGCCGGCGAATCCGAGGTCTTCGCCAACGGCCGCGGCGCCGAGCTCTACGCCGCTTACCAGGAGCGCCTAAAGACCCTCAACGCCTGCGATTTCGGCGACTTGCTGCTCCACATACTGGTGATCTTCCGCCGCCACGAGGACGTCCTCGCCGCCTATCGCGAGCGCTTCAAATACATCCTGGTCGACGAATATCAGGACACCAACCAGGCGCAGTACGAGTGGCTCAAATTGCTCGCCGAGCCGCGCCGCAACCTGTGCTGCGTCGGCGACGACGACCAGTCGATTTATTCGTGGCGCGGCGCCGAGGTCGCCAACATCCTGCGCTTCGACCGCGACTTCCCCGGCGCCGCGGTCATCCGCCTGGAACAGAACTACCGCTCGACCAGCCACATCCTCGCCGCCGCCGCCGGGCTCATTGCCCACAATGCCGGACGCCTCGGCAAGACGCTGTGGACCGATGTCGGCGACGGCGAGCCGGTCAAGGTGATCGGCGTGTGGGACGGCCCCGAGGAAGCGCGCCGGATCGGCGAAGACATCGAGAGCTATCAGCGTTCGGGCGGCAGTCTCGACGACGTCGCCATCCTCGTCCGCGCCCAGTTCCAGACCCGCGAGTTCGAGGAGCGCTTCATCGCCATCGGCCTGCCCTACCAGATCATCGGCGGGTTCCGTTTCTATGATCGCGCCGAGATCCGCGACGCGCTCGCCTATCTCCGCCTGGTCGCCCAGTCGGCCGACGACCTCGCCTTCGAGCGCATCGTCAATGTCCCCAAGCGCGGCCTCGGCGACAAGGCAGTCGCGCGTATCCACGCCCACGCCCGCGCCATCCAACAGCCGCTGCTGCTCGCCGCCGCAGCGATGCTCGACAGCGATGAGCTGACCCCGCAGGCGCGCCGCAGCCTGGGCCGCTTCGTCGCCGACATCTTCAAGTGGCGGGCCCAGGCGGCGACCCTGCCCCACCCCGAGCTCGCCCGGATCCTGCTCGACGAGAGCGGCTACACCGCCATGCTCCAGGCCGACCGTTCCGCCGAATCCGCCGGCCGGCTCGAGAATCTCGCCGAATTGGCCCGCGCGATGGAAGAGTACGAAAACCTCGGCGCGTTCCTCGAGCATGTCAGCCTGGTCATGGACAACGACGCCGCGCGCGACGGCGAGACCGTGACCATCATGACCATCCACGCCGCCAAAGGCCTCGAGTTCGACCGCGTGTTCCTGCCCGGTTGGGAGGAAGGCGTCTTCCCGTCACAGCGGGCGATGGACGAAGGCGGCCTCGCCTCCCTAGAGGAAGAGCGCCGGCTGGCCTATGTCGCCATCACCCGCGCTCGGCGCAAGGCGACCATCCTCCACGCCGCCAACCGCCGCATCTACGGCCAGTGGACGAGCTCGCTACCAAGCCGCTTCCTCGCCGAACTTCCCAAGGAGCATATCGAAGAAGAGACGACGATGACCGGCGGCGAGAGCCTGTGGCGCGCGCAATGGAGCGAGCGGGCTGACCCGTTCGCCCATGTCGCCGAGCTTCGTTCATCGCGGGCGCAGACGCGCGGTCCGGGCTGGCAACGCGCGGCTTCGGGCGCGTTCAGCACCCAGCCCCAGCGCATCATCGAAGCTCGCGCGTCGGCCGTATCGCTCGGCAACAAGGGCCGCGACGACCTGTCGCTCGGCCAACGGGTGTTCCACAGCAAGTTCGGCTACGGCACCATCGCCGCGATCGAAGGCAATAAGCTCGAGATCGACTTCGAGCACGCCGGCCGCAAGAAGGTCCTCGACAGCTTCGTCAGCGCGGAACCGTGACGCTTCCCGACCAGTTGGAGCAAAGCCTGGTCATGGTCGCCGAGTTGTGCGCGCCGGCGGCGGATCCGTGGTGGGTGATCTCCAGCGCGGCGGTGGCCCTGCACGGCGCGCCGGTCGACGATGTCCGCGACGTCGACCTGCTGATGAGCGGCCGCGATGCGAGGGCGACGCTGATGCGGATTGGAGTCGAGCCGCGCGCCGGGCGCGCGACAGACCTGTTTCGCTCGGCCGTATTCGGGACCTGGCATGGCCCGCCGCTTCCCGTCGAGATTTTTGGCGATTTCGATTTCGCCGGCCCCAACGGCTGGTCGCGGATCGCCCCACAAACGCGAAAGCCAGTGGCAATCGGCGATCAGATCCTGTTTGTCCCGTCGGCAGCGGAGCTCAGGCGGATGCTGATCGGTTTCGGCCGGCCCAAGGACCTCGCCCGCGCCCGGCTTCTGCCCGGCTTAAACCAACGTCCCGGCAACGCGCCCTAGGCCATACGTGATGGCCATCGCCAGCAGACCGCCGGCCACGTTGCGGATAACGGAGGGGACCAGCGGCATGCGTCCGAGCCTGGCGGAGACCGCGCCGGTCAGCGCCATCGCGATGACGACCGCTACGCCGGTGATCCAGATTTCGGCCGCGCGTGACGACAGCAGCATCGCGACGATCGGGATGAGCCCGCCGAACGTGAAGGCCACCAAGGAAGCGAACGCCGCCGCCCAGGAGTTGGCCACCGCGTCCGGATCGATTCCGAGCTCGGCGCGAGCGTGGACCGAAAGGGCATCCTTGGCGCTCATCTGACGGGAAACCTCCATCGCCAGGCGAGGTTCGACGCCGCGCTGCTCGAACAACCGCGCAAGCACTTGAAGCTCGCGTTCCGGATCCCGTTCAAGATCCGCTTTCTGCCGCGCGAGCTCGGCGACCTCGAGGTCGCGCTGGGTCGCGACCGACACATATTCGCCCGCCGCCATCGACAGCGCTCCCGCCGCAATAGCAGCGATCCCAGCGAGCATGACCGTGCTGTGGGTCGCCGACGCGCCGGCCACTCCGAAAATGATCGCGGCGATCGAGACGATCCCGTCGTTGGCGCCGAGTACTCCGGCGCGAAGCCAATTGAGCCTGCTCAGGATTTGCCCGCTTTGGGTAACGATGACGTCCGAGACCGGCAGATCGTCGGTCACGAGCGCCGGTCCTCGTCATTGGCCCTCAGCACCCCCGCCCGCAGCCCGTTGAGCTCGCTCGCGGTGGTCCACGGGGATGGCCCGGGAGGGCGTAAAATGTTGGCAACGGCTTGGAACATCGCGTTGTTGTCCTTGGCTTCCTTATCGCAACTCGGAACCCGACTCGGGCCGCAAGCATTAAAGCTACAAAGTCAACAACGAAATGAGCTGAATCATGAAAAAGCGGCTAGCGATAGCGCTTGCGCTGTCGGGCAGTCTCGCCCTCTCCATTCCGGTCGCTCCCGCGGCCGGATCGTACGAAACTCCAGACGCCAAGGCGGCGGCGAGCGACGCCGCGGCGCTGGCCCGCGCCGACATGGCCGAGGCGTTCGGCGACAAGACCTTGAAGCCCGGCCAATATGTATGGCGGGACGTCCCCGCCAGCGCCGGCGCGGAACGGGTCGTGATCAGCCTTTCGGACCAGCTCGCTTATCTCTATCGCGGTGCCACCCTGGTGGCGGTGTCGACCATCTCGAGCGGCAAGGACAGCAAGCCAACTCCGACCGGCGTTTTCCCGATCCTCGAGAAGCAGGTGATGCACCACAGCCGCAAGTATGACGATGCGCCGATGCCGTTCATGCAGCGCATCGACCAGTACGGGATCGCGCTCCACGCCGGCTTCAATCCGGGTGTCCCGGCGTCGCACGGCTGCGTCCGGCTGCCGCCCAAGTTCGCGGCGAAGCTCTATACGGTGACCGACGTCGGCACCCCGGTGTTCATCGGGGCTTAGCCGAAGGTCAGCTGGTCGGGAGATCGACCGGTTCGAGGAACACGCCGCCGGCGTCGCCGCCAAGTGCCCAGCGGATCTGTGCGGGAAAGTCGCCGTAACGGGGTACCCTCAGGAAGACGTGTGCGCCGATCGGGAATGTCTCGTTGCTGCGCAGATGGAACCCGCCCGAGGACACGTCGGTGATGGTCACGGCGTGCTCGGAACCGTCGGACATCACCAGCATCGCCTCGTGGGCGACGCTGACGCGGGGTGTCCGCGCTATCTCTCCAGGAGTGCGATTCAAGGCCTTGCTCTCATCCAGTTCAAGGCGATCTTAACCATGCGGGGTTGCGAAAAGGTTAGCGGGATGACGACACTCGTCCCTAATGATCCGCTCCGCCGCACCGGGCCGCGACGCTAACTCCCCGGGCCCAGTGCGGCTAGCGCCTAATCAGGCCGTTTCATGCATCGTCGTCAGTTCGGGCTTGGGAACGCCGCTCGCCTTGTAGTTCGCCACCAGTTCGCGCTTGCGCTGCGCCAGCTGCTCGCCCAGCGCGTCCATGTCGAGCCCGGCCTGGCGAGCCTGGCTGAACAGACCCTCCATCCGCCTTTCCTCTTCCTCGACGTGATGCTCGATCTGCTCCTGGAGCACTTTGACCTTGGCGTCGAAATACTCGTCGCTCTGTTCGTCGCCGGCCTCGATTTCGGCGATCAGTACCTTGGCGCCGTCATGCTCGACATAGGATTCCTTCAACAAATCCTCGTCGACCTTGCCCTCGCACGCCGGATAGAAAATCTCTTCCTCGATGGTCGCATGGACCGAGAGCTCGAGGCAGATCTGCTGGGCCAGTTTCTGCTTGCGTCCGTCACCGCTCGCCTTGTGGAACTGCTCGAACAAGTCGGCGACCGTCCGGTGATCCTGCTTGAGGAGCGCGATCGCGTCCTGCTGTTTTACGTCTGCCATGGGGTTCTCCTGTGCTGTCGGGTGAGAACCCGCCGTGCAGGGCACAAGTTCCTATTTTCGCCGGACAAAACTAACCATGCGACGCCGCTACCTTTGCAAGGCCGGACGCAATCGCCGCGCTGTGCTCGCCCTGTTCCGGATCGTCAGGCTCCGGCGCTTTCGCGCGGCTGCCGTGATCCAGTTCCATCCAGTCGCGGAACGGCAAGTGGTAGAGCATGTCCAGGACCTCGAACTCGAGGCCGGCGGGCTGGTTGCTGTTGCTGTTCCACAGCGCGACCACGCCGCTTTTGCGCTGCGGGTCGAACAGGATCAGCGACCGGTAGCCGCTGACCCCGCCGCGATGGCCGACGATCCGGTGCCCGGCATAATCGTAGCTGCGCCAGCCGTAGCCGTAATCGGCCTCGCCGAGGCGCTCGAGGAACTTGCGCAGCCGCTGGCGCTCGCCAGGCGTCTTGACCAGCGACGCGTGGATCGTCTGCACCAGCTTGGGCGAGAGCACGTCGGGCATTTCACCCATCTGCGCCAGCATCCACAGCGACATGTCTTTGATGTTGCTGTTGACGCCGCCGGCCGCGGGCACTCGGTAATAGGCATCCAGAACCTTGAGCGGCCGGCGGCCGGCGTCGTGCGGCCGCGCCCAGCTCTTGGCGCTCTCGAGCCCCTCGCGAGTGACGCTGGCGCCGGTCATGCCGATCGGGTTGAACAACATCTCCTGAACCGCCTGGGGATAGGATTTGTGGGTCACGTGCTCGACGATTTCGGACGCCCCGTCATAAGCGACGTTCTGGTAGCTCCAGCAGGTCCCGGGCGGGCAGATGGCGCTGAGCTGGGCTAGCGAACTGCGCAGGAGGTGCGTGTCCTGCCCTTCCTCCAATTTGTTGTCGTAGGCGTTGCGGTACAGCCCGAGCCGGTGGCTCAACATGTCGCCGATCGTCGCCGTGGCTTCCGCTCCACCGGGAAGCTTCATGCTCGCGGCATATTGAATCAGCGGCGAGTTGAAACTCAATTTGCCCTCTTCATCCAGCTTGGCGATCATCGTCGCCGCCAGGCCTTTGGACACGGACGCCCAGCGGAACACCGTATCCGGAGTGACCTTCTCGCCCGAACCGGCGAGCGTCTCGCCATAGCCGTTCAGGAAGGTGATGCGGCCATTCTCGACGATGCCGACGGCCAGTCCGACCACCGGCCGCTGCTGCGCCAGCCGCCGCAAACGCGCATCGAGCGCCGCATAATCGATGTTGCGCCGGGAAGCCGTCGACAGCGCCGCGAGCTGCAAGTGGGCGTGGGCCGGGGATACGGCATCGGCCCGGCTTGTCGGCTGCGGCCGATTGGCGACGAACGCGACACCCAGCAGCACGGCGAACGCCGCGAGACCGATTTTGAGCTGCTTCTCCAACCAGACCTCCACCCCACCCCGGACGTGTGTGGCGGGTGCAGTCAACCGGCTCAACGCCGCTCCGTGCAAGCTGCGACGAGTGGATTCCTTGGCGCGACGAATGCCCCTCCGGCTGGCCATAGCCGCCGACCTCGCCTAAAGGCCCGCGACGGGAGCCACGCCGATGCAATTTCTGAAGACCCTGTTCTGGGTGCTTCTCGCCGTGTTCATCGCGCTGTTCGCAAGCCGCAACTGGTTCGACGTCACGTTGAGCCTGTGGGGCGACATCCAGGTCGACATCAAGCTGCCGGTACTGATGACGGTGATGTTCCTGCTCGGTTTCCTGCCCCTTTTCCTGGTCCACCGGACCCGGCTGTGGACGTTCAAGCGGCGACTGGAAGTCGAGCATCGGCAGCAAGCGCTGTCGCCCGAGCCGGCGCGCACGGACGACGCCCCCGTCATATGAGCCCGATCTTCGTCGCCATCGACACCCCCGACCTTGCCCGGGCGCAGGCCATCGCGCGCGCCGTCCGCGCCGTCGCCGGCGGGATCAAGCTGGGCCTCGAATTCTTCGCCGCCAACGGCCCCGCGGGAGTGGCCGAGCTGGGCGAATTCGACTTGCCGATCTTCCTCGATCTGAAGCTGCACGACATCCCCAATACCGTCGCCAAGGCGGTGCTGGCCTTGAAGCCGCTCGAACCGGCGATCCTGACCGTCCACGCCGCCGGCGGTCTCGCCATGCTCGAGAATGCCAAGGCCGCGGCATCGCCCAAGACCCGGGTCGTCGCGGTCACGGTCCTGACCAGCCTCGACGACAAGGATCTCGCCGCGGCCGGGGTCAAGGGCAGTCCGGCCGACCAGGTTAGTCGGCTGGCGGCGCTCGCCCAGAGCGCCGGCCTCGACGGCATAGTCTGCTCGGGTGCCGAGGTCGGCGCGGTTCACAAGTTTTGGCCGGACGGATTTTTCGTCGTTCCCGGCGTGCGGCATGAAGGCAGCGGCGTGGCAGACCAGAAGCGCGTGGTGACGCCGCGCGCGGCGATCGACCACGGCGCCTCGATCCTGGTCATCGGCCGTCCGATCACCGACGCCGACGACCCCGCGGCAGCGGTCAGGAGCATCGCCGCGACGCTGTAAAGCGGACCAGCGCCCAAGGTAGACAAACGGCGCCGCTTGCGCCTAGCGGGACGGCACCAACGGACGAGGATTTTGGATGAGCTGGCTAAGCCGGGTCAAGAAAGGCATTCCCTTCCTGCCCAAGCGGCAGACGACCGACAATCTGTGGCACAAGTGCGGCAAGTGCGGGACGATGGTCTTCCTCAAAGAATGGGAAGACAACCTCCGGGTCTGCCCGCGCTGCGACCATCACGACCGCATCGGCCCCAAGGCGCGGTTCGAGCAGCTGTTCGACCAGGCCAAGTACGAAATGCTTCCCACGCCCGAAGTGCGCGAGGACCCTCTGCGATTCAAGGACAGCAAGCGCTACACCGACCGCCTCAAGGCGGCCCGCGCGGCGACCGAGGAACGTGATGCGCTCTTGAATGCGCGCGGCAACGTCGACGGCAAACCGGTCATCGTCGGAGTCCAGGATTTTGCCTTCATGGGCGGGTCGATGGGCATCGCCGTCGGCGCTGCGTTCGTCGCCGGCGTGCGCGCGGCGATCGCCGACAACAGCCCTTACATCCTGTTCACCGCCGCCGGCGGGGCGCGCATGCAGGAAGGCATATTGTCGCTGATGCAGATGCCGCGGACGACCGTCGCGTTGGCCGAGCTCAAGGAAGCTCGCCTGCCGTACATCGTCGTCCTGACCGACCCGACCACCGGCGGCGTCACCGCATCCTACGCGATGCTCGGCGACGTCCAGCTCGCCGAGCCGGGCGCGCTGATCGGGTTCGCCGGCCAGCGGGTGATCGAGCAGACCATCCGCGAGAAGCTTCCCGATGGCTTCCAGCGGGCCGAGTATCTGCTTGAGCACGGCATCATCGACATGGTCGTGCCGCGCCATCAATTGCGCGAACGGCTGTCGCGGCTGATCGCTTATCTCGCGCCGGAGAAGGCCGCGGCCTGATGGCCGACTTCGCGACTTCGTCGCACCCCGCAGTCCAGGCCCAGCTCGACCGCCTCGCCCGGCTCTCGCTCGGTGGCGACCGCCTTGGCCTCGCCCGCATCGCCGTGCTGCTCGACCGGCTCGGCCGCCCCCAGGATGCAC
>JBDTMX010000137.1:0-4112 GCA_039934055.1 Sphingomicrobium sp. | reverse complement strand
CCAAGACCCCGCCCCCGTTCCGCCAGGCCTGCACGCGCTTCTTCGACGTCGCCGCCCTCGCCCTCGACGAGCAGGATGCGCTCGAGCAGCCGGTAACGTCCAAAGGGAAGATGCCGGTCGACGCCGAACTGCTGCAAGTGCTGGGGGCGGCGTTCAAGGCTTCGAAGCGCGACGAGGATGGCTACGCGTCGCTGTCCGAGCTCGGCCAACGCGCCAAGGCGGTGTCGAGCTTCGCCGCGCGCAATTACGGCTACACGCGCCTGTCCGACCTAATCAAGGCGGTTCCCAATTTCGAGGTAAAGGCCGGCGCCGATGGGGGACTGGTGGTCAAACGATTGCGCTGAGCCGCGCGGCCTATCGTCGCCCAACTGTTGTCCAGCCGACACAGGTCCGTCTTTTTCGCTCATTTTCAGGAACTGCCTTTGTGGCGGCTGGTTGTACAGCCTCAGCCTCCATTGGAACCGGCAGCAGACTCACCATGCAAGGTCGCCTAAAGGCCGAGGAATATCTCGACACCGCGATGGAAGCGCTCGCGACCGGCGACGTCTGCCATGAGCTGCTCGATCGCTTGCCGGTGCCGATCTACACCACCGACGCGACCGGCGCCGTCACCTACTGGAACCGCGCCTGCGTCGAGTTTGCCGGCCGCGAGCCGCAGCTGGGCCAAGACCGATGGTGCGTGACGTGGAAGCTCTACACCGCCAGCGGCGACCGATTGCCGCACGATCAATGCCCGATGGCCCAGGCGATCCGCGACAAGCGCGAGATCCGCGGGGCGGTCGCGATCGCGATGCGGCCGGACGGCAGCCGCCGCGCCTTTACCCCCTACCCGACGCCGCTGTTCGATTCCCAGGGCAAACTCACCGGCGCCGTCAACATGCTGGTCGACGTCAGCGCCGAGCAGGCGGATGTGCTCGCCGAGCAGGCCCAGCGCTGCCGGCGTCTGGCCGACGCGACCTACGACCGCCAGACATGCGGCGTGCTGTCAACGATGGCCGACGAATACGCCAAGACCGCCGCCGACCTCAGCCACTAAACCAATTCGAGCGAGACCATGACCTCGTCGCCGGCGGCGATGCCGGCGCGGCGGCGCACGTCGGCCTTGATCGGCAGGATGTAGCCGCCCGATTTCTGCGGGAAGATCGACGTCCGCCAGGTGACTCCTGCAATGGTCGCGGCGACGCGAACCGAGCCAAACCCGCGCCGCGGACCGGCGGCCTGGGCGAGCAAGCGGATCTCGACCGCCTGGTCGGCCGGGACCGTCAGGAAATGCCAGCTCCCTTTCCCCTCGCTCCACAGCCAGATGGGCGCGGTGACGGTGATCAACGGGCCGCCTAATAGGCCAGAGCGAGCCCGTCGGCGCGCATTTCGCTGGCCGCCGCGTAGACCCGCTCACTGCCGCTCAGGCGGCGCTCGATGCACTGGTAGCGACCGAAGCCGCCGTCGGATTCGCCCAGTTTCCAGCCCATGTTGGCGAGCGCCCGCCGGGTCGCCACGGGCACCCCGCTCTCGAGCCGCAACAGGCCCAGCGCGCCCAGCCCTGGCGAATCCTCGCCCATCGACTGCGACGAGCCCTCGTGATGCCAGCGCGGCGCATCGCCGGCCGCCTGGACGTCGAGGCCGTAATCGACGCGATTGACGATGATCTGGGTCTGGCCTTGGGGCTGCATGTCGCCGCCCATCACCCCGAACGACAGCCACGGCGCATCGCCACGGGTGGCGAAGCCGGGAATGATGGTCTGGAACGGTCGCTTGCCGGGCGCATAGAGGTTGGGATGGCCGTCCTTGAGGCTGAACAACTGGCCGCGGTCCTGGAACATGAAACCCAGCCCGTCCGCCACCAGCCCCGAGCCCATGCCGCGGAAATTGGACTGGATCATCGACACCATCATCCCGGCGGCGTCCGACACCGTGAAATAAGTCGTGTCGCCGTGCGACGGCGCCTGGCCGGGATGGACGTTGGGATTGATGCGCCTGGGATCGATCAGCTTGGCGCGCTCGGCGGCGTAGGCCTTGGAGACGAGATAGGCGGCCGGCACCTTCGAGAACTTGGGATCGGCGTAGTAACGCGCGCGGTCCTCGTAAGCGAGGCGCTTGGCCTCGGCCTGCAAATGGATCGACCGCGGCGACTGGAAGCCGGCCCCGCGCATGTCGAAATGCTCGATCATGTTGAGCATCTGCAAGGTCGCGATGCCCTGCGTGTTGGCGCCGATCGCGTGGACTTGGACGCCACGATAGTCAGTCGCGTAGGGCACCGTCCATTCGGAATGGTGGGCGGCCAGGTCGGCGCGGGTCATCCAGCCGCCTATGCGCTTGAAATAGGCCTCGATGGTGCGCGCGATCTCGCCATCGTAAAAGACGTCGCGGCCGCCTTGGGCAATCATCCGGTAGGTCCGCGCGAGGTCGGGGTTGCGGAAGATTTCGCCGACCCCGGGTCCCCTGCCGTAGGTGTGCACCGCGTTGGCGGTCTCCTCGATGCCCGACCCGGGGCGGAGGAAGGCGGTCATGTTGCGCCGCATATAGTAACTGATGACTTCGGGCACCGGGACGCCGGCCTCGGCGTAAGCGATCGCCGGCTCGAACAACTCGGCCCATTTCAAGCGGCCGTAGCGCTGGTGCAGCGTCCACCAGCCGTCGAGCGCGCCGGGGACGGAGACCGCGACCGCGCCCAGTGCCGGCAGCGCACCGTTCCTGGCCCGCGAGCGCACCGTCTCGAGGCTGAGCGCACGCGGCGAGCGGCCCGATCCGGCCAGCCCGACGACTGTCTTCTGCGCCGGGTCCCACAGCATCGCATAGCAGTCGCCGCCGATGCCGCTGCTGGTCGGCTCGAGGAAGCCGAGGCACGCGTTCATCGCCACCGCCGCGTCGACCGCCGAGCCGCCCTTCTTGAGCATCTCGATGCCGGCCAACGTCGCCAGCGGGTGCGCGGTCCCGGCGGCGCCCGACCGCCCATACACCGCCGAACGCGAGGCGAAGCTCGCCCCGACCGGCCGATCGCCGGCATGGACGTCGGGGCGGACGAACGTCTCGTCGCCCGAAGGCTGGAACGCCGGCAAAGCGCCTTTGTCCGGAGGCGCCGGGCTGCTGGATTTACCCCGCGGCGCCTGCGCCTTCAGCGCCGCTCCCACGGCGACAGCGGGGATGGCAGCGAGAAAAGTGCGGCGGCGCATGGTGGACTCCCGAGGCAAAGGCGCGTCCTGCTTACTCCGTCACGTGGCCTTGGCAACGCGTCTCTACCGGGTCAGCTTCTTGTACGTCATCCGGTGCGGGCGGTCGGCTTCCGGCCCCATGCGGCGGCGCTTGTCCTCTTCATAGGCTTCGAAATTGCCTTCGAACCATTCGACATGGCTGTCGCCCTCGAACGCCAGGATGTGGGTCGCGAGACGGTCGAGGAAGAAGCGGTCGTGGCTGATGATCACCGCGCAGCCGGCGAAATTCTCCAGCGCTTCCTCAAGCGCGCGCAGGGTCTCGACGTCCAAATCGTTGGTCGGCTCGTCGAGCAGGAGGACGTTGCCGCCCTCTTTGAGCATCTTGGCGAGGTGGACGCGGTTGCGCTCGCCGCCCGACAGCTGGCCGACCTTCTTCTGCTGGTCGGTACCCTTGAAGTTGAAGGCGCCGACATAGGCCCGCGTGCCGACCTCGTGCTTACCGAAGCGGAACACGTCGGAGCCGTCGGAAATCTCCTCCCACACATTGTTGCTGGCCTTGAGCGCGTCGCGGCTCTGATCGACGAAGCCCAAGTGGACGGTCGGGCCGATCTTGATCTCACCGGCGTCAGGCTGCTCGTCGCCGCGGATCAGCCGGAACAAGGTGGTCTTGCCGGCGCCGTTGGGACCGATCACCCCGACGATCCCGCCCGGTGGCAAGGAAAAGCTCAACTCCTCGAACAGCAATTTGTCGCCATAGGCCTTGGACACGCCCTCGAGATCGATGACGTTGCTGCCCAATCGCTCGGGCACCTGGATCAGGATCTGCGCCTTGCCCGGGGTGCGGTTTTCCTGCGCCTGGACCAGCTCGTCGAACGCTCGGATGCGCGCCTTGGACTTGGCCTGCCGCGCCTTGGGTGAGCGGCGGATCCATTCAAGCTCGTCGTTGATCGCCTTCTGCTTGCC
>JBDTMX010000136.1:0-2228 GCA_039934055.1 Sphingomicrobium sp. | reverse complement strand
TCGTGCGGATCGGCGCGGCGAACGAACATCCCCTGCTGGGTCATCGTCTTCAGCCAGCGCAGGGCGGTCGTGGCGGGAACGGCCGCGGCGATGCACAGGCTGGATACGGGTACGCGGAGCTGGGCGAGCTCGGCCTGGAGCAGGTCGAGCAGCATGTCCCACGCGGGGTCAGCGAACATGTCTTCCTCGAAGTAGCGCGAGCGCAAGCGGCGGGCTCGAATCACCGAGCGCAGGGTTTCCGCAGAAACCTGGGGCACATCACCGACGGCGGCAGGCTGTTCAATCGGCCGCATTGGGGAGGCCGGGCCGGTCGACAGGCGCGCCAGGGTCGATGCGATCCGGCCGACCTCATCGCTCAGCTGGCGCAGCCGCGTCGCGTTCTGGTCCGACGCAATATCCGAGAGGCGATCGGCGCGGCCGGAATCGGTCAGCGCAACCGCCAGCGCGGCCGTTCGATCGGCCTCATTTCCGTCGACCACCAATTCGATGCTGACGTCGCTGAGCCTGGCCGCGATCGCATCGAGCAGCTTGGACGGGCGGCGACGATCGCCGGATAACGGCCGTGCTCGACATCCTGGTTCACATGGTCGAGCAGCCGGTCGAGGAGCGGACCGTGATCGGCGTCGAGCTCGACCCACAGGGCGGATGCGGCGGCCTGCCGGTCAATCCGCTCGGCCGCCTCCTCGAGACCGACCCGGTCGGCGATCCTGAGGCCGGACGCTTCGATCGTTCGGCTGGCGCGATCGAGCGCGGCTTCGCTGTCACCGGCGATTAGGATCGGCGGTCGATCGAAGCTGCTGTTCGGATTCTGCCCGTCGGTCAAATAGGCGTCCATTGAAGATGTCCCTTCGCAATGCCTGACCGAGCAACCTATGTTAATAACGCGCAATTTGGAGAAAAGTCAGACTATTTTGGCTCCGGATCGGACCGTTCGCTCACCGGGCGGCAATTCGGCGCGCCTTATGGTGGGTTCACCGGGAGGCGTATTTGGTAAGCCGATCAAGGGATGAGACCGTGGCACTCAAGGGATGAGACCATGGCACTCAAGCGCAGCCGATGGCTGGCCGAGCTCGCCTTTGCCATCGACGAAGCGCAGCGACTGGCGCGAAAACTGAGCCTGTCAGGAAACTCGGATGCGGCGGAAATCTTCGGCCGTCTCGAGACCATCCGGGTTGAGGTCGATTTGCTCCGTCGCGGCGGCTGGGTGGCACGTTCGAAGGAGATTGATCCGATGTGGACCGGTCTCTTCCCGTGGAATCGTCGGCAGGCGCCTCGGCCTGCAAAGGGAAATGCTCCCGGGGACTAGACGCCTTCCGGAATGTCTCCGCCGCCGCCAAATTCCTCCAGCCATGGCCCGATCGCCGGCGCCGGCCATCCGCCGGTCGCAACGAAGCCGCGGTTGATGAAGGCCCGCTTGCCATAGCGCAGCGCTGTGCCGTCGGGCCCGTCAACCCGTCCGCCGGCCGCCAGCAGGACGGCATGGCCCGCCGCCGTGTCCCATTCGCTGGTCGGCGACAGGCGCGGGTAAACATCGGCCTGGCCCTCGGCGATTATGCAGAACTTGAGCGACGACCCGACCGCGACATGGCCGCAGCCGTGGGCCGCATGGTCGAGATAATCGGCGGTGGCCTGGTTGAAATGCGACTTGGACGCGACCGCGGTCAGCGCATCGCCCGGCTGCCGCGACGCGATCGGGCGGCGCTCGCCGCGCTCGTCCTCGACCCACGCGCCGTGGCCGATGAGCCCGCCGTGCAGCGCCCCTCGCGCCGGCGCGAACACCACGCCCAAGCGCGGCACGCCATCCACGATCAGGCCGATGTTGACCGTGTAATCGTCGCCGCCGCGGACGAATTCCTTGGTCCCGTCGAGCGGGTCGACCAGGAAATAAATGGCGTCGTGCGCGGGGATCCGCCCGGCGGCGACTTCTTCCTCGGCGATCACCGGGACTCCCGGCGCGGCGCGGGCAAGCGCGGCGAGAATGATCAGCTCGGCCGCGCGGTCGGCCTCGGTCACCGGCGATGAGTCCCGCTTGCGCTCAACCTCGAATCCGCGCCGAACAATCTCGAGTATGGCTTCGCCGGCTTCGCGCGCCGCGACCGCAATGTCGTCGAGTAGCTTTAGCTCGTCCAAGACTATCTGGGAGCCATGCGGATGCCGCCGTCGAGCCGGATCGCCTCCGCATTCAGATAGGGCGTCTCGACGATGAAGCAGGCGAGATTGGCATATTC
>JBDTMX010000135.1:0-4766 GCA_039934055.1 Sphingomicrobium sp. | reverse complement strand
TGGTCCGCGACGCGCACGGGCAGAAAATGTCCAAGTCGAAGGGCAATACGGTCGACCCGCTGGGTCTGCTCGACAAATATGGCGCCGACGCGCTGCGCTTCACCATGGCGGCAATGGAGAGCCAGGGGCGCGACATCAAGCTCGATGAGAAGCGGGTTGAAGGCTATCGCAACTTCGCGACCAAGCTGTGGAACGCGGCGCGCTTCCTGCAGATGAACGGGGTCGGCGCGAGCGCGAGCATCGCCGCGCCCGAGGCGAAGCTGCCGGTCAACCGCTGGATCATCGGCGAGGTGGTCGTGACGCTGGCCAAACTCGACAAGGCATTTGACGAGCTGCGCTTCGACGAGATGGCCAATGCCATCTACCACTTCGTCTGGGACAGTTTCTGCGACTGGTTCGTCGAGCTGGTGAAGGGCGCGTTCGACGACGAGACTAAAATCGTCGCCGGTTGGGCGTTCGACCAGATCCTCGTGATGCTCCACCCGTTCATGCCGTTCGTCACCGAAGAGCTTTGGGGGGCGATGGGAGACCGGCCTCACGAGCTGATCCTTGCCCAGTGGCCGGCGCCCGAGGCCAAGGTCGACAAGGCGGCCAAGGCCGAGATCGACTGGCTGATCGATTTCATCCGCGAAGCCCGCGCCATGCGCGCCGAGCTCAACGTCCCATGGAGCGCGACGCTCGAGCCGCTGGTGACCAGCGGATCGGCAGCGCAGGTCCAGCGGCTCACTGACCAGGCCGCGATCCTGGCGCGGATGGCCAAGCTTGGCCCGGCACGGGCCACTGACGCTCCGCCCGAAGGCTCGGCGCAGATCGGGGTCGGCGGAGTCACCTACGCCTTTGCACTGGCCGAGCACGTCGACCTCGACGCGGAACGCGCTCGCCTTTCGAAGGCCCTCGCCGCCGCCGAGAAGGATCGCGACGGCCTTGCCGCGCGGCTCGCCAACGCGGCGTTCACCGAGCGGGCCAAGCCCGAGGCCGTGGAGAAAGCGCGCGCCGACCATGCCGAGCGCGCCGCTGAGGCCGAGCGGCTGGGTGCGGCCTTGGCTCGGCTGGGGTAAGGGAGCGGCATGTCTCAGCCCAGCTATCCAGCACTTCGTATGCGGCGCGGCCGATCAGCTCCGTGGATGCGCGACATGCTGGCCGAGCATCGGCTGCATCCGAGCGACCTCATCTGGCCTCTGTTCGTGTGCGAAGGGCAGGCCTGCGAGGAGCCGATCGCCTCGCTGCCGGGCGTGGCCCGCTGGAGCGTCGACCGGCTGGCCGCAAAGGCGAAGGAGGCCGCCGCGCTCGGCATCCCCTGCGTCGCTTTGTTCCCCAACACGCCGGAAGACCTGCGCACCGAGACTGCGGGTGAAGCGCTCAATCCGGACAACCTCATTTGCCGCGCGATCCGGGCGATCAAGGATGCCGTGCCGCAAATCGGCGTGCTAACCGACGTCGCGCTCGATCCCTACACCGCCCACGGCCACGACGGGCTGACGGACGAACAAGGCAATGTCGTCAACGACGACACCGTCGCGGTGCTTGCCGAGCAAGCGCTGGTCCAGGCTGCCGCGGGGGCCGACATCGTCGCTCCGTCGGACATGATGGACGGCCGCGTCGGCGCGATCCGCGCGGCGCTCGAGGCTGCCGGTTATCATGACGTCGCGATCATGGCCTATGCGGCCAAATATGCGTCGGCCTTCTACGGGCCGTTCCGCGACGCGGTGGGATCGGGCGGGCGGCTGAAGGGCGACAAGCGCGGTTATCAGATGGATTCGGCCAACGGCGCCGAGGCGCTCCGCGAGGTGGCGCTCGACCTCACCGAGGGCGCCGACATGGTGATGGTCAAGCCGGGGCTGGCCTATCTCGACGTCATCGCCCGGGTGAAGGACCGCTTCGGCGTGCCGACCTTCGCTTACCAGGTGTCGGGTGAGTATGCGATGATTGAGGCCGCGGCGGCGGCCGGCGTTGCCGATCGCGATGCGCTGATCCTCGAGACTCTGATCGCGTTCAAACGGGCGGGCGCGACCGGCGTCCTCACCTACCACGCGCTGGACGCAGCAAGGCTGATCGTCGGTTAGCTACCCAGGCGATTCGCAATATTGGCGACGGCTTCCGCCTGGCGGCGGTCGATAGCTCCGACCTCGGCCGCAGCGGCGTCGATCGCGGCGAGGTCAGCGAGGCCGATCCCGCCTTGCCTGGCCAGCGCGTCCGCGGCCATCGCGTCGATATCGCCCAGCGCCTGCGTCGTTGGCGCGCGCGCCGCCACGGCTGCCGACAGCGCCTGTTGGGCGATTATCCAGCCTTCGGTCTGGGATGCCCCGGCCGTCGCCGCTAGCCGCTGGGCTTCGCCCGCCGCGACGACGAACGCGCCTTCGCCGTTTCGCGCCTGGCCGATCAGCCCGGCGAGGCGGGCGGCGAGGGCGGGATCGACCGGCTGCGGCACGACGGAGTTGACGACCGGTACCCGCGGATCGACCGCTTCGGCGGCGCGGGGAGCAAGCGACGGCGCGCGAACCGACGGCGTGGCGCAGCCGGAGATGGCAAGGATCAGAGCTAGCGCGCAGGGACGGGTGAACGGCATGTCGGCCTTGCGTTTAAGATCGCCCGGCCGGGGGCGCAATCGCCCGGCGGAGCGTGGCCGCGATGGGTTGCGTGGTCCCTGCCGCGCCCCTATGTCGCCGCGTGCCCGTTTTGGGCAGCGCGCCCGTAGCTCAGCTGGATAGAGCATCAGACTACGAATCTGAGGGTCGGACGTTCGAATCGTTCCGGGCGCGCCAACTCTTCAGCAGCCGATCGAGAAGATGGTGGTGGGGGACGCCGCGTGTTGGGCGATTGTGTTCAAAGCGGACTGTCGGACGCGGAGCGGTGCTCGACGCGATTTGAAATAAAGCGAAATTGAGAGAGGGTGAAGCGGGCTTAGGCGCTCGCGAGCGTAATCGAACTGGCCGCGCGCTCCGCGAAATCCTTGGCGAGCTTGGCATGCCAGGTGCGCGCCTGCTCGGTCATCGCGCGCTGGGCAGCCATGCGCTCCTCGATGGCCCTGCGGCGATAATACCGCTCGTTCGATTCCATGTTCCCCGTCCTCCACGCCACAGTCGCAAAGGCGACAATGACCCCCGATTCGCTAACCGACGGTTAAAATTCCGGAGTGTGCCAAGGTGGGTCAGAACTGTGCCACGGCGACACAAATTACGGATAATATTCAATGAATAGGCGGTTCCAGCGTTTATCGCGGCAACTTATAAGGTGGTCCGCAGTTTGGAGCCGAAACGGTTTCAGGAAGGTGACTATGTTCAACTCGCTCAAATCCCACCCCGGCCAGTTCAATCCGGCGACGCGCGGGTACCACGCGGTTTACCGCGACAACGAGGTCAACCACTGCCCCGGCTGCGGCCGGACTCACTGGTATCTTGGCCGAGTGCTGGCGGAATGCGCGTTCTGCTCGACCGCGCTGCCGTTGCAGGAGAGCTTCCGCCATGGTCCGGCTCCCGCTCCGGTGATCCACCGCTCGCGCCCGAGCTACGCAGTCCTCGACGCAGCCTGAGAGATTCGTTTTGAGAGCCTGCGCTTGCGCTGTATGATGCGGCGCATGCGCAGGCTTTTCTTCGCGCTCGCCGCGACCCTCACAATCCTCTCGCCCGGACCGGCAATGGCCGGTGCCGGCAGCTTCACCGTCGTCAATGCCACCGGGCTCGACATCAAGTCGCTGTCGATCCGGCGCTTTGGAACCAGCAGTTGGCGGCCGTTGGGGGCCGCCCCGCGCGCCGGCACGCGGGGATCGGTCCAATTCTCCGATACGGATTGCGCATTCGATATCCAGGGCACCCTTGCGGGTGGAGTCACGGCCGTGTGGTCGGGCGTGAACCTGTGCGAAGCGAAAGCGGTAACCTTGAACCGGAGCGAATCGGGCGCAGCCTGGGTCGACTACGACTGAGCGGCGGCCGGCGCTGCATAGTCGGCCCATGGATCCCAGCCTGGGCGGCGACCGGCACCGGCCGGACCGAGTCGAGCAGCTTCGCGCCGACCAGGAACACCACGCCGGTGCAGGCGATCGCCAGCAGCCAGCCGCCGGTCCCGGGGTAGGCCTCGAGATAGTGCTGCCCGCGTTCGACCGCGCCGAGCGCAACCGCGTAAATCACCAGCCACGCTTCGGTGCGGGTTTTGATGGTGAACAGCCGGGCGATTTTGTGGCGCATCTTCATAAGTTAATCAAACCTCATGCCAATCCCGAAGTTCCGCCGTTCCCGGACTAAAGGAATTGGTAAAGCGTCAATTAACTCGACGCCAGCGCTGAGTGCGATCAAACTTGTCCCACATCTGGACGAGGGGACCTCGTCGTCTGTCGCCTAGGCCAGTTCGCGCAGGTCCAGGAGTTCGAGCAGCGCAGCGCGCGAACCCTCGATGTCGCGGATCAACGCCGGCCGGGTGAGCGCGTCGTTGGCGATCTCTTCCGGCCACGAGCGAGTGACCACATCGGCGATCGCATCGAGCCGGGCGTCGTCGACCAGGAAGCGCGGATCGACGCTCGCGGGATCGGCGACGACTCGCAGCCGAAGGCAGGCGGGGCCGCCGCCGTTGGCCATCGATTGGCGCACGTCGACCACCTCGACCCGGCGGATCGGGCCATTGCCGGCGAGGTGGCGTTGCAGCCAGCCCCAGACCGACGGGGTTTCCTGCGCTTCGGCGGGGACAATCAGGGTCGTCTCGCCGGTCGCCGGGCTGACCAGTTGCGCATTGAACAGATAGGAGGCGATCGCGTCGTTCAGCGGAACCTCGGACGC
>JBDTMX010000134.1:0-9131 GCA_039934055.1 Sphingomicrobium sp. | reverse complement strand
CGAGATCGCCGCGGATCGACGGGATGATGCAGAACGCGCAGCGGTGGTTGCAGCCCTCGGAAATCTTCAAATAGCTGTAGTGGCGCGGGGTCAGCTTGAGCCCGGCCTCAGGAACCAGGTCGAGGAACGCGTTGGGCACCGGCGGCGCCGCTTCGTGGACCGCTGCGACGACATCCTCATATTGCTGCGGCCCGGTGATCGCGAGCACGCCCGGGAAGCGGGCGCGGATCAACTCGGCTTCCTTGCCGAGGCAGCCGGTGACGACCACTCGGCCGTTTTCGGCGATCGCTTCGCCGATGGCGTCGAGGCTTTCGGCCTTGGCGCTGTCGAGAAAGCCGCAGGTGTTGACCAGCACCACGTCGGCCCCGGCATAGTCGGGCGACATGTCGTAGCCGTCGGCGCGCAACTTGGTCATGATCCGCTCGCTGTCGACCAAGGCCTTGGGACAGCCGAGCGAGACCAGGCCCACGCGCGGGGCTCGAGGAAGAGTCATGATGGTCATCGGGAGGGTCGCGCCTCTAGCCCAAAATTCGGGCGAAAGCGAGGCTTTAGCGTATGGCCTTGTCGGCGAGCGCTGGCTAAGAGGCGCGCGCCTTTTGGCGGGGGGAGTAGAGCATGCGCATCGCGATGATAGGCACCGGCTATGTCGGGCTGGTGTCCGGCGCCTGCTTCGCCGACTTCGGGCACCAGGTGACCTGTGTCGACAAGGACGGGGACAAGATCGCCGCGCTCAACCGCGGCCAGATGCCGATCTGGGAACCGGGACTGGAGGCGCTGGTCAAGGCCAACGTCGATCACGGCCGGCTCCACTTCACCACCGACCTCGCCCACGGGGTCGAGGGCGCCGAAGCGGTGTTCATCGCCGTCGGCACACCGGCGCGGCGCGGTGACGGCCATGCCGACCTGACCTATGTCTATGATGCCGTCCGCGAGCTCGCCCGAGTGATCGGCCCGAAGACGGTGATCGTCACCAAGTCGACCGTGCCGGTGGGGACCGGCGACCGGATCGTCGAGATCCTAGTCGAAGAGGGTGTCGAGGGCGTGTCGGTCGCGTCCAACCCGGAGTTCTTGCGCGAAGGGGCGGCGATCCGTGACTTCAAAATCCCCGACCGCATCGTCGTCGGTGCCGAGGACGAGCACGCTCGAGAAGTGCTGCGCGAGGTCTATCGCCCCTTGTTCCTCAACGAGGCACCAATGCTGTTCACCGGGCGGCGCACCGCCGAACTGATCAAATATGCGGCCAATGCCTTTCTGGCGGTCAAGATCAGCTTCATCAACGAGATCGCGGACCTGTCCGAAGCGGTCGGCGCCGACGTCCAGGACGTGGCGCGCGGCATCGGCCTCGACAATCGCATCGGCCCCAAGTTCCTGCACGCCGGCCCCGGCTATGGCGGAAGCTGCTTTCCCAAGGACACGCTGGCGCTGCTGCGGATCGCCGAGGAGGCTGGCATCGACCAGCGGATTGTCAGCACGGTGGTCGAGGTCAACGACCGTCGCAAGGCGTCGATGGCCGCGCGGGTCACGGCGGCGCTCGGCGGGAGCCTCGCCGGCAAGCGCATTGCCGTGCTCGGCCTCGCGTTCAAGCCCAACACCGACGACATGCGCGAGGCGCCGTCGATCTCGCTGATCGAGGGGCTGATCGGGGGCGGGGCCCAGGTCGCCGCCTACGATCCGGTAGCGACCGAGCAGGCGCGGCCGCTGATGCCGCAAGTGGAGTTCGCGCCCGACGCCCACGCCGCCGCCACGGGCGCCGACGCGCTGGTGATCGTCACCGAATGGGACGAGTTCCGGGCGCTCGACCTGGTCGACGTCGCATCCGTGATGCGCGGCAAGATCCTGGTTGATTTGCGCAACGTCTACGACCGCGTCGACGCCGAGCGCGCCGGCCTTTCCTATTTCGGGATTGGACGCGGCCAATTGGATCGCGCAAAGACCGCTTAGGCGAGCTAAGGCATGCCGCAGCAACGGTTTTTTCCAGACAAAAGGCGCTCATGAACAGCATCGGCAAGATCGTCGTCGTCGGGCTCGGCTATGTCGGGCTGCCGCTTGCCATCGCGCTGGCCCGCAAGTTCGAGGTCGTCGGATTCGACGTCGATGCGGAGCGCATTGCCCAATTGCGCGGGGGCCACGACCGCACCCGCGAAATCGATGGCGAAGAGCTGGCGCGGTCCAAGCTGACCCTGACGGACCTGTCCGAGGATTGCCGCGGCGCCGACATTTACGTCGTCACCGTGCCGACCCCGGTCGATGCCGACAACCAGCCTGATCTTCGAGCGGTGCTGTCGGCGACCCACATGATTGCCCAGGCTATCGACCCCGCACGGCGGCCGACGATCATCTACGAAAGCACCGTCTATCCCGGAGTCACCGAGGAAATTTGCGGGGGCGAGATCGAGCGCGTCAGCAATCTGAAGCGCGGCCGGGACTTCCGCCTCGGCTACTCGCCCGAGCGGATCAACCCGGGTGACCGCACCCATACCATCGACCAGATCACCAAGGTCATCGCCGCCGAGGACGACGAGACCCTCGAGCAATTGGCGGAGATGTACGGGGCGATCACCAGCGGTGGCGTGTTCCGCGCCGCGTCGATCAAGGCGGCGGAAGCGGCGAAAGCGATCGAGAACGCCCAGCGCGACATCAACATCGCCTTCATGAACGAAATCGCCCAGATCCTGTCGAAGATCGGAGTGTCGGTATGGGACGTGCTCGCCGCTGCCCGGACCAAGTGGAATTTCCTGCCGTTCGAGCCCGGGCTGGTCGGCGGCCACTGCATCGGCGTCGATCCATATTACCTCAGCCACCTTGCCCAGCAGCTGGGTCATCACCCGCAGGTCATCCTGTCGGGACGGGCAATCAACGACGGCATGGGGACCTGGATCGCCGACGCGCTGCACGAGCGGCTTTCTGGCAAGGCGGACAAGGCAGGTAGGCCGGCGCGCGCGCTGGTGCTCGGGCTGACGTTCAAGGAGGATGTCCCTGATTTGCGCAACAGCCGGGCGTTCGACCTCGTCGCGCGGCTTCGCGAGCTCGGCCACGGCGTCGACGTCGCCGACCCGCTGGCCGAGTCCGGCGAGGTGGAGCGCGAGTACGGGCTATCGCCAATCAACCCCGACGGCTCGAGCTACGACTTGGTCGTCGGCGCGGTCGCTCATGCCGCATATCGCGAGATTCCGACCGCCGATCTGGAGAAACTGGTCGATCGAGGCGGAACGTTGGCCGATCTCAAGGGTATGTGGCGCGACCGTCAGCTGAACCCGGCCATCGACCGCTGGTCACTCTGATCGCCGTCCGGAGCCTTTGAACGATGCGCCACGAGACGCCATCCCGACTGACGAACCGGTCGCTGTTCACGCGGCGGCGGTTCCAGTTCGCGGGTGCCCTGCTTGTCGGCGGAATGCTTCCCTACGCCTTGCGCGTAACCTTGTTGCCAGAGACGGTTTATCTGACGACCAGCGTCAATGCGCTTATCGGTAACATCACCGCCATCACCATCGCCTTCTGGATGCGGCTGTCGATCGAAACCTACCCGGGCATTCGCTCGACCTACGTCATCCTCCCGACGGCGCTCAGCGGTCACGGCATGGTCATCGGCGCGCTGCTGCTGAGCCGCTTGCCGTACGACCGGCTGGGCCTGGCGGTCGGCTTTGGCCTTCACGTACTGTGGAACTATTTTGCCTATTTCTACGGCGAGCGGCGGATCCAACGGCGCATCGCGGTGGTCCCGTTCGGAGCCGTTTCGCGCTTGAACGAGATCGACAACGTCCAGTGGCAATCGCTGGCCCGGCCGCGGCTCGAGGACACCGCCGGCTGCAACGCGATCGTCGCCGATTTCGCCGCCGACCTGCCCGACGAATGGGAGGCCTTTTTGGCCGACGCGGCGCTCGCCGGGCGCATCGTCTATCAGGTCAAGCAGCTTTCGGAATCGCTCACCGGGCGCGTTGAGCTTGCCCACCTGTCGGAGAACAGCTTCGGTTCGCTGCTCCCCGCGCGCGGCTATTTCCACTTGAAATCGCTCGGCGATTTCCTGTTCGCTGTGATGCTCCTGCCGCTGGCGCTGCCGGTGATGGCGATTGCTGCGCTTGCCATCCGCGCCGAGGGGCCGGGGCCGATCCTGTTCCGCCAGGCGCGCATCGGCTACGCAGGCGCCCGCATCACGGTGTACAAGTTTCGGACCATGCACCCGGTGTCGATCGAGGACGAACGGCGCGCGGCGATGACCGGCGCGGACGACGAACGCATCACGCGCGTCGGCAAGTTCCTGCGCACCACGCGGATCGACGAGCTGCCGCAGATCATCAATATCCTGAAATGGCAGATGAGCTGGATCGGCCCACGCCCGGAAGCCGAGGTGCTGTCGATCTGGTACACCAGTGAGCTGCCCTTCTACCGCTATCGACATGTCGTGAAGCCGGGGATTTCGGGCTGGGCGCAGGTCAACCAGGGCCACGTCGCGGAGGTCGCGGACGTCCACTACAAGCTCCACTACGACTTCTACTACATCAAATATTTCTCGCCCTGGCTCGATCTCCTGATCCTGTTCCGGACGGTCAAGACGGTGCTGAGCGGTTTCGGGGCGCGGTAAGAGACGCGGGCGGCCGGGTTAGGCGGCGAGGCGTTCGAGTTGTTCGCTGACTTCGAGCCAGCGGGCTTCGGCCTTGCTCAATTGCTCGGCGAGATGGATGCGGTGTTGGCTGAGCTCGCTCAGCTTTTGGGCGCAGGCGACATCGGCGAGTTCGCGATCCAACGCCGAGCATTGGGCCGCGAGGCGAGCGCTGGCGGCTTCCGCTTCGGCGGCGGCTTTCTTGAGCGCGCGGGCGTCCTCGCGGGCCTTCGATGCGGCCTTGCGGTCGGCTTTTGACGCTTTGGGTTTCGCCTCGGTTTTGGGCTGGTTCCGGCCGAGCACGAAGTCGATGTAATCATTGATGCTGCCCGGGTAATCCTTGGCGCCGCCATGCTCCACCAGCACCAGGCGATCGGCGGTCAGTTCGACCATGTGACGGTCGTGGCTGATGAGGATGACCGCGCCGTCATAGCCGTTCAGGGCCTGGACCAACGCTTCGCGGGCATCGACGTCGAGGTGGTTGGTCGGCTCGTCGAGGATCAGCAAATGCGGGGCGTCGCGGGTGATCAGCGCCAGCGCCAGCCGGGCGCGCTCGCCACCGGACAATTTTCCGACCAGGGTCGTCGCCTTGTCGCCGGAGAAACCGAAACGCCCGAGTTGGGCGCGCACCGCGGCCGAGGTCTTGCCGCTCATGGCGCGGGTCATGTGCTCGAGCGGCGTGTCTTCGCCTTGCAGCTCCTCGACCTGATATTGGGTGAAGTAACCGACCTTCATCTTGCCCGAGGCGTGGATTTCGCCGGCCATCGGCGCGAGCTGGGCGGCGAGCAGGCGGGCGAGCGTGGTCTTGCCGTTGCCGTTGCGGCCGAGCAGCGCGATGCGGTCGTCGGGGTCGATGCGCAGATTCAATCTCTGCAGCACAGGCGTGTCGGCGGCATAGCCGACCGCGGCCATGTCGAGGGTGATCAGCGGCGGCCGAAGTTCGCTTGGGCTCGGGAAGTCGAAGCTCAGGCTGGGATCGTCGGCAAGCGCGGCGATCGGCTGCATCTTGGCCAGCATCTTGGCGCGCGACTGGGCCTGCTTGGCGGTCGAGGCGCGGGCGCTGTTGCGGGCGATATAATCCTGCAGGCGGGCGCGCTGGGCGTTCTGCGATGCCTGCGCCGCAGCGATCTGCGCCACGCGCTCGGCGCGCAATTTCTCGAACCCGTCGTAATTGCCCGAGTAGAGACTGATTTTGCCGGCCGAGAGGTGGGCGATGGTGTTGACGACGTTGTTGAGGAGGTCGCGCTCGTGGCTGATGACAATTAGCGTGCCGTCATAGCCCTTGAGGAAATTCTCGAGCCACAGGGTCGCCTCGAGGTCGAGGTGGTTGGAGGGCTCGTCGAGCAGCAGCACGTCGGGCTTTGAGAAGAGCAAAGCAGCGAGCGCGACGCGCATCTTCCACCCGCCCGAGAAGCTGTCGAGCGGCTGGTCCTGCATGGTCTCGTCGAAGCCGAGGCCAAGGAGGATGCGCGCGGCGCGGGCGTCAGCGGCATAAGCGTCGATCGCGATCAGTCGGTCGTGGAGGTCACCGAGGCGGTGGGGGTCGGCGCAATGCTCGGCCTCGGCCAGCAGAGCGGCGCGCTCGGTATCGGCGGCGAGAACGGTTTCGAACGGGGTCGCGGTGCCCGTCGGTGCGTCCTGCGCGATATAGCCCAACCGGGTCCGGCTCGGCATCTCGATCTCGCCCTCGTCGGCCTCAAGCTGGCCGATGATGACCTTCAACAAAGTCGACTTGCCGGCGCCATTGCGGCCGATCAGCCCGACGCGGCTGCCCGGCGGGATCGCGGCGGTCGCGCGGTCGAGGATCGTACGCCCGCCAAGGCGCACCGTGATTCCAGTGATGGTCAGCATGTTGCCGCGCCTAGCAGCCAATCATGGCGAAGACGAGACGGCCATAAATTTCCTTCGCGCGGGCGCCGTCTCTTTCATCATCAGGAACAAGGGCAGGACGGTGAGGCCGACGAGGGCGATCATGGCGCCGGGGGCCATCGCCCAGCCGGTGCGCTCGACCAGCAGCTGGGCGACGAAGGGCGTCAGCCCGCCGAAGATGGCGGTGGCGCCGGTCGCGCCGAGCGCGAGCCCGGTAACGCGGCCTTCGCCGGGGAATTGCTCGGCGGTGGCCACGGCGCCGACCGCGCTGACCCCGCCGGCGAGGGCGGCCAGCACCAGTGCCCCGAGCAACGCCTGGACGTGCGAGCCGCTGGCCATCAGTGCGAACATGGTGATCGGCAGGACGATATTGGCGAGGGCGAGGAGCGCGAGGACGGGCTTTCGCCCAATGCGGTCGGACAGCAGGCCGATCCCGGGCGTGACCAGGATCACCATGACGGCGGCGGCGGTCGACAGCCACAGCGATGTGCGCTCGCTCAGCGCGCCGGCCGAGGTCAGGAACGCGGGCACGTAGGTGATGCCGACATAATATGTGATCGACCCCAAAGCGGAGATCGCGAACGCCCGGCCGATCGCGCCGCGATGGTGCTTGAGGCTGTGGCGAAGCGGGCTGTCAGGGACGGTGCCGGCCGCTTGCTGGCGGTGGAATTCGGGCGATTCCTCCATCGTCGAGCGGGCGATCCACACGCTCCCGGCGAGCGCGGCGCCGACCAGGAACGGGATCCGCCAGCCCCAGCTGGCGAGGCTCGCCTCGCTCATGCTGGCGACCGTGAGCGCGGACACGCCGACCGCCAGCAATGCACCGATCTCGCTCGCCGCCGAGGCCGACGAGGCAATCAGACCACGGCGGTGTCGCGGCGCGCCCTCGAGCAGATAAGCGACCACTCCGGTATATTCGCCGCCGACCGAGAAGCCCATCACGCAGCGCAGCAGGAACAGCCCCCAGCCGGCCGCGGCGCCGACCTGCGCGTGGGTCGGGAGCAAAGCGGTCGCGAGCATCGCCGCGGTCATCACCGCGACGGAGATCAGCAGCATATGCCGCCGGCCGTGGCGGTCTCCGATATGGCCGAAGATCACCGCGCCGAGCGGGCGCATGAGGTAGGCGATGGCGAAGCCGCCCAGGGTGGTCAGCAACGCCCCGCTGCCGCCGCCGAAGAATACTCGGGCCAGGACCGTCGAGAAATAGAGATAGAGCGTGAAGTCGTACCACTCGACGATGGTCGAGAAAGCCGCGATCGCCATCGAGGCGCGCGAGATGGGCCGGAGCTGCGACATCTCTTTGCTCATTAACGGCGCAACTGGTTTTGACTATCTCCTCCGTGCTGGAAGTTCGCCAAGTTCGCTCCTCAACGCGCGCGGAGTGGGTGAATTCTGGGGGTCGTGAGTTTCGTGAGTTTCGCCGCCGGGTAAGGGTTCGAAAAGTCACAAAAAGTCGCACTGCATCGCGGGTGCGCACGTGGCTGGAAACTGGGTGCGAGCGCGGCGGACCAGCTATCGGACTCCTCGGCCGTCATTTCCCGGGCGACCCTGCGCGCCATGAACCTCTCCCTACGGTTGCGAGTCGCATATTATGAACCAAACGGGTGGGTGTAGGAAAGCGGTATTTTAGGGCTGTGAGGTTGGGGTGATTGGTGGGCTGCCACCGTGGTTGAAGCTTTCCAGCCGACTTGGCATCGCGGCATTAGGTAACGTGCCTAGACGATGGTAGTGAGGGGTGCCGGATCGCCCAAGCAGGCGACCTTTTGATGATTGATCACCCTGGTTTCCGCCTGATCCTCGTGCTGATTCTGGCGGCAGCGCTGCTGGCGGCGACGGCGTGCTGGCGCAGGCAGTTCGGGCAGGGCAGCGGGTATAAGAATCCGCGGCGGTGAGCCGCGCCGAGCGCGAGCCGCCTTCTTCGCGACCCTGCGCGCCATGAACCTATCCCTACTGCTACGAGTCGCACAATATGAACCAAATGGGTGGGTGTAGGAAAGTTGTTTTTTAACGGCGGCGGGGTTGGTGGTGGGTGCGCTTTCACCGGAATTGCGCGCTCGCGTTAGGTTGCAGCGTTAATCCTCGCCGCGGTCGGTTTGACCGTTCGTTGGGTCTATCGCGGCTTTCGTCCGGTCAAGCTGTCATAAGCGCAGCCGTCGCGCGAGTGATGGTGCGACCTCCCAAGTAGCGGCATCGAGCCGCGGCATGAGCACCCCACCCCTAACCCCTCCCCTAAGGGAGAGGGGAAGCTAAGCATCAATAGCCCCTTCATCCACCGCCGCGGCGCTTTCCTGAATAAACGCGAACCTTGGCGCGGGATCGCGGCCCATGAGGCGTTCGACGAGGTCCCTGACCCCCTGGCGGTCCTCATAGTGCGACGGCAGGGTGACCTTGAGCAGCGAGCGCGTGCCTGGGTCCATGGTGGTGGTCTTCAATTGCTGCGGCATCATCTCGCCCAAGCCCTTGAAGCGCGAGACTTCGACCTTCTTGCCTTTGAACTCTGATCCTTCGAGCTCGGCGCGGTGGGCGTCATCGCGGGCGTAGAGCGTCTTGGCGCCGGCGGTCAGCCGGTACAGCGGCGGCTGGGCGAGGAACAGGTGACCGCGGCGGACCAGCTCGGGCATTTCCTGGAAGAAGAAGGTCATCAGCAGGGTCGCGATGTGGG
>JBDTMX010000133.1:0-5272 GCA_039934055.1 Sphingomicrobium sp. | reverse complement strand
TGCTTTCGGAGATCGGCCAGGCCAACGCCGTCACGGTCAGCGAGCAGGAGATGAATCGACTGATCGGTCAGGCGGCTTCGCAATACCAGGGCAAGGACCGCGAACGCTTCATCCAGTACATCCAGCAGGAGCCGATGGCGGCCGCCCAACTGCGTGCGCCGCTGTACGAGGACAAGGTCGTCGATTTCCTCTTTTCCAAAGCGAAGATCAGCGAACGCAAGGCCGGCCGCGCCGAGCTTGAGGCCGACCTCGAGAGCGAGGAGGGCCACGTCCACGGCCCCGGCTGCGGCCACGACCATGTAGCATCGGCGAAGCCCGCCAAGGCCAAGAAAGCGACCAAGGCTGCTCCGGCCAAGTCTGCTTCGGCCAAGGCCGAGCCGAAGCCAAAGCCGGCGGCCCCGGCCAAGGGCAAAGTCGCCGAAACCAGGGCCGACGCTCCGCAGCCCGCCAAGCCCGTCAAGGATGGCGCCGGGGCCAAGGCCGCTGACAAGAAGCCAGCCAAGGCGGCAGCCAAAGCACCAGCCAAGGCCGCTGCGAAGAAGGCTCCGGCGAAGAAGGCTTCGGCGAAGAAATAATCGTCATTCCCGCGCAGGTGGGAAGCCAGTAATACAAGGAAAAGCTGGATCCCCGCTATCGGGACCCCATCAAGGTAGTACTTTGATGGGGACCTCGCGGGGACGACGATCAGGGGGGCCAATGGCAGGTAAGCATCAACCGCGCATTGCCGTGCTGCTGCCGTGCTTCAACGAGGAAGCGACCATCGCCGCAACGGTCGAAGGTTTCCGCGCTGCTTTGCCGTCCGCCCAGATTTACGTCTACGACAACAACAGTCGCGACCGGACGCGGGAGATCGCAGCCGCCGGCGGCGCAGTCGTGCGATCCGAGCGCCAGCAAGGCAAGGGCCATGTCGTCCGCCGCATGTTCGCCGACGTCGATGCCGATGTGTACCTGATGGCCGACGGCGATTTGACCTACGACCCCAAATCTGCGCCGGCGATGGTCGACCTGCTCCTCGCCGAGCAACTGGACATGGTCGTCGGCACCCGCCGCCACCAGGAAAAGGACGCCTATCGCGGCGGCCACGTGCTCGGCAACAAGCTGTTCACCGGCATTCTCGCCGGCCTGTTCGGCCGCAGTTTCTCGGATATTTTCTCCGGCTACCGCGTGTTTTCGCGGCGCTTCGTCAAGAGCTTCCCGGTGCTTTCGTCGGGGTTCGAGATCGAGACCGAGATCAGCGTCCACGCGCTCGAGTTGAGGATGCCGGTCGGAGAGCTCGAAACCGCCTATGGCTCGCGGCCCGAGGGCTCGGAGTCCAAGCTTTCGACGTTCGGCGATGGCTGGCGGATCCTCAAGACCATCGCGACGCTCTACCGGATCGAGCGGCCGGTGCTGTTTTTCGGGTCGCTCGGCGCGCTGCTGCTGATCGCGGCGTTGATCCTGTCGGTGCCGCTAATCCTTACCTACCTCGACACCGGCCTGGTGCCGCGGGTGCCGACCGCGATCCTGATCACCGGTATGACGATCGTCGCGGTATTGTGCTTTTTCGCCGGCCTGATCCTCGACACGGTCACCCGCGGCCGGCGCGAAGTGCGGCGGCTTGCCTATCTCGCGCTTCCTCCACCGGCGAACACACAAGTGTAGACGATTTGCATCACTCGGCGCGGATTGTGTCGTCGATGTGACTCTTTACGCTTCCGCCGCCGCCGCGTCTGTTTTATCCCTGTAACGTCTTTCCGCGGCCAATTCGCCGCGGTCCAACAGGGGGAATTTTATGAAACGGGTCGAGATCGCCCTTCGTGCCGGCGCTGCGCTGGCCGCCATTGTTGCCGGATCAACCGTCGCCCAGGCGCAAAGCACATTGCCGCCGGCAGACATGGCGGATGCCCAGGCTTCGCCAGCAGCCGAGACGACCGGCCAGAATGACATCGTCGTCACCGGCTCGCGCATTCGCCGCGACCCGCTGTCGCAGGACGCGCCGATCGTGTTCGTCGACCAGGCCGACATCGCCAAGACCGGCCTCAATTCGATCAACGATGTGTTGCAGCGCCTGCCAAGCGCCGGCGGCGGGACAAACACCAAGTTCAACAACTCCGGCAACCTCGGCAACCCGCCAGACGGCGGCGGCGTCGGCGCCGGCTCGGCCGAGATTGATCTGCGCTATTTGGGTTCGAAGAGGACTCTCGTGCTCGTGGACGGGCTGCGCTACGTCAACGGCGCGTCGGCTAGTGGCATTCCCGGCGCGACCGATTTGAACTCGATTCCAGAATCGATGATTGAACGCGTTGAAGTTTTGCAGGACGGCGCTTCATCGATTTATGGCTCCGACGCCATCGCTGGCGTCGTCAACATCATCACCAAGCGGCGGCAAAAGGGCCTCATCGCATCAGCCCAGCTCGGCGGCTACGACGACGGCGACGGTTTCTCGCAGAATTACCAGCTTAGCTGGGGCAACGGCGGCAATGGCCCCACTCAGTTCGTCGTCGGCGGCAATTACGTCATCCAGAACGGCGTCCGTTCCGCCGACCGCGCCATTTCGCGCTTCCCGACGCCGTACTCTGACAGCTGTGTGGCAGGGGGCTGCTCCGGCACCATCCCGCTCGGCCGTTTTCGCGTGTTCGGAAACGACCTGACTCTGCGTCACGTCGTTTTTGGGGTGCCGATCTACAACTCGGCCGACCCCGCCGATCCGGCCAGCGATTTCCGTAACTACGCCGGTGCAGCCGATGCCTTTAACTTCGCGCCGTTTAACTACATCCAGACGCCGCTGAAGCGCCTCGGGCTGTTCGCCAACTTCAAGCAGGAGCTGGGCGAGAATATCAATTTCTCGGCCAAAGCGATTTGGAACAAGCGCGATTCGAAGAATCAGGCTGCGCCGCTTCCGCTCCTGATCGGCCAGGGTGCGGGCAATAACAGCTTGCTCGACACTATCGACATCGACATCACCAACCCGTTCAATCCGTTCGGGGCGACGCTCGACGAAAGCAATTACGTCGTCATCCGCCGCCGCATGCTCGAACTTGGCCCGCGGCGTTACGACCAGACCGTCAAGACCCTTTACGGGGTAGCGACCCTCGACGGCAGCTTCGGCATCGGCGGGAACGAGTGGTTCTGGGACATCAACGGCAGCTACGGCCGCAACAAGGCCAAGCAGGTGATGCACGGCAACATCAACTCGCAGCATCTCCAGCAGGCCCTCGGGCCGCTAGCCGCCTGCACCGCGCCTTGCGTGCCGTTCAATATTTTCGGCGGTGCCGGCACGGTAACCCAAGCTATGCTCGATTGGGTGAGCTTCGTGCAGCACGATTCGAGCGAGCAGAAAACCTGGGATTTCACGGCCAACATTTCGGGAAGCCTGTTTGAGCTGCCGGGCGGTCCGCTTGGGCTCGCCGCGGGTGTCGAATATCGCGACCTCAAGGGTCGATTCGATCCCGATCCGGTCGTCGCGGCGGGCTTCAGCTCCGACATCCCGGCGTCCCCCACGAAGGGCGGCTATAACGTTAAGGAAGCCTATGCCGAATTGAACGCGCCGCTGCTCAAGGACGTGGCGTTTGCCGAGCTGCTCGAGTTCAGTGGCGCCGTGCGCGTCTCCGACTATTCGACGTCGGGCTCGACAACCACCTTCAAGGCGGGCGCGAACTGGAAGCCAGTCCACGACCTGCGCCTTCGCGCTACTTGGGCGCAGGGTTTCCGCGCTCCGTCGATCGGCGAGCTGTTCGGGACGCAGTCACGATTTGACTCTGCGATTGACGATCCTTGTTCGACCAACAGCGCTCTTCCGCGCAGGTTCAACAACGATGCGACGGTGGCGGCCAATTGCGCCGCGCAAGGTGCACCGACGGGCTCGCGGTCGTTCCCCGACGATCAGTTGCCGGTGATCACCAGCGGCAACGAGAACCTGAAGGCCGAGAAGTCGAAAAGTTGGGTGCTGGGCGGAGTTTTCAGCCCAGGCTTCATCCCGCGCTTCTCGGTCGAGGCCAACTGGTACAAGATCGACATCAAAGGCGCGATCCAGGCGTTCCCGGCCCAGACCACGCTCTACAACTGCGTGTACAATAATGATCCGCTCGCCTGCGCGCGGGTCAGCCGTGGCGGCGGGGAGGTCAGCCGAATCGATGCTCAATTGGAGAACGTGGCGGCAATCAAGACCAAGGGCATTGATCTCAACTTGGCCTATCGCACGCTCGACACCGGCGCGGGCAAGTTCGGCTTCACCTGGAACAATACCTTCCTGATGAACTACGATCTGATTCTGCCGACGTCGGGCGGTACCGAGACGATCAGCCGTGAAGGGACGGAAGTTGGGAGTCCATCCCAAGCCTATCCTAAGTGGAAATCGATCGGCATCCTCGACTGGGACGGCCGCGCGTTCGGTGCTTCCATTACCGGCCGCTACATCAAGAGCGTCCGCGAAAGCGATGGCAGCAAAATCAAATCGATGTTCTACACCGATTTGCAATTGCGCTGGTTCTCTCCGGACTTCGCCGACAATTTCGGCTTCGCGCTGGGCGTCAACAATCTGTTCAAGACCAAGGCGCCGGCCTGCTTCACCTGCGACGTCAATGGCTTCGACCCGACTACCTACGACATCCCGGGCCGTTACTTCTACGCGCGCGCGACGCTCAAAATGTAGCGGATGCACACAATCTAGAAGCGAAGGGCGGCCGCCGATTTCGGGGGTCGCCCTTTTCTTTGGGACCGACGGCGGCTTGAACCTTTCCGCCTTTGCCCCGATGTAGGCTTCGACCACTCAAGAGGGATCCGCTCATCACCATGGACCACCAGGACATCATCTCGCAGCTCGTTCCGATCGTCATCGAGCAATCCAACCGGGGCGAACGCAGCTTCGACATCTATTCGCGGCTGCTGCGCGAGCGGATCATCTTCGTCACCGGCGCGGTCGAGGATCACATGGCCTCGCTGATCACCGCCCAGCTCCTTTTCCTCGAGTCCGAGAACCCGAAGAAGGACGTGTTCATGTACATCAACTCGCCGGGCGGGGTGGTCACCGCCGGCCTCGCGATCCACGATACAATGCAATACATCCGTCCGCGGGTCGGCACGGTGTGCATCGGCCAGGCCGCGTCGATGGGCAGCTTCCTGCTCGCCGCCGGTGAGCCGGGAATGCGGGTCGCGCTCGCCAACAGCCGGATCATGGTCCACCAGCCGTCGGGCGGCGCCCAGGGCATGGCCGCGGACATCGAAATCCAGGCGCGCGAAATCCTGCGCATGCGCCAGCGCCTCAACGAACTTTACGCCAAATACACCGGCAAGT
>JBDTMX010000132.1:0-29120 GCA_039934055.1 Sphingomicrobium sp. | reverse complement strand
GCGGGTCATCGCCAGCATCCGCGCCCAGTAGATGTTCAACGCGTCGATCTCCTCGGCGCTGGCGACGCCGACGCCGATCACCGCGCATTTGACCAGCCGGGCATGGATCGCCTCGCGCTTCTCCAGCGGCAAATTCTTGGAATCGTCGATCCCGCGCGGGAAATGCCTGCGATCGAGGATCACCGCGGCGGCGACGACCGGCCCGGCGAGCGGCGCGCAGCCTGCCTCATCGACACCGGCCAGCGGCTGCGGATATCCGATTTCAAGCTTGAAGCACGGCCTGCCCATGGCGCAGCAGCCTATGGCCGACCGCCCTATGCCGCCAGAGGGACGCCGAGAAATCTGTGGATCAGTCGATCCGCCAAGGCGGGAAGCGGCGTGCCTCGCCCGCCTTGTAGAGGAAGATGATGTTGCCATCGGGGTCGCGCAGCCGCGCCTCGCGCCACATCCATGGCTGGTTTCGCGGCCCATGCTCGAACGGGAAGCCAGTGCGCGCCAGCCGCTCGACCCGCTGGTCGAGATCGTCGCACTCGAGATAAATCGCGGTCGTCGCCGAGACTTTCTCCTCGGGATCAATCTGGACCGACAGGGTCGCTCCGCCGGCGGTCTCGAACCGTGCGTAATCGGGCGGATTGGCGACGATCTGCTTGAGGCCGAGGGCTTTGTAGAATGCCACCGACTTTTCGTAGTCCGTGCCGGTCACGGTCACCTGGTTGAGCCGCGGGCCGGCGCCGACGTCGAGCCTGACCCTGCCCTGGCCGATCGGCCCGGCGCCGCCGCCGAGCCCCGGCGCTTCGCGCAGCGCGACCCGGACGAATTCCCGCGCCCGGGCGATCGCATCGGCCAGCGATATCCCTTGCGCGAGGAACAAGGCGATCGCGCTGGCCAGGGTACAGCCGGTGCCGTGGGTGCTGGTCGTGTCGATCCGCTGCCCCTGCCAACTGGTCATATTGTCGGTTTCGACCAGCGCGTCGGCGAGCGCGTCGCCTTCTTCATGGCCGCCTTTGACCAGCACCGCGCCGCCATGCTCGGAGACCAGCCGAAGCGCGGCCGCGATCGGGTCCTCCTCCTGGGTCAGCCGGGCGAGCTCGGGAAGATTGGGCGTGGTCAGCGTCGCGATGTCCATCAGCCGGCCATAAGCGGCGATGGTCGCATCGTCGGCGAGCCGCGCGCCGCTGGTCGCGACCATCACCGGGTCGAACACGATCGGCAGTTCGGGCTGCGCTTGCTTAAGATTCTCGAGGCGAGTTGCGACCTGCTCGGCGGCAAAGGCGCTGCCGATCATCCCGATCTTGACCGTATCGACCCCGATGTCGCCGACCACGGCGTCGATCTGCGCCAGGACCATCTCGGCCGGCACCGGGTGCACGGCGGTGACACCGAGCGTGTTCTGGGCGGTGATCGCGGTCACCGCGGTCATCGCGTGGCCGCCGAGCATCGTTACCGTCTTGATGTCGGCCTGGATGCCGGCCCCGCCCCCGGAATCGGAACCGGCGATGATGAGGATACGCGGGATCACGCGGCCGCGACGGCCTCGCAGATATCGTCGACCAGCCGCTCGACCAGCGCCTCGTCGTCGCCCTCGGCCATCACCCGGATCAACGGCTCGGTACCCGATTTGCGGATCACCAGCCGGCCGTGCCCCTTCAATTCTGCTTCCGCCGCGGCGATGCGCGCCTTGACCTTCGCTGCGTCGAGCGGCGCGCCGCCGTTGAAGCGGACGTTCTTCAACAGCTGCGGGACCGGCTCGAATTGGTTGAGGATCTCGCTCGCCGGCTTGCCGTCCCCGACCAGCACGGCCAGCACCTGCAGCCCCGCCACGAGCCCGTCGCCGGTGGTCGAGTAATCGGTGAGGATGATGTGGCCGGATTGCTCGCCGCCGACATTGCAGCCTTTCTCGCGCATCGTCTCAAGCACATAGCGGTCGCCGACCTGGGCGCGTATCAGCCCGACCTTCTCTTTGGCGAGCCGTCGCTCGAGCCCGAGGTTCGACATCACGGTGGCGACCACCGCGCCACCCTTGAGCAAGCCGCTGCGCTTTCGCTGCAGGGCGATCAGCGCCATCAGCTGGTCGCCATCGACGAGCCGCCCGTTCTGGTCGGCGACGATCAACCGGTCGGCGTCGCCGTCGAACGCGAGGCCGATGTCGGCCTTTTCCTCGACCACTTTGGCCTGGAGCGCTTGCGGATGCGTCGAGCCGCAGCCGTCGTTGATGTTGGAGCCGTTGGGGTTGACCCCGATCGCGACCACGTCGGCGCCCAATTCCCACAGCGCTTCGGGCGCCACGTGGTAGGCGGCGCCGTGAGCGCAATCGACGACGATCTTCAGCCCGTCGAGCCGCAGCTGCTCGGGAAAGGTCGACTTGGCGAAATTGATGTAGCGCCCGCGGGCGTCATCTATCCGTCTGGCGCGGCCGATCAGCTCGGCCTTGGCGAGCTTGGGCTCTTTCTCTAGCCGCCGCTCGATCGCCCGCTCGGCCTCGTCGCTCAACTTGTACCCGTCAGGGCCGAACAGCTTGATGCCATTGTCCTCGAACGGATTGTGCGAGGCCGAGATCATCACGCCCAAATCGGCGCGCATCGATCGCGTCAGCATCGCCACCGCCGGGGTCGGCATCGGCCCCAACAGGACGACGTCCATGCCGACGCTGGCAAAGCCCGCGACCAGCGCCGATTCCATCATGTAGCCCGAGAGCCGCGTGTCCTTGCCGATCACCACCCGGTGGCGGTGGTCGCCGCGCAGGAAATGCGCGCCCGCCGCCTGGCCGACGCGCAACGCGGTCTCGGCGGTCATCGGCTCGCTGTTGGTGAGCCCGCGGATGCCATCGGTGCCAAAGAATTTGCGAGTCATGAGGCGAGCTTTAGCGCGGGTAGGTGCTAGGCGCGAGATGCCGAGGCCCACAACCGGAATGAGTTCCGCGCCGCACGATCGGTGCTATGGGGCTCTGAACGCATCCAAATCCGGGGCGCAACCGAGAGAGTTCGTCGAACGATGCCTGTGACGGCAGATCCGAATAAGACGTCAACCCCGGGCGCAGTGTCGAATACCTCGCTTGGTTCGGCGCTGTGCACGGAGTGCGGCCTTTGTTGTACGGGAGCGATCCACGACTCCGCGGCCCTGGACTCCGACGAGATCGAGGCTGCAAAGGCACTCGGCCTGCCCGTCCGGGATAACGAGAAGCCGACTTTCGCGCTGCCGTGCCCCCATCTCAAGGGTACGATGTGTTCGATCTATGGAAGCAGGCCCAGGGCTTGCCACCGCTACAAGTGCCAGCTCTTGATGGACTTGGAAGCGGACGACATCGACTTTGATGATGCCCTTGGAAAAGTGGTCACCGCGAAGGCTTTGCGCAGGCAAGCGGAAATGGTCATGCCCGAGGGGATGACGCTGCCTCAAGGGCGGGCTCTCGCAATCGCACTACCGAGCGCTCCAGCCGGGGCCGCGGACAGCGCCGGGCGACGCAGCGAAATGCAGCTGAAGCTGCACACCACCGCGTTAAACCTTTATCTCGACAAACATTTCAGAAACGCGCGTGACCGCAAGGCGTTTGAACTGAACCTAGTCGGACATGGAAAAACAGGGACGGAGATGGAATGACCTCGCCAATGTACAAGCGTTCTACCGATACAATGTTCTGTGAGGTTGGCAGTGACATCATCGCGCTCAATGTTGATCGCGGCCGTTGTTACGGCATGGAAAACGTTAGCGCGACCGTGTGGAATCTGTTGACCGAACCTGCGAACCTTGAGCAGATTTGCGATCGCCTGATCCAGATCTACGATGTCGAACCGCAGGCTTGCCGGTCCGAGATCGAGCAGCTGATGGTCAATATGCAGAACGAAGGGCTGGTTGAGATCGTGCCCACAGGCAGCGACGCTTCATAAGTCGCGTAGCTCAAAGGCCGCGCTCAATCGGGAAAGTGCAGGTCGATGAAGCTCGCCAGCGACAAGGCCCCCAGGAGCTTGTTGCGGTATGTGTAGATCAGCGGCCGCCGATCCCAACCCGCTGACGGCCACGCGTCAATCAGCCCATTGATGTAATCCAGATCCAGCAGGTCCCGAACGATCGTGTTGCGACCAAAATACTCGAAGCACTCCCTGACGCCCTGCTTTGGAAACAGCTCGAACCAGTCCGCGCCTTGGTAACCGCGCCGCGTGCTGGCGAGGACCTCCTCCGGAATGCGATCGCCGAAGGCCCGTTCGAATGCCGGCCGGGCTGAGCGCGATGAAATCAGCTGCTCGACCGGCATCGCGAAGCACATCTCGACCAGCCGCCGGTCGACGGTCGGATCGCGGGCATCGATGTTCCACTCGCCTAGGCTGACCTGTTCGGAATTGTCATGCTTCAACAGCATCTCGCGGCGATATTCAGTGAAGCTCCGGGACGGGCGCGGGTCCCTGGTGTCCTGTTCAAGAAGTTTCTCCGCCCCCTTCCTGTGGGGTGAACGCAAGAGTGGAACTTGGGCGGACTGACTAGACCATCGCCCAGTCAGCTGCATCAGCAGCTGGTAGGCGCGGCGCGGGACCTGCGGGCCGAACGAAACATTGGCGATCGCCCGCCATTTGATCGGCGAGAGATGCGCCGATCGGATGGCTTCCAATGCCCAGCGTGCCACGCCGGCGTCGGCCATGAGGTCACCGAATTGGTCGGCCCCACCGGCGCTGATTGAAAAATTGCCCATCGAGCCGAGCAGCATGACGGTGGCGCCGTTCGCGGCCGCCTGGCGATTGATCTCGGCCCACCACGGCAAATTGGAAGGACCCAGCATCGGCCCGTAGTGCAGCGCATTCGAAAGCCTCAGGTCCCGGAGAACCGACGCCACTTCGGGCCGGATAACGAAGTGGCGAATGTTCGGATGCTGAGCGGCGGTCCTTGCGGCCAGTTCGCTCTCATCGGCCAACCATCCGCGCAAAGAAGGGCCCGAGAATCCCTCGCGAGGGGCGCCTGTATAGGCCTGCAGCTTCTCGCTCTGACTGGCCAGCAATCGCGCGGCGGTAGTCGCGACCGCGCTGCTGTCCCTGCCGGAACTCAGATGAGCGGCCACTGCACCGTGGTGTCGACGAAGACGGACCGCCACCGCCCGCTCAAGCTCGGCTCGAAGCGCCTCCCCCCAATCCGAAGTATTCTTGAACTCCGGGAGGTTCCGTTCCAGGTTCCAGATTCGGTGCGTCTCTTCATGAATGCTTTTAAGCCGCACGGCGTGACCCGGCCTGACCATCATGATGCCGCCGAACATGGTCGAGGAGCCAAGATAGGTGTGCTCTGCGACCACGGCGGCGGCGTGGGGCAGATTGATCCGCTTCGGTATCGCCTCGATGGCGTGCAGCCCCGCGGGCATCGAAGCGAATGCGGTGAAGCGCGGGTTGGTGTGATAGAATAACGGCTTGAGGGCGAACGGACTGCGAACCAGGGTCAACGAGCTGTCCTCGCGGTCCCATACGCCAAACGCATAATCGCCCAGGACATGATCGAGCCCGGCCAGCTCCCACCGCTCCCACGCCGCCATCAGCAATGCCGCGTCGCTCGTGGTGGTAGCGGCGCGAGCCTCGAGACCGAGGGTCCGAGCGAGCTCCGCGCGGTTGTCGACGCGCGCATCGGCGACCAGAAGGAAACGGCCTTCTCCGCCTTCTAGCGGTTGGAGGTCGAATTCATCTTCCGGGAGGGTCTTGGTTAGATTGAGCCCGAACGCGACATTGCCGACGCTTCGGACCGTCGTGGAATCGCGGCCATAGGGTGTCAGCGGCCGCAGCATATCGCGACACGAGCGGCCTGGCTCGGGCGCGTCTCCCCAACGGATATAACCGGCTACCGCCGACACAAGCTTTTGAATGAAACCCCAGGTTGCTCGCCCGCCGCGAGAGTGCGACTAGGACTTGTTGGTGGAGCCACCGCCGCCGTCCAGAATGCCGCTGGCCTTCATCGCCTCGGCCGACCCAGCGTCGATCCGCCGCAGCTCAGGGGTCGACCAGGCCTGACGCTTATCGTTACTCACATTGTTCGTCATTGACTCGCCTTCCGATTAGCACCCCAAAGCAAATGGCCTGGAGCAATGGCTTAGCACACCCGTGTAGCAACATAGAACTTGGCGTTCAACGCACTAACGCACGCTTCGATCCGGCAGCCCAAGACAGGGATTTGGAAGCGCCTGGAGGATGCCTCGCCCGCTGCCCAGCGCCCCCGCAGACCTTCACGGGCTGGGATGCTCCGGTCGCGATTGGGACGCAATCTGTGTCGCATGGGCCACAATCTCCTGGATCTCGCCGGATATACGCGACAAGTCCCAGGCCCGCGAAAGTTGAAAGATCGGCGTGCTGCCGACGAGCTTGACGCAGGACTCCCAGTGGCCGCGGACATTGCCCGCCGCAGGCACATAGGTCCCGCGGTAGGTGTTGGCGAAGACGGCTTCGGCGGCCTCCAGCCCTTTGAGCGGGCGGATGCTGAAGCTGTCGCCTTTGCCAAGGACATAAATACCGGCGATCTCGACCGACGCCGGGACCGCTGCTCCATGGGCAATCGGAACGTCATACTTGTCGTAGGAATCGTCTCCGGCATAAGAGCGGCTGAAATCGGCTGCCTGTCGGCCAGTCCCTTCCAGCGCTTCCTTCCACAATCTCAGGCGCGGAAGCCCGGGGGTCACGAGCGGCGTGTCATCGGCGCCGAAGTTCACTGCGCAGACGTCATCGGCGAGGACACGATAGCCATGCTCGTGGAACCAGACCGCCAGCGTCGACTTTCCAGCCCCCGACGCGCCCATGAAAGCAAACGCCCGGCTGCCGATCTCCACCGCGTTGGCGTGCAACGGTAGCACCCCCCGCTGATGAAGCAGGACTCCCATCGCTGATCCGAGCAGGTAGAGCCTGACATTGACGTCCGGCACATTCGCCTGCCGGTCGATCGTTATGCGCGACCCGCCGGTAATCGCGTATCGGGCGATGTCGTCGACAGTCAGGACGACCCCGCCTTCAATCGGTTGCAGGCCGCTACTGCTGGCAGCAGCGGCCGGCACATCGCCTATCCGGACAAACACCTGCGGCTCGGATTGCGGATCAGCGCCAAGCAGCTCCGGCAAAGCCAGGTCGCTGCGAATATGCAGGCCGAAGACCGAATAGTCGAAGGTGGTTTCGGTCATCGCGAAGCGGTTTACGAGAATTTCGCGACGCATTTGAATTTAGGCGCTTCGTCACCGCCAACGACGATCTCATCGCCGGCGGCAACCCAGACGTGCGCCTGGAGCTCGCCGGCTTCTTCGCGGGCGATGCCGTAGTGGAGCACGGCGTCGACGCCGCGCCGCCTCAGCATCCACTGGGCCGCCAGACCTTTTTGGATGCAGACCGCGCGCCACGGCGCGCGTCGAGCGGCCGCCTCGACCGCCCAGCAAACCTCGCCTTGAATGCGCGAGTCCTTCGCGGACGAAGTCTCGAGCGGCCTGGAGCCGAGACGTATGGCGCGGCGGAAGGGCAGCAGCTGGATGGCGGCTGAAGCAGCGGCGAGCGCGGCAACGGCTTCGATGAACAGCCATTGCCGTTCCCGCCCGATGCGGATCCATCTCGTCAATCTGTTGCCGATCATTGCCACCATGAAACCCCGACAGGACCCGATCCGATGCATTTTGGCTGAAACCAGCTAGACTGTTGCGCATCACCGGTGGAGCTTGGCGCGTGAATTATCGACAAAGGCGGTTCACCTCCACAGAATTCCTGCTGGTGGTCGAATGTTGCCGGTGGGGCTTTGCCGCCGGTGACGCGCAGCCGATTCACGAGCTTGCCCGAAACGTGCGGTGGGACGACCTTTTGCAGCTGTCCCGGCGGCATCGCGTCCAGGGGCTGGTGTGGCACGCCTTGCACGGCCTGGCCATCGCCATGCCCGAGGCGACCGAACGCGCGCTGGCCGACGACGCGGCGGCGGTGGCCGAGCACAATCTGCGCGCCGCGCACCAGTCGGCGCTGCTGCTCGGCGCTTTCACGGTGGCGGGAATCCCGGTGCTGTTCATCAAGGGCCTGACGCTGAGCAAGCTCGCTTATGGCGACCCGTTCCTGAAAATGAGCCGGGACGTCGACGTGCTGGTGCCGGGCGAGGCGATCCCGGCCGCCGCGGCACAGCTCCAGGGTCTCGGCTACCGGCTGGTGACGCCGGCGGTGAAATCTGACTCGGCGCGCTTCCGGCGCTGGCACGGCAAGCGCAAGGAGTCGGTCTGGCGGTCGCCCGACGGCTTGCACCTCGAGCTGCACAGCCGCCTGGCCGACAGCGCCGAGCTGATCGGCGGGATCGGCGTCGGCTCGCCGCGCCGCGAGGTCGAGGTGGCGCCGGGCATCGTGCTGCCGACCTTGGCGCCGGACGAACTGTTCGCTTATTTGTGCGTCCACGGCGCGTCGAGCGCCTGGTTCCGGCTCAAGTGGATCACCGATCTCGCCGCGCTGTTGCACGGCTGCCCGCCCAAGGAGATCGAGCGGCTATACGAACGGTCGCGGCAGCTCGGCGCGGGGCGCGCCGCGGCGCAGGCGCTGCTGTTGGCGGCGTGGGTTTACGGCACTGCGGCGAGCAGCGAGCTAAAGCGCAAGATTGGTCGCACGCGCGCCCATCGCTGGCTTGCGGACGCCGCCTGGCGGCAGATGGTCCGGCGGGATGAGCCAACCCACTCGCGTTTCGGCACCGCGATGATCCATCTCACCCAGTTGCCACTGCTTCCAGGCGTGCGCTTCCCCTTGCGCGAACTCGTCCGGCAAATCGCCGCAGCGACGCCTTAGCGGATCACACCGCGACGTGCCGCGTGGTCGGCCACAGCTGCTCGCTGTCCTCGTTTTCGCGCGGTCGCGGTCGAGCCATCAGTGCGAGGCACGCGGCCATGATCGTGCTCAGCGCCGCAGTGCGCAGCGGATAATCGACGAGGCTGTGGATCAGCATCGCCGCCGAGGCGATAGACGCCGCCACCGCATAACGGTCGGCCGCAGCGGATCGCCAAATCGGACCGGTCCGACTTCCCCACCACAGCAGGAACGCCACCACCAGGACGATCCCGGGAAAGCCGGTCTCGAGCGCGATTTCGAGATAATCGTTATGCGCGTGGTTGACGAAGGTGTCGGTGACCGCCGCCGGGTCTTCATGCTGCTGGTAGACCTGTTCGAACGACCCCACGCCTGTTCCGAGCGCGATATTGTCGGCGATGGCGGGTAGCGTGGTCGACCACATCACCTGCCGGGTTTCGACCGACGACGTTTTGGATGAGGCGAGCTTGTCATGGAGCGGCGTCAGATAGACCGCCAGGATCGCGACGATCGACACCAGCGCAACCCCAATCACCGGCCACTTGAGGCGCATGCCCTGCGGTATCAGCATGGTCGCGCTGACCAGCGTCACCGGCGGGGCGAGCAGCATGCCGGCGATGGATTCATTGAGGAAGACGCCGACCAGCAGCACCAGGATCCCGGCCACGGCGAGCAGCATCACGGCCGATCCGGCGCGTTGGTTGGGCGCCTCTTTGCGCAGGTCGGCGATCAGGGCGAACAGCAATGGAATGCTGACCACCAGCAGCGTCGCCATGTGGTTGCTGTTGGCGAAAAAACCGGTCGCCATTCCGACATTGGTCTCGCTGTACAGATACCACTTAGACGTGGCGGACCCGGCACTGCTGACCTGCAGCGCCCCGAGCAACACCGCGGCCAGCGTGCCGACCACAATGGCGATGACCAGCCAGCGCACCCGGTAAGCGCCGGCGACCAGCATCCCGGCCAGCACCGCAACCGGCGGCAGCAGGGTCAAAGCGGTGGCGGCGGTGTCGTAGGGCGCCAGCGAGATCGGCAGCCACGGCAGGGGCTGCCCGAGCAGGCGATACCCTTCGACGATCGGCTCCCGTCCCGGCAGGGCGGTCCACGCGGCCGGCGGCAACGGAACCATTTGGATGACGATCAGCAGGATCGTCAGCCCGGCGATTGCAAACAGGGCCTTGGCCGCGCCCGACAGGCGATAGCGGTCCCTGGCAAGTAGGCTCCAGGCGACGAGCGCAATCGCCAGCAATTGCAGCCCGGCGACGCCCCACACGCCCTGCACGCTGCCGCCGAGCACGATGCACAGCAGGACATAGGCGGGCACGACCGCCGAGTGCAGCGCCTCCCTCATGCAGCGTCTAGCCGGGTCAGGCCGAGCCGGCCGACGGTGAATGCCTGCGACTGCGGGAAATCGCCGACCAAGCCATTGAGCTGAAGCCGCTGCGCCGGGCAGCCTTGCGGAACCACGAAGCTCCCGGCGAGAGGGCCCCTGCGCTGGATTGGTAGGCGCAGTATGTTCTCGCCGCGCGGCATGCAGGTGAGTGTCCAGGCGATCTCGCCGCCCGCCCCCGGCGGGTCCGAGATTTCCATGCTCAGTTGGTATCGGCCCGGCGCAAGCAGCAGCACCTGCTCGGCGAGAGCCGCGTCGTTACGCCCGTAATAGATCACTTGCAGCCGGCCGCTCGGCGCGGACTCGACCACTCCCGCCGTGGTGTCGAACGTCCAGTTGAACGGCGGCGGCACGGTCAGTTCGGCGAACCCCGGGTTGAAGATCGTTCCCTGCGCACCATTCACGCCCGCAACCAGTCGCCAGGTCGAATAGGCTTTCGCGTACGAGCCTTGCGCGATCAGCTCGTTGAGCAGCTTCTTCTGCCATCCGGCGGTCTGGTAGTCGGTGGTGTTTGGCCGCCGCCCCCAAAGCGCGAGGATGAGGTCGGCGTTGCGGGCGTCGTCGGCGAGCGTCGAAAGGACCATCGGCTCGATTTCCGGCGAGGACCGGAAGAAGCCGCGCAGCGGCGCCACCGCGCCCGGAGTGTGCGCGAACTGGGCCAGCGCGGGGCCGAACCCTGCCCGGCTTTGCGGGAACAGCCGGGACAGCACTGAGATCTCGCTCAGGGCCTGCGCCACCCGGCCGGTGCGGAGATAGCGATCGGCGAGGAAATAGCGCGCGGCGACCGAGCGCGGGGCGCGCGCGCGAGCGGCCGCGAACAATTGCTCGGCGCGCGACTGCCGCCCATCGACCTGGGCCAGCGCGCCCTTGATCAGGAACGGCTCGGGGGCAAGCGGCGCCAGCCGCGCGAGTTCGTCGACCTGACGCAGCGTCGTCGGCGCCGGCGATTGGCCGTGAGCCGCATCCGCGCCAATTTCGGCCATCGCTTGGTCGGTCACCACCGCCGGGTGCGACGGCCACAGGTTGGCGCCAATCGAACCGCCCGCCGAACTGCTCTCAACTGCCGCGCTCCCGACCACCTGCGCGGCGAGCAGGAGGCCGACGACGACAACGACGACGGCTCGGGCGATCATGGACATCCGGTGCTGAATCAGCCTTCGGCCTGCTGTGGAATGAGAACGATCTGGTTCCGCTTATCGCCGACCGCCGTATACTGGTAGAGCCGATAGCCGTAGTGGCTGGCCTCCTCGGCCGACTTGGTCAGAGTCACGCCGACGATGTGGGCGCCGGCTGCTTCGATGCGCTCGACCGCCTCGCGCGCCGCCCGGGTCCGGGTCTTGCCGCTCTCGACGATCAGCATCGCATTGTGGCACGCCGAAGCGAGCAGCGAAGCGTCCGCCAGCCCCAGCACCGGAGGCCCATCGACGATCACCATGTCGAACTGCGCGGCCGCCTCGGCGATGATCTGCTTGATCCGCGGGGTCGACAGCAGGTCGGCCGGGTTGGGGGGAATCGGACCGCACGGCAAGAGCCACAGATTCTCGTGCTGAGTGCTGACGATATGCTCGCCGATCGGCCCCTCGTTGGTCAGCAGCTTGGTCACGCCCTTGGTCTTCGATTCGGCTTTGAACGCCGGCCTGCGCAAGTCGCCGTCGATCAGCAGCACGGTCGCTCCACGTCTGGCATGGTTCTGCGCCAGCGCCAGCGCGGACGAGGATTTCCCCTCCGACGCGCGGCTGCTGGTCACCAGCAGCGTCTTGGGCGCTCCGGTCGCGGTGCTGAACCGCAAGGCGGCGAGCACTGCCGAATAGGCTTCGGACAAGGGCGAGGTGGGATCGGTCAGGTCTTCGACCAGCGAGCCCTTTCCGCGCCGCTTGGGTATCGCGCCGAGGCACGCGAGGCCGAGCTTGTTGCGGACATCTTCCCGGGTCTTGATGGTGTCGTTGAGGACCTCGAGGGCGATCGCCGCGATGATCCCGCCCGCCAGCCCGAGCGCCAGCCCGACCAGCAGGTTGAACATCAGGTTCGGCTTGTACGGACCGCCCGGGACGTCGGCCCGATCGACGATCGAGACCGGAGTGGTGCCAACCCCGCCGGCGACCCCGATTTCCTTATACCGCTGCAACAGCGCGTCATAGAGGCCACGGTTGGTGTCCACCTCGCGTTGCAGAATATTGTACTGAATGCTCCGGCCGCGCAAGTCGAGAACCGCGCCCTTCAGCTGGGCAACCCGGCTTCGCAGCGCATTTTCCGCCGAGGCGGCCGCGCGGTAATCGGCGAGCAACGCACCAACCCGGCCGCCGGCTACTTGCGATCCCTCACTGACGATCTGGCGGTTGAGTTCGTCGATCCGCGAACGCAGGCTGAGCATGTCGGGGTGGTCCGGCTTCATCAACGTTCGCTTGTCCTGGTACTCGGCCTCGAGCGCGGCCTTGGCCTGGCGCAGCGACTGCGTGTCGGAGACCCCGGCCGAAGCACCGGTCAGCTGCGCGTTCCGGTATGCGCCTTCCGCCTGGACGCGCCGCGCGGTCGCCTCGGCCAGCGCGGCGTTGAGCGCGACCAGGGACGCGCCCTGGAGCGAGCCCGCATCGCCGCCGACCTGGCCCGGTTCGCCAGAATTGGTATTGATGATCCCTTGGGCCTGGGCATAGGCGACCACCTGCTTTTCGGAGCGCTCGAGGTCACGCCGGGTCTTGGCGATTTGCTGCTGGAGGAAGGTCCGGGCGTAGGTCGAGGCCTCGAAGCGCCGCTGCAATCCCGAACTGATGAAGTTCTCGGCGACGCCGTTGGCGATCTCTGCGGCGAGCTGCGGCGATTCCGAGACATAGTTGAACTTGATCAGCTGGCCCTCTTCGGGAGCCTCAACGTTGAGGCCGTCGGCGACCTTCTCGCTGGCGATCTTGAGCCGGGTCGCAGCGTCGCCTTCGGTGCCCGCGAAATCGGGGTTTGACGCGAGGTTCAGGTCCTGGGCGACCCGCTCGGCGAGAGTCCGGCTCGACAGCAGCCCGACTTGGGTCGCGACGAAGTCGATCAGGCTCGGGGACGACGAGGAGTCGTGGGTTTTCTCGTCGAGGATTTCGACGGTCGGCGGATTGACCTCAAGCGTCACCCAGGCGCGGTAGAGCGGCTTGGTCAGCAAAGTGACGATGATCGCCGCGGCGATGCCGAGTGCGACCGCGCCGAGGATCAGCCAGCGCCACTCATTGGCGATTCGAAACAGGCTGGCGAGGTCGAACGGCCCGCCGTCGCGGGCGCTGCCGTCCTCCCAATAGGGCGACAATTCGCCGCGGCGCGGTCGCGGCGGTCCGACCGCAGACCGGTCTTCGGGGGGCAAGGCGATATCAGTGGCCACGCATATCCATTTCCATCAGTTTATCCGTCGGCGGCGCGGTAGTTTAGAACGGCCGGAAGATCGAGAGCAGCGGCATATTGTTCAAAATCTGCTTCTGGAACGCCTTGATCCCCGAGCCGTCGACGACCACGATGTCGCCGGGGAAGATCGGCGGATCCTCGGCCTGCCCTTTGCGAATATTGGCCAGGTCGAACGCTGCCGCCTGACGCTTGCCCGCGATCGTCCGAAACACCGCGACCCGGTGGGCATTGGCTTCGGGCGAGTTGCCACCAGCCAGCGCGACTGCCTGCATCAAGGTCACCGGGCCGCCGATCGGGTACGTTCCGGCCTTGTTGACCGCGCCGTCGACAGTGACGCTTTGCCGGGTCGATGTCTTCACGCCAACGCTTACGTCCGGATGCTCGAGATAGCGCTCGCCGAGTTTGTCGGTCAGTTTCCTGTCAAGTTCGGCCGTGGTCAGCTCGACCGCGCTGACCTCGCCGATCAGGGGCATCGAGATCCGCCCGGTCAGGTCGACCTCATAGTCGCCGGACAGGTCGGGCATCTTGAACACCTTGATTTCGAGCGTGTCGAGCGGCGCGATCTTGTAGCCTTCCTCGAGCGGCACGACGGTCGGCGCGTCGGGAGCGGCCAGCGCACCCGAATAAGGGATCGGGCCACCCGCGGTGTCGGCGCAGCCCGCGACCAGGGACGCACCTGCAGCCGCCAGGACAAGCCAAAAGGTCCGGGGCACGCCCGATCGGTCAAATCGAATTCTCACTGCAACGCTCCTTTGATTGGAATGCAGTCCATGAAAACTACCAACCCATATTTTGATTGGCCACCAGTGGCTCGTTCACCGGCGGCGGCGAATCGGCCGTGCGCCCCTGCCCCGTTTGAAGGAACCAACGCTCGCCGTCCTCAAGCCCCATAGCAGTCAGCACGCCCGACCGATATGCGCCGGTGTCGATGCCAATGCGGTTGGCGCGAACGTCGATGTCCCCGGCGATCGTGTGGCCGTGGACGACGATGAAGCCGTGGTCATCGTCATTGTCGAGGAACGGTCGGCGAATCCAGCGCAGGTCCGACTGTTTCTGTTCGGCCAGCGGCACACCAGGCCGGACGCCGGCATGGACGAACAGGTACGAACCGATCCGGAACGTGTCGATGAAGGTCTTGAGGAATGCGCGATGCTCTTCGGGGACCATCTGGCGGAGAACCGCGACCGCCTGGCCGGGGTCCATCCGCTTCAGCGCGGCCGTGCTGATCCCGTAGCTTCGCGCGCATTCCGTACCGCCGAAGCTGAGCCAGTCGCGCAGGAACTGGCCTTCTCCGCGTAGCAGCCGAAGCAGGACCTCCTCGTGGTTGCCGCTGAGGAACACCGTCTTGACGGCCGGCCGGCGGTAGGTACGCAGCCGTTCGACGACTTGGGCCGACGAGGGACCGCGGTCGATCAGGTCACCGAGGAAGACGACGAAGTTCTGCGCCCGCTTGCGCTCGTCGATGTCGGCCTCGATCCGCGCCAGCACCTCGTCGAGCAGGTCCAGTCGGCCGTGAACGTCGCCGACCGCATAGACGCGATGGCCCGCGGGAACGCTCGGCTCGCCGGCGCTGCTGTCCCCGGCAAATAAATTACGAAGAAATTCGGCCATGGGTTAGTTGAAATTCCAAATGGAAATGAGGGGCTGAAGGCGAAACGGAGAAGTAATCATTGAGTGCCCAACGCTTCGAAATATTTGGTGACCACCAGGCTTTCGCAAAACTCCTGCTCGACCTTGCGGCGGCCACGCTTCCCCATTTCGAGCCGCTCCGCGCCCGGTGTCTCGAGCATCTTCAACATGGCTGCCGCCAACGAATCCGCCGAGCGCACCTCGCACAAATAGCCGGTCTCGCCATCGACAACCACGTCGCGGCAGCCCGGGACGTCTGTGGCGATCAACGGCTTGCCCATTGCTGAACCTTCGAGCAGCGCGCGAGGCAGGCCCTCACGATAAGAGGGCAGAACGATGCAATCGGCCTGGTCCATCGCCATTCGCACGTCGTCGCTCTCTCCCAGATACTCGATAACCGTTTCGGCCAGCCAACGCTCGACATAGGCGGATGGCACCGCCGTCCGATTATTGACGCCTAGCGGGCCGAGCATCTGGAACCGAACCTCTGGATGCGACCGGCGCACCTGTCGTGCCGCCTCGACATATTCGGCGATGCCCTTGTCCCACAGCAGCCGCCCGACCAGCAGGAAACGGAATGGGCCGGGGCCAGAACCGCTACCGTGCTCACCTGGGCCAGGCCGAAACCGTTCGAGATCGACGCCGGAGCCCGGAATTAACACGGCCTGCTGCCGCCGCACCGTGCGGTTGGCGATGAACAGCGCCATGTCTTCGCGGTTCTGGAAAAAGACCCTCGCCGATGTGCGAAAGCTCAAGCGGTAAAGTGTCGCCAGAAGCGCCGTCAGTGGACCGCGCTTGATGAACACGGTGCCGAGACCGCTGACGTTGTTGATGACCTTGGCGCCGGCCGCCCGCGCCGCCAGTGATCCGTAGATGTTCGGCTTGGCGGTGAACCCCAAGTAGGCGAACGGCCGAATCTCCCGGAATATCTTTCGGTACCGAAACAATAGCCGCAAGTCTTCGGTGATCGAAACGCCCGAACTATTCATCGGAACAGGGACGAAGCTCGCGCCATATTCTTCTAGTCGCGGCGTCTGCTTGTCCTCTGGAGCAGCAACGATGATTCGGTATCCGCGAGTACGAAGCGCGCGGATGAGGCCACCGCGGAAATTCACGATGTTCCACGATGAATTCGCGGAAATAACAATCGCCGGGACCTCGGATCTCGATCGATCCGGATTACGTCGCACTTCAGAATCCTTCACTGGCTCTCCATCCACGAAAGGGTCACATGGCGGGAGAATTGAGCGCTCGCGGAGCCTTGGCCAGTGTTGCGACAAAACCACCCAACCATTCTTTTATCATTTTACCCCAAGATGTTGAAACATCTGGCCGTTTGGCGCATTTCCCTGCAACAGGAATGACTTAGCAAGTCAATTGGCTTGGGCTAAGTGACCAGCTCGTGTGTTCACAGGAGGCGTACAATGCAATCGGCGAGTTATTTCAGGAAGTTAGCGGGCGCTTTTGCCGCATTGGCCGTTTGCACAGGCTCCACCGCAGCGATGGCTGCGTCGACCCACACGATTCAAACAGCATCAGTACAAACTGCATCCATCAGCCCGCTGATCGCCTTGAGTGCTCTCGGTTCCGGCGCATCTCACGCGGCGCTGTGCGGCGCCGCCGCGGCCGCGGGCGCTGCAGCCTCGGTGCAGGGAGCGGGCCAGGGCTGCGTGCTGCCGGCCGTCGATGCGGCTGCGCCGCCGCCGATGGTCGAGACGGCACCGCCGCCGCCCATCATTGAGACACCGATGGCCACCGGCGGCTACGGGGTCTCGCCGATCCTGCTGGCCCTGGCTGGAATCGCTGCCGCGGTTGGCCTCTATTATCTGCTCAAGGGCCACGACAATTTCGATATCGTTTTCCCAGTGAGCCCAGCGTGATCACCAGACGGGTTTCGCGGAGGTTGAACAAAGGGCCGCCTCTTCGCGGCCCTTTTTTCCATTGGCAACGAAACCCGTCGCTTTTCGGCGGAACCAGTCTGAATCTGGCGCATTACGCGGCAATCGCTACCCCTTAACAGGGCGGTCGCTATCGGCTATGCGCCGCGGTCCGACGAGTGCACAGGAGGCGTTCCAATGCAATTTTCCAGTATTTCCAAAAAGTTCGCGGGCGGCCTGGTCGCATTGGCTTTATGCACGAGCTCGACCGGGGCGATTGCCTCCTCCGTGCACGTCCCGTCGCAAGCCTCGATCAGCCCGTGGGTGGCCCTCAGCGCGCTCGGTTCCGACGCATCGCGCACGGCGCTGTGCGGCGCCGCCGCGGCTGCCGCTGCCGGCGCCGCTGCGGTCGCCCAGGGAGCCGGTCCCGGCTGCGTGCTACCGGTCGTCGATTCCGGCTCGCCGGTCGTCTCCGAGGCGCTGCCGCCGCCGCCTGTCGCGCCCCCGCCCGTAGCGCCAATCGGCGAAGGCTTCGGAATCTCGCCAATCCTGCTCGCCCTGGTGGCGGTTGCCGCCGGTGTCGGGCTCTATTTCCTGCTGCACAAGAAGAAGAATTCCAGCCCCGCCTAGCTCAGGCGAGTCCGGCAGACCGTCGGGGAAAGACAAATGGCCGCAGTTCGCTGCGGCCATTTTCTTGTGGTGTCCCGTTGGCCGCCATGGCCGCCATGCCGACAAAGAAATGGCCGCAGCGAACTGCGGCCACTTCCAATTGATCAGGGATCCGGGATCGCTAGCCGCGCTCGCCGCCCCGTGCCTGGACCGGGTTGGTCGACAACGGCGTCCACCGCGACGCAACCTGGCAGCTGCTGGTGAGAGTCACCTGTTGGCCGGCCTGAAATGCCGTATTGTAGGGCCAGCACTCTTGGCCGGTGCCGGTTTGCAAACACAGTTGCTGGCTCGCAGCAGTCCACGTGGCCGGGACGACCGTGCCGCCGGGAGTGACGATCCGAGCCGCTCCGCCCGGGTCGAAATAGACCGTGTTGACGATCCCGTTGGTCTCGACCTGGACCGATTGTCCGACGAGCTCGGAACCCGGAGTCCACTGTGAGAAAGCTGCTGTCAACGGCACACCGAGGAGTACAGCACCATAGACCAGTCCAGAAATAACGCCCTTCCTCATAACTTCCTCCACAAACAAGCAACTGAACAGCGGTGATAATAGCACTAGCGCGAGACTCAAGGCATAACCGTCCGACTGCACTAAGGTTGCAACGTTCGAGGATCAAACAGAAGCTGTGCTTGGGGGTAACAATGGCGTCTCAACCGGCACCCGTGATCGTCCTCGTCCGGCCGCAGCTCGGGCAGAATATCGGCAAGTCAGCGCGGGCGATGCTCAACTTCGGGCTGGCCGACCTGCGCCTGGTCGCGCCGCGCGACGGCTGGCCCAATCCGGACGCGGGCCCAGCGGCCAGCGGTGCGCACATCGTGCTCAAGCAGGCACGGGAGTTCGATAGCGTTGCCGAAGCAATCGCCGATTGCTCGACCGTCTATGCGGCGACCGTCCGCCCGCGCGAGCTGATGATGCCGGCCGTGTCGCCCGCCGAAATGGCCGCGGCGATCGCCGCTTCGGCCGGACCCTCGGCGATCCTGTTCGGCCCCGAGCGCGCCGGGCTGGAGACCAGCGACGTTGCGCTGGCCAACGCCATCGTCACGGTTCCCGTCAACCCGGACTTCGCGTCGCTGAACCTGGCGCAGGCAGTGATCGTGCTCGCCTACGAATGGTCGAAAACACGTGTCTTGGCCGTGCCGCCGGCGAGGGAGCTTGAGCCGCCAGCGCCCCACGGCGAGCTTGAGGGGTTGATCGGCCAACTCGACCGGGAGCTCGCCGCCAAAGGTTATTTCCATCCCCCCGAGCGGACCGAGGCGACGCGCAACACCTTTCGAACGATCCTGACCAAGACCGGCTGGTCTTCGCGCGAGGTCAAGGCCGTGCGGGGCGTCATCCGGGCGCTGTCCTCGCTGCGGCGTTCGAGAGGCAAAACTTGACCTGAATCGGCCCTTCGGCTAGGCGCGCCACTCGCAATCGACCTCACACCCCGGTGAAGTGATGGTCCTGCCGATCGATACGGATCGGTGGCGCGATCCGGGCTTTGACGACAACCAGCAGATTGGAATTTTCGTGAGCAAGCGCAGCCCCGCCAAGTACAAGCTCGACCGCCGGATGGGTGAGAACGTCTTCGGACGCCCCAAGAGCCCAGTAAACCGTCGCGAATATGGCCCCGGCCAGCACGGCCAGCGCCGCAAGGGCAAACTTTCGGACTTCGGGATCCAGCTGCGCGCCAAGCAGAAGCTCAAGGGCTATTACGGCGACATCACCGAAAAGCAGTTCAAGCAGACCTTCCAGCAGGCCGAGCGGATGAAGGGCGACGCCAGCCAGAATTTGATCGGGCTGCTCGAGCGCCGGCTCGACATGATCGTCTACCGCGCCAAGTTCGCGCCGACCATCTGGGCCGCGCGCCAGCTGGTCAGCCACAACCACATCCGGGTCAACGGGGTGAAGTGCAACATCGCCTCGCGCCGGGTCGATGTCGGCGACGTCATCGAATTGGGCCCCAAGGCGCAGGAGATGGCGCTGGTGATCGAGGCGCAGAGCCTCGCCGAGCGCGACGTGCCCGATTATGTCGTTCCGGACGGGACCGCCAAGGTGACCTACACCCGAGTGCCCAAGCTCGACGAAGTGCCCTATCCGGTGCGGATGGAGCCCAACCTCGTGGTCGAATTCTACTCGCGCTGAACCCAGGCTCTTATCGAGACAATCAAGGCGGCCCTCGCGGGTCGCCTTTTTTGTTGATAGTCGCTCGCCGATGACTCAGCCCCCTCTCCCCGAATGGGCGCCGCACGAAGCGGTGTGGATCGGTTTTCCGAGCGATCCCGAACTGTGGCTGGCTGACCTGAAGGAGGCCGAGCGCGAGGTCGCGGCGTTCGCGGCGGCGGTTCACGCCGGCGGCACGGGCGAAGCGGTTTGGCTGGTCGCGGCGCACGAAGATGCTGCCGCCGCAGCGCGCGAGCTTGCCCCGTTCGCCAATGTCGTCACCGAGCCGTTCGGCGACATCTGGCTGCGCGACACCGGGCCGATCGTGTTCGGCTCGGGCAGAGAGCGCCGCGCCGCCGGTTTCGGCTTCAACGGCTGGGGCGGCAAATATGAATTGGAAGGCGACGAGGACGTGGGCGAGCGGCTCGCCGCCGCGGCCGGCCTGGCTTATTCAAAGGCCGACTGGGTGCTCGAGGGCGGCGCGATCGACCAGGACGGCAGCGGCACCGTGCTGACTACCGAGCAATGCCTGCTCAATCCCAATCGCAATCCCGGGCTGTCGCGCGAGGATGTCGAGCAGCGGTTGGAGCGCGACCTCGGCTTCGAGCGCGTCGTCTGGCTCGGCGAGGGCCTCGCCAACGACCACACCGATGGTCACATCGACAATCTCGCGCGGTTCGTCGCGCCGGGCCGCGTGGCGATCCCGACCCCGGCCCAGGATGACCCCAACGCCGCCGTCTACCGCGATGCCGCCCAGCGCCTGCGCGCCGCGAAGCTCGACCTCGTCAACCTGCCCTCGCCCGGCCGGATCGAGAACGGCGACGGCGACCTCATCCCGGCGAGCTACATGAACTTTTACATCGGCAATGCAGTGGTGGTCGTGCCGCAATATGGCGCGCCCAACGACCGCGGCGCGGTGACTGTGGTCCAGGCCCTGTTTCCCGAGCGGAAAGCCGTGGGCCTGCGCGCCGACCACATCCTCACCGGCGGCGGCAGCTTCCATTGCATCAGCCAGCAGATTCCGCGCTAAAGGCGACGCCATGACCAAGCTCACCGTCGCCGCGCTGCAGCTCGCCTTTGGCGACGACACCGACGCCAATATCCGCGCCGTCTCCGACCTGGTGCGCAAGGGCGTGGCCAAGGGCGCCCAGGTCGTGCTCCCGCCCGAGCTGTTCGAAGGCCCCTATTTCTGCCGCACCGAGGACGAGAGCCTGTTCGCCGGAGCCAAGCCGACCGCCGAGCATCCATCGGTGCTGGCGATGCAGGCGCTCGCCGCCGAATTGAAGATCTGGATCCCGACCAGTTTCTTCGAATTGGACGGCCCGCACCATTACAACAGCCTCGCCATGGTCGGCCCCGACGGCAAGGTCGCCGGCGTCTACAGGAAGAGCCACATCCCCGACGGCCCCGGCTATCAGGAGAAATTCTACTTCCGCCCCGGCAACACCGGCTTCAAGGTGTGGCCGGGCGCGGGCACCACGTTGGGCGTCGGCATCTGCTGGGACCAATGGTATCCGGAAGTCGCCCGCGCGATGGTGCTGATGGGCGCCGAAATCCTGTTCTACCCGACCGCGATCGGCACCGAGCCGCACGACCCCGACCTCGACACGTCGCGCCTGTGGCGCCGGGCAATGATCGGCCATGCGGTGTCGAACGTCGTCCCCATCGTCGCCGCCAACCGCATCGGCACCGAAGGCGGCCAGCGCTTCTACGGCCACAGCTTTATTTGCGATGAGCGCGGCGACATCCTGGCGGAGTTTGGGACGGAAGAAACGGGCGTGCTGGTCGCGACGCTGGATTTAGCGGCGGCCAAAAAACACCGCGCCGCCTTCGGATTTTTCAGGGATCGCAGGCCCGAGCTTTACGGCCGGCTGGTCGAGGACGTCTGAACGTCATTCAGCGAGCGAACTCGCTTTCGCTTCCCGTGGGTTTTAAACATTCTCAATACTGCTTCTTTGGGCCGACCAGTTTCAATTCGAACGTCAGCGCCGAGCTCCCGCAGGAATCTTCGGAAGCGCGATGCATTCCGAGTCCCCCACACGCCTACATAGAATTTGAGAGGCCACGCGTGAAACAGGGCATATCCGGAGAATAACCTGTCCAGTTTGCGGATCGACATGAACCTCCTCAGGTCGGATCGCCGCACGATGCAACTGACGGTGCGCTCTCCCGATTTGTAGCGTTGGTCGTCGAAAACGTAAGCGATGATTTCGTTCGTCATTGACCCACCAAGTCTAATGTTCCGCCAGGACCCAAGCGACGCGCCCTTTCGAACACGCTCTCGAACATCGCCGCGTCGAGCCGCCGCGTGTTCTGGTTGTAGCGCGAGCAGTGGTAGCTCGACAGCAGCACCTTCCCGTCGGGCGCGGCATGCTCGGCGCCATGGCCGAATTTGGTCGCCGACGGCGGCAGCCCGAGCGTGCGCGCCGCGGCGACATGCGCGATCTGGCCCAAGGCGACCACCACCCGCACCTTGGGCAGCGCGATCAGCGAGGCATCGAGATAATGGCGGCAGGTCGCGATTTCCTCGGGGCTGGGCTTGTTGCCGGGCGGCAGGCATTTGACCGCGTTGAGGATCACCGCCCCTTTGAGCCGCAGCCCATCCGCCGGGTCCGCGCCATAATCCCCCTCGGACAGGCCGAACTTGTGCAGCGTTGCGTAGAGCAAATCGCCGGCATAATCGCCGGTGAACGGCCGCCCGGTGCGGTTGGCGCCGTGCTTGCCGGGCGCGAGGCCGACGATTCCCAGCCACGCGTCCGGGTCGCCGAATGCCGGCACCGGCGCGTTCCACCAGTCGGGATACTCGGCGCGGCAGGCCTCGCGGAACCGCACCAGCCGCGGGCACAAAGGGCAATTGCTCGGCGCTTCGGCCTGCGGGATCGGCGATCGGCTGGCGGGGGAAACTTTGGGCACCTGACCCCCATACCGTTCGTCCTGAGCTTGTCGAAGGGCGTTCCTATCTTCTAGCGCCGTGCATCCGCCCTTCGACTTTGCTCAGGACGAACGGAAGTTTTGGCAAAAACCACGCACCTTTACGCGATCGGCATCGGATCGAACCGCCGGCATGGCCGCCACGGCCGCCCGGCCGGCGTGGTCGAGGCGGCGATCGCGCGGCTCGACCAGGACTTCGGCCTGTTCGACGCCTCGCCGATCGTGCTCAATCCAGCGCTTGGGCCTGCTGGCCGCGAGTTCGCCAATGCGGTCGCGCTGGTCGAGAGCGCGCTCGACCCGCCGTCGATGCTACGACAATTGAAGGCGATCGAGCGCGACTATGGCCGCCGGCGCGGCCGGCGCTGGGGCAGCCGGGTGCTCGACCTCGACATCGTCGCGTGGAGCGGCGGCAAGTGGCACAGCCGAGCCCTTACCGTCCCCCACCCGGCGCTGGCGACGCGCAGCTTCGTACTCGGCCCGCTGGCCGCGATCGCTCCCAACTGGGCGGTCCGGGGTGCGCTCGCCGCCCGCCACCTCGCCCATCGCCTTGCCCGCCGCGCCCCACGCGGGTAACGGCGTCCCCGCGTGGGCCCTTAGCTCAGTTGGTAGAGCAACTGACTTTTAATCAGTAGGTCGCTGGTTCGAATCCAGCAGGGCTCACCATTTTTGTGATACGTTCCCCCGGTGCGCTGGTTCTTCTCGTCGCTGATGCTGTTTTTGTCGGGCTGCGCGAGCGTCGGCCCGGTCAAGCCGCCCGTCGCCGAGGCCGGCGTCGCCTTCGACCGCACCGCCGAGCGCGGCAGCTTCGCCGACGGACTTGCCGATCCGAAAACCGGCCGCGCGGTCACTGTCGACGACCCGGTGCGCGTCGCTTCGGTCAGCAAGCTGGTCGTCGCCATCGGCGTCATGCGGCTGGTCGAGGCCGGCAAGCTCGATCTCGACGGCGACGTTGCGCACTGGCTCGGCTGGAGCCTGCGCAACCCGGCCTTCCCAGCTCGGCCGATCAGCCTGCGCATGCTGATGGCGCACACCGGCTCGGTCCGCGATCACGACGACCAATATGCGATCCCGCTCGGCGATAGCGTGCAGGCGGTGATGGCGGACCCGCGCTCGTGGGATGCCGCGCACGGCCCCGGCGACCGTCATTTCATGTATTCCAACCTCAATTTCCCGATCGTCGCGTCGATCGTCGAGCGCGTCACCGGCGAGCGCTTCGACCTCTGGATGCGCCGCGAGGTGCTCGAGCCGATGAAGCTCGACGCCTGCTACAATTGGCCGACCTGCGATGATGCCGCCGTCCAGCGCGCGGTCGCGCTCTACCAGCTGGGCAAGCCGGTCAAGGACGACCTCGGTGGCCGGCGCCCGGATTGCCCGGTGCTGCCCGCCGCCGATGGCAGCTGCGATCTCGGAACATGGAGCGCCGGCGCCAACGGCGCTTTATTCGCTCCCCAGGGCGGACTTCGGATCTCGGCGCGCGGGCTGGCACGGGTCGGCCGGATGCTGCTCAACGGCGGCACCCTCGACGGCACACGAATCCTTTCACCGCAATCGGTCGAGACTTTGCTGACCCCGATGTGGCGGTTCAACGGCCGCAACGGCGACACCGATCACGGCTTTTACTGTAGCTACGGCCTGGCGACGCAGCAGATCCCGACCCGCGTCCGAGGCTGCAACGACGATCCGGTCGGCGACGGCATCGTCCGGGTCGGCCACGCCGGCGACGCCTATGGCGTGCGTTCGGGCCTGTGGATCGACCGCGTCCACGGCACCGGGGTGGCGTTCTTCGTCACCGCCCTGCCCGACAATCCGCCGCGCGGGCGAAGCGCGTTCCGCGCCGCGGAGGAAGCAGCGTTCCGGCGGGCCCTGTCACTTATCGGACGGTAAATTCGCCGATCGACCGGTGAAACCGCGGGCTACCGCTCCGCCATTAACGCCGTGTCGATGCTGCTCTGCTCGGGCACGACCATCCGCAGCTGCTTGCGCGCGAAGTCGATCGAGACCTTGTTGAATGCCCGCATGGCATTCATCCCAAGCAGCACGGCCGGCTTGTTCTCCAGGTCCAGCGTACGAAAAATCGCGGCGTCGGCGAACAGGATCACGAGATCCTTGAGGGCCACGTCCCCGATCTTAACCTCGCGCATGTGGAACGCGTCCCCGACCAGCGTTTGGCCGGTGACCGAGGTCATCTCGATCCGCTCCGGGGGGCCGGACCTGCGGCGCGCCTCGAGCCGAGCCCGCAGCGCGGCGTTGCCGAGCGAGATTTCCGATCCGGTGTCGAGGATGACCGTCATCGGCACGCCGTTGGCCGTCGCGGTGGTAACGATCAGATGGCCGCGCCTGAGCTTGCCGCGCACGATGATCGCGTCCTTTTCATCGCGGACCATCCTTTGCGCCGACGGGACAATCGAGATCATCCGCGTCTGGAAGTCGAACATCACCCGTTGCGAGCGGAGCGAGTCGACACCGAGGATGCCGTCGGCGCCCATGTTGACGGCTTCCAGCAACGGCGCCTCGACACTGCGCACGCGGTCCGGTCCAAGCTCGAGCCGGGGGACGGTCGCGGTTCGTACCTCGGACGTTCCGGTGATGCTGTGCAACGTCGCCATCGGCCCGCTCGTCAATCCGAGCTGCGCCGCGATGGCGGTCGAGACCGCGGTCCGATCGGCGCCGGTGTCGACCAGGAAGCGATACGGGCCCCGGCCGCTGAGCCGCACCGGAACCGTCATCCGGGCGTAGCGGTCGAGCTTGAACGCGACGTCCTGGGTGGTGGTCGTCCGGTCGACCTCGACCGGGGCCTGGATCGGGTCCAGCACCGTCGTCACCGGATGGGCGGCAGCCGGCGCGGCAAGCCCCAGCGCGGCAAGGATTCCCAAGCTCAAGACTGGTCGCATGGACGTGTCCCTTCGCCGCCATGCTACGCCGGTCGGAATTGCCATTCAACTTCTGCCGGCGAGCGCGCGTCGGTCACATTGAGCATCGCTCCACTTCGGCTCGAAGAACAACGAAATGGTAAGGCGTCGGTCGCTACCCATTGCATCAGGCGGGCCGTGATGTCGGCACCCCCGGCAACGAGGCTAATTGTGGAAGAAATACCCGCCGAAACAACCCTCTACTCACTCTCGGACGGCCCGCCCGCGCCGGGCGATCGCCGCGAGAGCGATCGCCAGCTGACGCTCTTTCGAGTTGGCTCGATGATAATCGGCGAGCGCCGCGAGTTGTGCCTGATCAAGAACATCTCCTCGGGCGGGATGCTGATCCGCGCTTATTGCACGATCGAGCCCGGCACCTCGCTGTCGATCGAACTCAAATGCGGGGAGTCTGTCGATGGCATCGCCCGCTGGGTGGAGGGCGATACGGTCGGCGTCGCTTTTAACGAACCGGTCGACGTCGTCGAGCTCCTGGCAACCTCGATGGAAGGCCCACGCCCGCGGATGCCGCGGATCGAAGTCGACTGCGTGATCTGGGTTCGCGACGGCGCCGACGTGCACCGGGTCGCTGTGTGCGACGTGTCGCAGGGGGGAACCAAGATCGAGACTCCGATCGCTCTTCAAATCGGCAGCGATGTGATGGTGACCTTGCCCGGACTATCGCCGGTGCCAAGCGTCGTTCGCTGGAGCGCTTTGGGTTGCTTTGGATTGACCTTCAACAAGGTCCTGCCGCTGCCGTTGTTGATCGTTGGCTTCAGGAGCAGCGCGAGCGTCTCCGCGCCGCCAGCTGACCAAGCGGAGGATTACTCGCCGAGAACTTCGCGCCCCGGCGTCCAGGCCCAGATCTCCGCGCGGCGCATTTCGTCCGCTGTCAGCTTCTGGACAGCCAGCCCGGGCCGCCGGTAATTGAGCGGCACGCGATATTTGGGGCTGGGGATGTTGCAGAGCACGTCTTCCTGAAGGATTGGCTCCTTGAAGGACACGCCCGCATGGCCTCCATCGACCCAGGCGATGCGACCCTTGACACTCAAATCGTTGCGGCGGAACAGGACTTCGGATCCTTCCACCGGCAGGTCCTTGCCCTCGATCAGGGCGCCCTCGGTCGAAAGATTCCTGAGCTTAACCCGGTTGACCGCCCCCGACGCCTCGATGGAGGCGGCGAGAAGTACGTTCGAACGGCGCGAACGGCGGTTTTGCGTGTCGTTGTTCTGTTCCATGGTCCCCACCGTAGCGGTGGATAGTAAAACTAGCTTTAACGCGATTGTGTGGACTGGCGCAGCAGCAGCATCAGATTGTTGGCGGGCATCGGCCGGGTTTCGACCAGCTCCAGCCCGCGGTCCCGCGCCGCCGATCTATACTCCTCGACCTGCCGCAGGCCCCAGCTCGGGTCGCGGCGTCTCAGATCTTCGTCGAATGCCAGATTGCTCGGCGCGGTCGGACGATCCTCGGTGCGCCACGGACCGTAGAGGATCAGCGGAGCGCCGGCTGGCAGCAGCCGCGCCGCTCCATCCAACAGCCCCAGCGCCGACTGCCAAGGGCTGATGTGCACCATGTTGATGCTGAGCAGCGCTTCGGCGCGCTTGATCGGCCACTCGGGCTGGCTCGCATCGATGACGATTGGCGGCCGCAAATTGGGCAGACCGACCGCCCCGCGCCACGCGGCGATCGAGGCCAGCGCGGCGGGATGGACGTCGCTCGGCTGCCACTCGAGGCCGGGGAAGAGTTGGGCATAGAAAGCCGCATGCTCGCCGGTACCGCTGGCGATCTCCAGCACCAGCCCGCTGCTCGGCAGCCATTCGCGCAGAACCTCGGCGATCGGCTCGCGGTTGCGTAACGCCGCCGGCGCCGACCGGCAGCCGCTTTCGCCCCCAGGCGCTTCGTAAAAGCGGCGGTCGCCCACCCTATTCGGCTGCCTGCGACGGCTCCGGCTCGCGATAGGTCAGCACCGGCTTGCGCGCCGCGAGCGTCTCGTCGAGCCGCCGCCGCGGGGCATAGATCGGCGCCGCCTTGAGGCTCGGTTCACCCGCCTTGGCGCGGCTGGCGATCGAACGCATCGCGGCGATGAACTGGTCGAGCGCCGCCTTGGATTCGGTTTCGGTCGGCTCGACCAGCATCGCGCCGTGGACGACCAGCGGGAAATACATGGTCATCGGGTGGAAGCCCTCGTCGATCAGCGCTTTCGCCAGATCGATGGTGCTGAATCCTTCTGCGAAGCCGCGATCGGAGAAGATCGCCTCGTGCATGCACGGCCCGCTCGACCCGAACGGCGCGTCGAGCACGTCCTCGAGGCTGCGCAGCAGGTAATTGGCGTTGAGCACCGCATCCTCGGCGACCTGCCGCAAGCCGTCCGCGCCGTGGCTCATCATGTAGGCGGCGGCCCGCGTGAACATCCCCATCTGGCCGTGGAACGCGACCATCCGGCCAAAGCTTCGGCCATGATGCTCGCCCGCCGTCTCTTCCTCGACCAGCTCGAAGCGGTCGCCGGCTTTCTCGATGAACGGCAGCGGCGCGAACGGCGTCAGCGCCGCCGACAGAACTACCGGTCCCGATCCCGGGCCGCCACCGCCGTGCGGGGTCGAGAAGGTCTTGTGGAGGTTGATGTGCATCGCATCGATGCCGAGGTCGCCCGGCCGGACCTTGCCGACGATCGCGTTGAAATTGGCGCCGTCGCAATAGACGAGGGCGCCGGCCGCATGCACGGCCTCGCTGATCGCAATCATGTCGGGCTCGAACAGGCCGCAGGTGTTGGGGTTGGTGATCATCACCGCCGCGACATCGGGGCGGAGCCGGGTTTTCAACGCGGCGAGATCGACGCGGCCGGCGTCGTTGGCCGGGATATTCTCGACCCGGTAACCGGCGAAGGCGGCGGTCGCGGGGTTGGTGCCGTGCGCGCTCTCCGGCACCAGCACCACCGCCCGCGCGTCGCCGCGGGCTTCGAGCGCGGCGCGGATCGCGAGCAGTCCGCACAATTCGCCATGCGCGCCGGCCTTGGGGCTCATCGCCACCGAATGCATGCCGGTCAGTGTGATCAGCCAGTGACCGACGAGGTCGATCAGCTCAAGCGCGCCCTGGACGGTGTCGACCGGCTGCAACGGGTGGATGTCGGCAAAGCCCGACAGCCGAGCGACCTTCTCGTTGAGCCGCGGGTTATGCTTCATGGTGCACGAGCCGAGCGGGAACAGCCCAAGATCGATCGCGTAATTTTGGCGGCTGAGCCGCGTATAGTGACGGACTGCTTCGGGCTCGGACAATCCCGCCAGCCCGATCGGCGCCTTGCGCTCTAGCCCGCCAATACGGATCGCTGCCGGCTCGACGTCGGTAAAATCCACCCCGGTCTGCTCGATGCTGCCGATCTCGAACAGCAACGGCTCCTCGAGCATCAGCGCGCGATTGCCGGTGACGGTGGCCGTTTGACCCTGC
>JBDTMX010000131.1:0-3676 GCA_039934055.1 Sphingomicrobium sp. | reverse complement strand
CCAGCCGGGCCGCAGCGTCAGCCCCTCGACCGGCCGCCCGGCGGGATTGGGGCGATCGAGCACCCACACCGGCTTGCCGTGCTCGGCGGCGGCTTCGAGCACGTACAGCAGGGTGGTGATGAAGGTGTAGATGCGGCAGCCGAGGTCCTGGAGGTCGATCAGGATAACATCGAACGTCCCCATCGCCTGGCCGGTCGGGCGGCGCACCTCGCCATAGAGGCTGAACACGGGCACGCCGTGGACCGGGTCGGTGAAGTCCTCGGTTTCGACCATATTGTCCTGCTTGTCGCCGCGCAGGCCGTGCTGCGGGCCGAACGCGGCGGTCAGGTTTACCCCGGCGGCAGCGAGCGCGTCGAGGCTGTGGGTCAGCTCGCGCGTGACCGACGCCGGATGCGCGAGCAGCGCCACGCGCTGGCCCTCAAGCGGCTTGCGCAGTTCCGGCACGGCGAGCAGCCGGTCGATTCCGAACAGGGTCATGGCTCGTGCTTAAGGAAGCTGCACGACGAAGCAATCCGGGTGATGGAAATCCGGCGCTCCCGGCGGGTGGCCCAGCGCCCAGTAGCTTTTGGTCCCGCTCTGCTCCTCGATCACCGCCGCCAGGCCGAGCGGAGCGCCCGATCGGCTGAATTTCGCTGGCAGGCGGACGAGCGCGGACAGGATCAGGAGATCGGAGGAATGGTGGACCGACAGGTCGGGCTCCGCGGCCAGATCGAGCGGGCGCATCCCCTCGCGCGGCGAGTCGAATTGATACGCCGCCCATTCGCTCGAAGGCGAAAAATTGAGCTCGACATAAGCCTCGCCATCGCTCCGGATGAATGCTTCGAAACAGGTCGTCTGCCACAGCCCGTCCGCGCGGCGGGGCCTGGCCGGCGGCGGGCTGACGATGCGGCCGACATCGCCCGCCAGCATGTAATGGAAGCGAATGGTCGTGCCGAACCGGCTGACGGTTCCGCCGAGCGATTCCACTCCCCCTGCCTGGCTCTCGGGATGGACAATCAATCTCACGTTCGCTCCCTATCGCATTCCCGCCCAAACGGGACCCCGCTTTCGCCTGCGTGATGGTTTGGCTAAGCGGCTAGCATGACTGCATACCGTTCCTCGCTCCTCAAGCTGCTCGAGACCCGCGGCTACATCCACCAGGCGACCGACGCCGCGGCGCTCGATGCGCTGGCCGACAAGGAAACCATCTCCGCTTACGTCGGCTTCGACGCGACCGCGCCGAGCCTCCATGTCGGCAATCTGGTCCAGATCATGATTCTGCGCCGGCTGCAGCAGGCCGGGCACCGGCCGGTGGTGCTAATGGGCGGTGGCACGACCAAGGTCGGCGACCCCTCGGGCAAGGACGAGGCCCGCCAGCTGCTCACGCCCGAGCAAATCAACGCCAACATCGGTTCTATCCGCCGCGTTTTCGAGGCGCTGCTGAGCTTCGACGATGGACCGACCGGCGCCATCCTGCTCGACAATGCCGAATGGCTCGACACGCTCGAATATGTCCCCTTCCTGCGCGACGTCGGCCGCCATTTCACCATCAACCGCATGCTCACCTTCGACAGCGTCAAATTGCGCCTCGACCGCGAGCAGCCGCTGACCTTCCTCGAGTTCAACTACATGATCCTCCAGGCCTACGACTTCCTCGAGCTGTCGCGCCGCGCCGGCGTGCGGCTGCAGATGGGCGGCTCCGACCAATGGGGCAATATCGTCAATGGCATCGACCTCGCCCGCCGCATTGACGGGACCGAGGTGTATGGCGTCACGACGCCGCTGATCACCACTGCCGACGGGTCGAAGATGGGCAAGACGGCGTCGGGCGCGGTGTGGCTCAACGCAGACCAGCTGTCGCCGTACGACTACTGGCAGTTCTGGCGGAACACCGACGATGCCGATGTCGGCCGCTTCCTCAAGCTGTTCACCGACCTGCCGCTGGAGCAGATCGCCAAATTGGAAGCGCTCGATGGCGCCGCGATCAACGACGCCAAGGTCGTGCTGGCGACCGAGGCGACTGCCCTGCTCCACGGCCGGGACGCCGCTACCAACGCCAAGGAAACCGCCAAATCAACCTTCGCCGGCGGCAGCGGCGAGGAATTGCCGACGCTGGCGGTCGGCAACGGGATGACGGTCGCGCAGGCGCTGACGGGCCTTGGCTTCACCGCCTCCAACGGCGAGGCCAAGCGCAAGGTCGCCGAAGGCGCGGTGCGGCTGGGCGATCAGCTTGTCACCGACCCCGCACAGTTGGTCGAGGTCACGGGCGCCCCGCTCAAGATCAGCCTCGGCAAGAAGAAGCACGGGCTGCTGACGCGCTAGCCGCTCCTGATCAAGCCCACCGCCTGGTCGCGCTCGAACAGATAGAGGCAGGTCCGCGCCGCCTGCCCGCGCTGTCCCTTGAGCCCGCCGTCACGGTCGAGCAGCAATTGCGCATCGCTCTGCGCGATCGGCGCCAGCTCGGCGACTTCCTCGGCCGTCGCGACCCTGAACCCGACGTCACCCGACTGCTTGGTGCCGAGGATCTCGCCTGGGCCGCGCAGCCGCAGATCCTCCTCGGCGATGCGGAAGCCGTCGTTGGTTTCGCGCATCAACGCCAGCCGTGCGTGGGCCGTCTCGCTCAAGCTCTGGCCGCGCACCAGCAGGCAAATGCTCTGGCCCTCCCCACGCCCGACCCGGCCGCGCAATTGGTGGAGCTGGGCAAGGCCGAAGCGGTCGGCGCCCTCGACCACCATTAGCGTCGCGTTGGGCACGTCGACGCCGACCTCGACCACGGTGGTCGCGACCAGCACCGCCAGCCCGCCGCTCGCGAACGCCCCCATCACCGCGTCTTTCTCCGGCCCCTTCATCCGGCCGTGGACCAGCCCGACCCGCTCGCCGAAGCGCTGCCGCAGCAATGCCGCGCGCTGCTCGGCCGCGGCGCTGTCGATCTTGTCGCTCTCCTCGACCAGCGGGCACACCCAATAGGCCTGGCCGCCGGTCGCCAAATGCCGCCCGAGCCCGTCGATCACCTGCGGCAGTTTCTCGTCGCTGATCACCCGCGTCTCGACCGGCGTCCGGCCCGGCGGCATCTCGTCGATCCGGCTGACGTCCATCTCGCCATATTGAGTCAGGGTCAGCGTCCGCGGGATCGGCGTCGCGGTCATCACCAGCATGTGCGGCGGCCGCTCCGCCTTGGCCGCCAGAAGCAGCCGCTGCGACACGCCGAATCGGTGCTGCTCGTCGATTACCACCAGGCCCAAATTCTTGTACGCAACCTTCTCCTGGAAGATGGCGTGGGTGCCGACGAGGATGTCGATCGAGCCATCGGCCAGCCCCATCAGCACCGCTTCGCGCGCCTTGCCCTTCTCGCGGCCGGTCAAAATGGCAACCCGCACGCCCACAGCGTCGAGCTGCGACAGCAAGGTCGCGTGGTGCTGGCGGGCGAGGATTTCGGTCGGCGCCAACAGCGCCGCCTGCGCGCCGGCCTCGACCGCGACAAGCATCGCTGTCAGCGCGACCAGCGTCTTGCCCGAGCCAACGTCGCCCTGGAGCAGGCGCAACATCGGCACCGGCTGCGCCATGTCGCCGCGGATCTCCTCGATCACTCGCCGCTGCGCCCCGGTCAGGGTGTAGGGCAGCTTGAGCTTGCCGATCAGCCGTCCGTCGCCGGCCAGCGGCACCCCGCGATGACGGCGCGACGCTTGGCGCAGCAGCA
>JBDTMX010000130.1:0-13624 GCA_039934055.1 Sphingomicrobium sp. | reverse complement strand
TCTATGCCGAGCTCGTCCGCTCCAACATGGTCGATGCGATCGTCGCCACCGGGGCGACCATCGTCGACATGGATTTCTTCGAAGCACTTGGCCACAAACACTACCAAGCCAATGAAGTCCCTGACGATGATACGTTGCGCTCGCTCTACATCGACCGCATCTACGACACCTATATCGACGAGACGCAGTTGCAGGATTGCGACTTCACCATTGGCGCCATCGCCGACAGCCTCGATCCCCGCCCCTACTCATCGCGCGCCTTCATCCGCGAGATGGGCAAATGGCTGGTGACCAATGGCAAGAAAGACAATTCGCTGGTCAAGCTCGCTTACGAGCACGACGTGCCCATATTCTGCCCGGCGTTCACCGACAGCAGCGCCGGCTTCGGCCTGGTCAAGCATCAGGTCGATGCGATGAAGCGCGGCGGCCATTACATGACCCTCGACAGCATCGCCGACTTCCGCGAGCTGACCGACATCAAGATCAAGGCCGGCACCACCGGCCTGCTGATGATCGGCGGCGGCGTGCCCAAGAACTTCGCCCAGGACACGGTGGTGTGCGCCGAAATCCTCGGCCACGAGGACGTCGAAGTGCACAAATATGCGGTCCAGATCACCGTCGCCGACGTCCGCGACGGCGCCTGCTCGTCCTCGACGCTCCAGGAAGCCGCATCGTGGGGCAAGGTCTCGACCGCGCAGGAGCAGATGGTGTTCGCCGAAGCGACCAGCGTGCTGCCGCTGCTCGCCTCGGACGCGTACCACCGCGGTGCCTGGAAAACTCGCGAGAAGCGCCGCTTCGCCCAGCTGTTCGATTAAAACAGTGGTTGTGCAGCGGCCGCCCCTGCCGCAAGCTCCCGCCACCTCTGGGGGGAGATGAACCATGGAATATAGCCCAATTCTGGCGCCGGTCGTGGCGCTGATCGCGTGGACACTGTTGGTCATGCTGTGGATGGTCGTGACCCGCATGCCGGCGATGAAGAAGGCCGGGATCAACCTCAATGGCCTGGTCGGCGGCCGCGGCGTCAATCTGGAAGGGGTCGTGCCCGACCAGGTCCAGTGGAAATCGCACAATTACAGCCACCTGATGGAGCAGCCGACGCTGTTCTACGCGATCGCGCTGACGATCGCGTTGATGGGCATGGGCTCGGGCATCAATTACTGGCTGGCCTGGGGCTACGTCGGCCTGCGGGTGATCCACAGCATCGTGCAAGCGACGGTCAACGTCGTGATGTACCGCTTCGCACTGTTTTTCCTCGCTTCGCTGTGCCTGATCGGCCTGACAATCCACGCCGCCGCGCGGATCGCTCACGATTGCGGGTTGCTCTAGCGGCGAAAGGCGGCGGCCAGTTCGACGTGGGTCGACCAGCGGAACTGACCCACGGGTCGCACCCAATCGAGCGTGTAGCCGCCCTCGGCCAGCGTCTTGGCGTCCCGCGCGAATGTCGCCGGATTACAGCTGACGTAGGCAATCCGCGGCACCGACGAGGCCGCGAGATTGGCGACCTGGTCGGCGGCGCCGGCGCGCGGCGGATCGAGCACGACCGCATCGAAGCCCGCCAGCTCGGCCGCGTCCAATGGACGGCGATAAAGGTCGCGATGCTCAACGGCGGTTGCCGGCGCCACCCGCTTGAGCGCCAGTACCGAGTCGCGCGACGCCTCGGCCGCATAGACCTGGCCGGGCAGCGCCAGCGCAAAGGTGCCAAGGCCGGCGAACAGGTCGGCACTGCGCCGCGCCTCGCCGACGGCCTCGCGCACCGCGTCGATCAGCGCCGCTTCGCCATCCTCGGTGGCCTGGAGGAACGCGCCCATGGGCAGCGGCACTGCTTTGCCCGACAGGGTCACGGTCACCGGCTCCGGCTCGTAGAACGTCTCCGGCCCGAGTCCCTGGTCGAGGCTCATTCGAGCGAGCTTCTGCTCGGTACAGAATTCGGTCAGCCGCTCGACCGCGACCAGATCGGCCGCATCGACGCCCTTGAAATTAACGTCGACGCCCTGGTCGGTCAGCGCCAGCGCCACCTCGCCCGTTCGGCGTGGCCTCATCGCGCTGCTCAGCAGTGCCCGCAGCGGCGCGATTAGCGCGAACAATTCGGGCCTCAAGACATGGCATTCGCGCATATCGACGATCTGGTGCGAACGCTCGGAATTGAAGCCGATCACGGCCTTCTGCCCCAGCTTCAACGCGCGCAAGCTGGCGCGGCGGCGGCTGTTGGGAGGCGACAGATGGGCCGCGCGGATTTCGGTGGTCAGTCTATGCTGGGCCAGCGCGCCTTCGATGCGCGACGCGAGATAGGCCCGAAAAGCCTGATCATCGACATGCTGGAGCTGGCACCCGCCGCACTCCGGGAAGTGACGGCACGGCGGCACCTGGTGGTGGGGGCCGGGAGCGACGCTGCCGTCGTCCGCCAACGCGTCGCCCGGCACCGCGAAAGCGGCGTGGCGGCCGGTTTCGGTGACGCCTTCGCCGCGCGCGGCGATGCGCACAATCAGCTCGGCCAAAGGGATCTCGCTCACAGGATCGCCGGAATGGCGGCAACGAGGTCATCAGCGATCATCGCCGGTCCGGCTTCCTCCGCGGCGCGGCCATGCAGCCAGACCGCGGCACAGGCCGCATCGAACGGTTCCAGCCCCCGCGCCCGCATCGCCGCGACCAGCCCGGCGAGGACATCCCCGGTCCCCGCACTGGCCAGCCACGCCGGAGCGGGCGGGGCGAACCCGAGCCTGCCGTCGGGCGCGGCGACCAGAGTGTCCGGACCCTTGTAGATCACCACCGCGCCCGATCGCGCCGCCGCCGCGACCGCGCGTTCCGACTTCGCTCCCGCGATCTGGCCGAACAAGGTGACGAACTCGCCCTCGTGCGGCGTGATGATCGCGTCCTGGCCGCGCAACCGTTCGGGATCGCCGAGGTGGGTAATGCCGTCGGCATCGATCACCTTAGACGCCTGGCTGGTCAGCGCCAGGGTCAACAATTGCGGAATGTCACCCATGCCCGGCCCGACCAGCAGGCAATTGATCCGCGGATCGTTGACCTCGGCAGTGCCGACCTGGACCACCGCCGCCGGAAGCCTTTCGATCGGATGCGACGTGCTGACCCGGACATAGCCCGCTCCAGCCCGGGCGGCGGCGCTTGCCGCAAGCGCGATGGCGCCCGGCATCTGGCCCGCCAGGCAATGCACCAGGCCTCGATTGTATTTGTGACTCGCGGGATCGAGCTCCGGGAGCGTCGGGCGCCCGATTTCATGCCACGTGTCACCAGCCGCGATGCCGATATCCGCCAGCACGACGCGCCCGCAGCGGTGCATCGCCGGCATCAGCCGATGCGCGGGCTTAAGCGCACCAAAGGTGACGGTCATGTCATAGGAGTGAATTGGGTTGAGCTGGGCGCCTGAGTCGGATTCAACCCCACTCGGCAGGTCGCAGGCAACGGCCACGACGGCCTCATGCGCCAACTCGGAAAGCAGAAGGCTTAGAGCGTCATCGAGTCCGCGCTTGAGGCCAGTTCCGAACAACGCGTCGATCATCAGCGGCGCGGCTTGAGTTTCCTGAGACAAGGTCTCGATTTCGCCGTTCCATTGCGACCGCGCCCATATCGCCGCTTCGCTCTTCGGCTCTGCCAAGGTCGCGATCCGCACCGCCACCCCACGCGCAGAAAGATGGCGCGCGGCGACATAGCCATCGCCGCCGTTATTCCCCGGCCCGCACAGGATTAGCGTCGGCCGCGGCCCGGCATAGCGATAGGCCGCTTCAGCCAGCGCGGCCCCGGCCCGCTCCATCAATTGCTCAACGGATGTACCGCCATCGATAGCGCGCTGCTCGGCGGCAGCCATTTCGGAAGCGATCAGGATCGGGCGCATCAGCGCCCTCTAGCGCAATCGCGTCGCCAGATGCCACCAGGACTGCGGAACCTCGCTTGCGGCCCGGTCTCGTATTGCCTCATCACGGAACAGCGCAAAACAAGTCGCTCCGCTGCCCGACATGCGCACGAAATCCGTTCCTGGCCGCTGACGAAGCCATGCGAGCACCTCGGCGACCTCCGGCACCAGCGAGGTCGCAGCCGCATCCAGATCGTTACGCCCTTCGTGCCAATATTCGAGTGGTCCCCGATCAACCCCATCCCAGCGCTCGAAAACCGCCTTTGTCGAAATCGGGATGCGCGGATTCACGAGCAGGACCGGAAACCCGGACAGGCCAAGCTCAACAAGCTTTATGCGGTGACCAGCGCCGACCCCGCGGCAGCTCTGCGAAAGCAGGCAGGCCGGCACGTCTGCCCCGAGCAAGGGCGCAACTTCCGCTGCTAGTGGTTCTTGAATATCCCAGAGTCTGGTCAGCAACCGCAGTACCGCCGCCGCGTCAGCCGATCCGCCACCGATTCCGGATGCCACGGGCAAATTCTTGACCAGATGAAGCCTGGCCCCCGTGCTGACCTCGGTCGCCAGTCGAACCACCCGCGCGGCCTCAATCACCAAATTCGCGTCATTATCCGGAATGTCTGCCGCGAATGGTCCGCTGACTTCCAGCGACAGATCGTCCGCCCCTTCGCCGCTCAATTCATCCCCATCCTCGCAGAAGGCGAAGATCGTCTCGATCTCGTGATACCCGTCGGCGCGCTTGCCCCGGACGTGAAGCGCCAGGTTGAGCTTCGCGTAGGCGGTCTCGGAGTGAGCGCTCAAGGAGCGGCGGTGGCCGGCGACAGCCCGGCGGCGAGCTTGAGGCGGATGCGCGCCGCGACATCGTCCTCGGCACTGATCAGCGCCGCGCTCCACGCGAAGCGTGCCTCATAGCGCCGCCCGATGGTGTAAAGCGCGTCGCCCAGATGCTCGTGGATTTCGGGCTGCTGCGGATCCTTGGCCGCGGCGCGCTCAAGCGTCTCGATCGCATCGGCAAAACGCCCGCGCTTGTACAGCGCCCAGCCGAGCGAATCGGTGATCGACGCATCCTCGGGGGCAAGCGCACTGGCCTTACGGATCATCGACTCCGCGCCATCGAGATCTTCCCCGCGCTCGAGCTTGGCATAGCCGAGGAAATTGAGGATCAGCGGCTGGTCCGGAGCCAGCACCAGCGCCGACTGCAGCGCCTGCTTGGCCTCCGGCCAGCGGCCAGCTGCCTCGAGCGCGGTCGCGTGCAGCAGCAGCAGTGGCCAAAGGTCGCTCTGCTGGCCCTGTGCTCGCGTCAGGCCGATCGCCCGTCCATAAGCGTCAGCCGCTTCGTTGTAGCGCTTGGTCGCCTGCAGCACGTCCCCTAGCCGCGCGAAATCGCTGGCCCCGGCATCGCGCGCCGACGTCGCCGCTTGGGCGATTGCCAGCGCCTGGTCATACCTTTTCTCATCGACCAGGATCCGCGCCGCGGTGTCGCGCGCCTGCCCCGCCAACGGGTCCGAAGCCGAGACCGAATTGAGCACGCGCAGCGCCTCGTCCACCCGGCCCTGATTATCGAGCAGAAGGCCAAGCAGCACCGCGCCGGCACTGTTGCGCGGGTCGGCGTAGCGGGCGACCTGGACCATGGTCACCGGCAGCGAACGATTATTGAGCCGGTTGAGGTCGACGGCCATGCTCAGCAGCAGCTCGGCGTAGGCCTTGGCCGGCCTATCGACGACGAGGCCAGTTCGCTTGCCCGCTTCGATCCGCTGTCGGGCCGCGCCGGTCTCCGTTCCCATCCCTTGTATCATCGCCAGCGCGCGTGCCCGGTCGCCCGCGGCAAGGAAGCCGTCCGCCAACGCCAGCCGGAGGCGATTCTCGCGTCCGCCAGCGGCACCGATCGCCCGCCGCGCAAACGGCTCCGCCTCGACCGCGCGATGGAACTGAAGCAGGATGAACGCCCGGTTCTCGAACCGGAACGGGCCGAGCAGGCTGTTGACCGGGATCTGGTCGATGGTGGTGAGCGCCGCCGCCAGGTCGCGGCGCTCGGCCGCGGCCCAGGCCTTGATCAGCGGTTCGAGGAATTGCAAATTTGTGTCATCGTTGGCGCCGGTCACGATTTGCAGGGCCTTGTCGGAACGACCATGGCGCAATTCGTCGGCGATCAGGAGCAGTCGGGCATCGACCGTCAGCTCGGCCGGCGGCAACTTGCGTGCAAGCTGCAGTGCCAGGTTGAAGTTACCCGCGCCGAGCGCTTCGCCAAGCGCCTTGCGGCTGAGGCTGACGTCGCTGACGTTGTTCGCTGCCAATCGGGCAAGCAGCTCGGCGGATCGGCCATGCTCGCCGCTCATCGCCGCCGCGCGCGCCTCGACGTAGGCCAGCGCGGAGCTCTGGGGCGTCGCGGTCCGGGCGGCAGCGGCCGGCGATGCGACCAGCGCCGCTGCCGTGATCGCCGAAATTCCGATCCAGTTACATGTTGGGATAGTTCGGCCCTCCTCCGCCTTCGGGTGTCACCCAGTTGATGTTCTGCGTCGGGTCCTTGATGTCGCAGGTCTTGCAGTGGACGCAGTTCTGGGCGTTGATCTGCAGTCGCGTCTGACCGTCGCCGCCTTCGACAAATTCATAAACGCCCGCCGGGCAGTATCGCTGCTCGGGACCATCATAGACCGGTAAATTGATCTCCGTTGGTATGTCGGCGTCCTTGAGCGTCAGGTGAACCGGCTGATTTTCCTCGTGATTGGTGTTGGACACGAACACCGACGACAGGCGGTCAAAGGTCAGCACTCCATCCGGCTTGGGATAAGCAATCGGCCGCACATTCTGCTTGGGCGTGAGCCGCGTGTGGTCAGCGTGGTGCTTGAGCGTCCACGGCAGGCGTAGACCAAGCTGCCCGAGCCACATGTCGACGCCGGCATAGAGCGTGCCGAAGAGGCTGCCCCAGCGCGCCACCGCCGGCTGGGCGTTGCGGACAACGCGCAACTCCTTGTCGACCCAGCTTGAGCGCAAGGCCTTCGGATAGATTTCCAGTCGGTCGGCGCTACGCTCGGCGGATATTGCCTCGAAAGCGGCCTCGGCGGCGAGCATCGCCGACTTCATCGCGGTGTGCGTTCCCTTGATCCGCGGCACGTTCACGAACCCCGCCGAGCAGCCGATCAGCGCCCCGCCCGGGAACACCAATTCGGGGATCGACTGCCAGCCGCCCTCGTTGATCGCGCGGGCGCCGTAGGACACGCGCTTGCCGCCCTCGATTTCGGCGCGAATTGCAGGATGGGTCTTCCAGCGCTGGAATTCCTCGAACGGCGACAGATACGGATTGGCGTAATCGAGCGCGACGACGAATCCCAATGCGACTTGGTTATTGTCCTGGTGATAAAGGAACCCGCCGCCCCATGCGTCTTCGAGCGGCCAACCCTGGCTGTGGATCACCCGCCCCGGCTTGTGCTTGTCGGCAGGAATATCCCACAACTCCTTGACACCAAGGCCAAAAACCTGGGGTCCGCTGTCTTTGCGCAGCTCGAAGACCTCGGTCAGCCGCTTGGTCAGGTGCCCGCGCGCGCCTTCGGCAAAGAAAGTATAACGGGCGTGAAGCTCCATCCCCGGCTGGTAGTCGAGCCGGTGCGTGCCGTCGCGGGCGATGCCCATGTCGCCGGTGGCGACGCCTTTGACCGCGCCATTGTCGTGATAGAGGATTTCCGCCGCCGCGAAGCCGGGGAAAATCTCGACCCCCATTTCCTCCGCCTGGCCGGCCAGCCAGCGGCAGAAATTACCAAGGCTGAGCGTGTAGGTGCCCTTATTGTGCATGAACGGCGGCAGCATCAGCGCCGGCATCGACCACTTGCCGGTCTTGGTCAGCAGCCAATGATGGTTCTCGGTCACTGGCACCGTCAGCGGCGCGTCCTTGTCCTTCCAGTCGGGGATAAGTTCGTTGAGCGCCTTGGGGTCGAGCACCGCGCCGGACAGGATATGCGCCCCGACCTCGCTGCCTTTTTCAAGCACGCACACCGATATTTCGCGCCCCGCGTCGCCCGCCAGTTGCTTGAGGCGGATCGCCGCGCTCAGCCCGGCCGGCCCGGCGCCGACGATCACCACGTCATACTGCATTGATTCGCGGATGGTCATTCGCTTGGCTCTCGTCGCGCGGGCAAGGCGTTTCGCCCGCTTGTGCACTGCCAATTCCTTGACCGCGCCGTCAATGCCTTGACCCCGCATTCAATGGCCGTGAAGAATGGCGCATGGGCGAGGAAGAGCATCGATTGAGCGCGGCCGACGCCGCCAGCACACTGGGCTGGTGGCTGCAGGCCGGCGTCGACGTCGCCATCGCTGAAGCTCCGCGCAACTGGCTGAAAGCCCCTGCCCCAACGCCGCCGAATGTCCGTCCGCCATCCGCTATGGCGGTCAGCCAGGCGCTCGAGACGCTGCATCTGTTTCGCGACTGGCTCGGGACGGCGCCGTCGCTGCCGCTCGCGGCCGACGGTGCCAAGCGCGTCCTACCGCACGGCATCGAGGCCGCGCCGATCATGCTGATTGCCGAAATGCCGTCGGGCGAGGACGCCGCCGAGGGACGGCCGATCGCTGGCGAAGCATGGCAACTGACCGAGCGCATGCTGGCGGCGATCGGAATCGACGCCGGCGACGCCTACAGCGCGTCCTTGTCCTGCTTCCATTCGCCGGGAGCACGGATGAGCCCCGAGGAGCTCGAAGCCTGCGCGACGATCGCCCGGCGTCACGTTGCCGCGGCTAAACCCAAAAGGCTGCTGCTGTTCGGCGACATGCCGGCGCGGGCATTGCTGGGCAAGCCGCTCGCCGCCGCCCGCGGCCATGTCTACAGGGTCGAAGGGGTGCGCACGGTCGCGACCTTCCACCCACGCTTCCTGATCAACCGCTCGTCGGACAAGGCGCTCGCCTGGCGCGACTTGTTGCTGCTGATGGAGGATGAAGCGTGAAAGTTCGGCTGATCGCATGTGCAGCGCTGCTCTGCGCCATTCCCGCCTTTGCCCAGGATCCCTTGGCGCCGATTTCGGACCAACCCCCGCCAGCGGAGGAGCCAAAACCCGCGGTGCTGTCGCCACCGCCGATCACCGTGGCGCCGCCCCCGATAAAGGGAGTCAGGCCGGTCACTGTGACGCCGCCGCCAACCAAGGTGGTCAGCCCGGCGCCCGCTCCCCCGCCAATCCCGATCCCGCGCGACTGGCGCGAGGTGTTCGCCGCCATCCGCAGTGGCAATTGGGCGTCCGCCCAGGCTGGCATTGCCGTGCTCCCGCCCAACATTCTCACCCCGGTCGCCAAGGCCCAGTTGTACACCGCCAAGGGCTCGCCGGCTGTTGACCTTGCTCGGCTCCAGGCGCTGCTCATCGAAGCGCCCGAGTTGCCGCAAGCGGAGCAGCTGGCGCGGATGGCGCTGACCCGCGGCGCCACCACCATTCCGCTGATCGTTCCCAAGAGGACGCTGGTGTTCCTCGGATCGGCGCCGGGCCGATATCGCCCTCGTCCGGTCCAGGGCGAGCCCGCTGCGGACACGCTTCGCGCCGCGCTCGACCCGTTGATCAAGGCCGACGATCCGACCAACGCCGAGCTGCTGCTGGTACAGGCCGCGCCTTTGTTGTCGTTCGAAGCGCGCGCCGAAGCCGCACAACGCGTCGCCTGGGCTTATTATGCCGACGGCCGCGACGCCGACGCGCGCCGCATCGCCGATACCTGGCGGGTCGGCTCGAGCGGCGACTGGGCGGCCCGGGCGGCGTGGATCTCCGGCCTGGCGTCATGGCGTCAGGGCGATTGCGAGGCGGCGTCGCGTGACTTTCGCGAAGTCGCGGCAATCGCCACCGAGCGCGAACTCAACGCCGGAGCTTATTATTGGGCCGCGCGGTCGGAGCAGTCGTGCCGGCGACCGCAGACTGTCGCCCCACTGCTAAAGGCGGCAGCGCGCTCCAACGAGAGTTTCTACGGCCTGCTGGCGCGCGAGACGCTGGGTATGGACACGCGCATGCCGCCCGACCCGCACTTCGCCGACCCGTCGGTCGAGGATTTGCCCAACATTCGCCGGGTAATCGAGCTGGTCAAGATCGGCGAGCGCCCCCTGGCCGAGGACATGCTTCGGCATCAGGCGCGAATCGGCCTTGTGTCCCAGCACCATTCCTTGATCGAGTTGGCCGAGCGGCTTGAGCTCGCCGGTGCCCAATATTGGCTGGCGCACAACGGCCAGCCGGGCGCGATCGCTTTTCCGCAGGACCGGTATCCTCGGCCGCGCTGGGCGCCACTGACCGGTTGGCGGGTCGATCCGGCGCTCGCATTCGCTCACATCATCCAGGAATCGACCTTCCGCACCGACGCCGTCAGCCAGGCCGGCGCGGTCGGCCTGATGCAGGTCCGGCCCGGGACCGCGGGCGACATGGCGCGGGCGCGGGGCATGCCCTACTCGCCGACTAGTCTGACCGACCCCCGCTACAATCTTGAATTCGGCCAAAGCTTCATCGAGCTGATGCGCCGCTCGCCAGCGACCGGCGGCCAGCTGCCGCGGATGATGGCCGCCTACAACGCCGGGCCGCTGCCGGTCGCGCGCTGGGCGTGGATTCCGGACAAGGGCGATCCGTTGCTGTGGATCGAAAGCATCCCCTATTGGGAGACGCGCTATTACGTGCCGGCGGTGTTCCGCAACATGTGGGTCTACCAAGGCCTGGCGCGAGAAGAGACGCCAACCCTCGACGCCCTGGTCCAGCACCGCTGGCCGGCCTTCCCGACTAGCCGCACCACACTCTCGGAGCGCTGACTCCCGCCAGCATTTGTTCTTGATATGTTCTAGTGCTGGCGTACCATGAAGGGATGCCGGTCGAGTCGATTCGCGGGCGCGGCGCAACGCGCAACAGCACGCCGACGCGCTTCAACTTAAGGGAGCGCGAGACCGACGGCGAATGGCTCGACAGCGTCGAAGCGCTGGACGGAGTGACCAAGCGGCGGACGACTGTCACCATCGAGCATCCGAAATCCATCCTCACCCGCAACAGCTCGCCCGACATCGGCTTCGACCGCTCGATCAACGCCTATCGCGGCTGCGAGCATGGCTGCATCTATTGCTTCGCGCGGCCGACCCACGCCTTCCACGATTTATCGCCCGGCGTCGATTTCGAATCGCGGCTGTTCGTCAAGCCCAATGCGGCGCAGCTGCTCCACGCGGCGCTGTCGCGGCCGGGCTACGAATGCGCGACGATCGCGATGGGCACCAACACCGATCCCTACCAGCCGATCGAGGACCGCTGGCGGGTCACGCGTTCGGTTATCGAGGTCCTGCTCGAGACCCGCCACCCGTTCACCATCACCACCAAGTCCGATCGCGTATTGCGCGACCTCGATCTGTTGAAGCCCGCCGCCGAGCTCGGCATTGCTTCGGTCGCGATCTCGGTCACATCGCTCGATCGGGCGATCAGCCGGACAATGGAGCCGCGAGCGCCCAGCGGCCGCAAACGCATCGAAGCCATCCGCCAGCTCAATCAGGCCGGTGTCCCCTGCTCCGTCGCGATCGCGCCGGTGGTCCCGCAAATCACCGATCACGAACTAGAGGCGATCGTCGAGGCCGCCGCCGCTGCCAATGCGGTTGGCGGATTCTATCTCCCGGTGCGCCTGCCCCACGAAGTGGCGCCGCTGTTTCGCGCGTGGCTCGACGAGCATTATCCCGACCGCGCCGCCAAGGTCATGGCGACCATCCGCGCGATGCGCGGCGGCCGCGACAACGACCCCAGTTTCTTCGCCCGGATGCGCGGCCAGGGGCCATGGGCCGATCTGCTCCGCACGCGGTTCGAGATCGCGGTCAAGAAATACGGCCTGCGCCAGGCCAAATTCCCGCTCCGCCGCGACCTGTTCCGCCCGCCCGAGGGCGCGCAAATGCGGTTGCTTTAATTTCGACCAACGGCCGATGACAGCGATCGCACGCGAAGCTAGGCAAGGCGCCATGAACCATCGTTTCTTCGCCTTCCTGCTCGCCGCCGCCACGCCGCTTGCCGCCCAGACCCCGCCGCCCCCGCTCCCGATACCCGATCCCAAGGTTGCCGCGATGCGCGATGCGGCGCTCAAGGACGACTACGCGTGGAACATCGTCGAAGGGCTGACGACCGAGGTCGGCCAGCGCCTTGCCGGAACCGAGGCCGAAGCCCGCGCCCGCGCCTGGGCGGTGGCCAAATTGAAGGCGCTCGGCTTCGCCAACGTCCATGTCGAAACCTTCACGATGCCGGTGTGGGTGCGCGGGGTGGAGACCGCCGAGATCGTCGCGCCGTTCCCGCAAAAGCTGGTGCTGACCGCGCTCGGCAACAGCGGCGCAACGCCCCCCGAGGGACTGACCGGCGAAATCGTCGCGTTCGACAGCGTCGAGGCGCTCAAGTCCGCGCCGGACTCAGCAGTGCGAGGCAAGATCGTGTTCGTCGATCATCGCATGATGCCGACCCAGGACGGGTCGGGCTACGGCCAGTTCGGCGCGCCGCGCCGCCAGGGTCCGTCGATCGCCTCGAACAAGGGCGCGATCGCGATTGTCGTGCGATCGATCGGCACCGACCATCACCGCAGCCCGCATACCGGCGTGCAGTCGTTTACCGATGGGGCCAAACCCATTCCGGCGGCGGCGCTGAGCGTATCCGATGCCGAGCAGCTCGTCCGCATCCTCGCCCGTGGCAAACCGGTTACGCTGCATTTGACGCTGACTCCGCGCTTCACCGGCGAAGGTCAGTCCGGCAATGTCGTGGCCGATGTGCCGGGCCGCGATCCCAAGGCCCCGATGCTGCTGGTTGGCGGGCACCTCGACAGTTGGGACCTCGGCACCGGAGCGATCGACGACGGGGCCGGCGTGGCGATCACCACCGCGGCGGCGAAGCGGGTGATGGACGCCGGGCGGCCGCTTCACACCATCCGGGTCATCTGGTTCGGCACGGAAGAGCCGGGCGGCTTTGGCGGCGAGGCCTATCAAAAGGCGCATTCCGGCGACCGCTACGCGATTGCCGGGGAAAGCGATTTCGGTTCCGACCGGGTTTGGCGGATGGGCAGCAAGCTGTTCGCCGATCAGCCGGAGACCTTTGCTGCCCTGGCGGCGGCACTGGCTCCGCTGGGCATCGTCAAGAACGAGAAAGGCGAATCCGACGGGACCGATGTCGGACCGATGATCGCCGCCGGTGCGCCGTGGATTTCATTGAACCAGGATGGCATGCGCTATTTCGACATCCACCACACGCCCGACGATACGCTTGACAAGGTCGACCCCGAAGGGTTGCGTCAGAATGTGGCAGCTTGGACCACTGTGCTTGCAATGCTGTCCGGCGGGATCGAGCCGCAGGCGAAAGCACGCAAGCGGCGTTGAAGGCGTTTCAAGGAGAACAACCGTGCGCACCGCAATCATCCTCCCCATTCTGCTGCTGGCAGCCTGCTCGGTAAGCAGGGACCCGAACAACAACGCAGTCACCCTCGGTTACGATAATGGCGCGGTCGAGAACGGCACCAAGGCCGTCACCACCGAGGCCGGAAAGATCGCCGGGGACATCGCCAACGACGTCAAGGACACCGGCAGCAAGATTGAAACCAAGATCAGCGAGCACACCGCAGCCGGCACTGCGGACAACACCGCGGCTAACGCTTCCGACAACACATCCGAAAAGGCTCCGGCCAAGAAGCATTAAGGTTGGACGGACCGGGCCGCGCTGCTAACGGGCGCTTGTTCGATGACCGATGTCCGATGGACGTCCCGTCAAGGCGGTTCGGGGAGTGGCGCAGCCTGGTAGCGCATCTGCTTTGGGAGCAGAGGGT
>JBDTMX010000129.1:0-5014 GCA_039934055.1 Sphingomicrobium sp. | reverse complement strand
TTGTCCGAGCAATCGACGCCGGCGCTATTGTCGATGAAGTCGGTGTTGATGCGCCCGCCAAGATCGGCGAATTCGATCCGCCCTGCCTGGGTGACCGCGAGGTTGGCGCCTTCGCCGATCACCTTCGCTCTGAGGTCGCGCGCATCCGCACGAAGTGCGTCATTGCCCGGATCACCGACGTCCGTCTGGGATTGCGTCGAGGCTTTCACATAGGTGCCGATCCCGCCGAACCAGATCAGGTCGACCGGGCTCCTGAGGATCGCATTGATCAGCGTCGCCGGATCGGCCGCGGCCGCTTCGATGCCGAGCGCGCGGCGCTCCTCCTTCGACAGGCTGATCGATTTCTGGGTGCGCGGGTATATGCTTCCGCCCTTCGACAGCAGCGAGCGATCGTAGTCGTCCCAGCTCGACCGCGGCAACTCGAACAGCCGCTTGCGCTCAGTCCAGCTACGCCTGGGATCGGGATCGGGATCGATGAATATGTGACGGTGGTCGAAAGCCGCAATCAGGCGAAGCGACTTCGACATCAGCATGCCGTTGCCGAACACGTCGCCCGACATATCGCCGCAGCCGACCACCGAAACCGGGTCACTTTGGACGTCGACCCCCTGCTCGAGGAAGTGGCGCTGGACGGATATCCAGGCACCGCGGGCAGTGATGCCCATTGCCTTGTGGTCGTAGCCGTTGGAGCCGCCGCTGGCGAAGGCGTCGCCGAGCCAGAAGCCGTGCTCGAGCGCGATCGCATTGGCGATATCCGAAAAGGTCGCCGTGCCCTTGTCGGCAGCGACCACGAAATACGGGTCCTCGCCATCGTGGATTACGACGTGGTCGGGATGAACCACCTTGTCGTTGACGAGGTTGTCGGTGATCGAAAGCAGCGATCGGATGAAGATGCGGTAACTTTCCGTGCCTTCGGCGAGCCACCCGTCACGGCTCACGGCCGGCGGCAACTGCTTGGGGTAAAAGCCGCCCTTGGCGCCGGTCGGCACGATCACCGCGTTCTTGACCATCTGCGCCTTCATCAGGCCGAGGACTTCGGTGCGGAAATCGTCGCGGCGGTCGGACCAGCGGATACCGCCGCGGGCAACCGGTCCGCCGCGCAAATGGATGCCCTCGACGCGTGGCGAATAGATCCAGATTTCGCGCCACGGCACCGGCGCCGGAAGCCCCGGCACCCGCGCCGAGTCGAGCTTGAAGGCAAGCGCTTCGCCGGCAGCTTCCGAAAACGCGTTGGTGCGGACGATCGCCTCGACCAGCGCTCTCATCCGGCGCAGGATGCGGTCGTCGTCGATCGAGCGGACTCGCGCCAACGCGTCGTCGAACAGATCGCGCTGCTTGTCGGTATGCGCTTCACGCCTAGCGCCGGCACCGGGGTCGTGGGCGGCGGTAAACTGTCCGACGATCGCCGCCGTTGCCCGCGGCGCGCGGCGCAGCGCGTCGACCACCGTGACCAGTCCGAACGCACTGCCGGTCTGCCGCAGGTAACGGAACCAGGCGCGTAGCCACTGCACGGGCTTGGCATCGAGCCCGACGAACAGCGCTAGCTGGTTGAACTCGTCGTCCTCGGACGCGCCGCTGAGCACGCAGGCGACCGCGTGCTCGATCTCGGTGACGCGGGGGAGGATCGCGTCGAGATCGGCCTCTCTGCCGATCTCCAGGCGGAAATGGTGGATGTATCCGAGCGCTCCGGTGCCGAGCGCGGTCGGCATCTCCTCGAGCACCCGGAACCCGAAATTCTCGAGCACCGGAACCGCGTCGGACAGCGGGATGAGCCCGCCGGTGCGATAGGTCTTGAGATGCAGCTGGCCGGGCGGGTCCATTTCCGAGCGCCAGATCCGAACCCCGCGGTCGCAATCGTCTGTGAGTGCGCTCAATCGCAGGATGTCGGCGGCGCCGTCCTCGGGGCTGGTGCGCGCTCGATACCCGTCGGGGAAAGCAGCCAGGTAAGTGAGGCTGAGGCGGGTGGCGCGGGCCGGGCCGACCGCGGCGATCAGCTCGGCCTCGACCGCCGGCGCCCAGCCGCGCACCATTTCCACCAGCGCCGCGTCGAGACCCTCGGAGTCGGGCAGTTCGGCTGTGGGGTCGATCGGCAAGGTGAATCGAATCAGTGCAAGCTCGCCTTCGCCGAGCTCGATCGACCAGCTGTTGATCGGGGCATCGATGACGTTCTCGAGCATGGTGGCGATGGCCTTGCGCCGGGCCGTGGTCAGCTCGTCGCGCGGCAGCCAGGCGAAAGCATAGAGATGCCGCCTGAGCGCGCCGGGCAGCAGTAGCAGGCGCGGACGCGGGCGGTCGGCGAGTGACATGGCGGTCAGCGCCGCGGCGCGCACCTCTTCCTCGTTGAATGAGATCAGCAAGTCGTGCGGAAGCGTCGACACAGCGTGCGCAAGTGCCTTGCCGCCATGGCTGGAGGGGGAAAAGCCAAGCTCGCGGTCGAGCTTAACCAAACGCTCGCGGAGGATTGGCACCTGGCTGGCCGGCGTGCGCAGCGCCTCGCTGGTCCACAGCCCGGTGTGAACCGACAACTGCCCGTCTGGGCGCTTGACCATCACCACGTCGAGCGGCACGTGGCGATGGACTGGCGACATCCGGTCGGCCTTGAGGATCAGCACCGACCGCGATTCATTGCACAGGCAGTCGATCGCCGCGCGCGCCGCTGCCTCGTTCCACAACTCGGCGCCGTGCCTGAGAATCCCGAGCGGGTTGGCGACCCGCCCGTCTGGGCCGACGTCGGCGTGACCGAGAAGCGTGAAATTGTTGCTCGCCAGCCAGCTGAGCAGCTCGGCGGCCTCGGTGTCGCACTTGCCGAGCATTTTGGCGTCGGCCTTCATCTGGGCGAGCATCTCGCGCCAGTCGGTGACCGCCGCACGAACGTCGGCGAGCACGTGCTGCAGGCCACGGACCAGCTCCTGCCGGCCGCGCGCATCGGCGCGGTCGAGCTCGATGTAGATGATCGATTCGGGCGGCCCTTCGCCGACCTGCTTGAGCTTGCCCGAGGAGTCGCGGGTGATGGGCACGATCGGGTGCAGCAGCCGATGGACCGCAAGCCCGCGCGCGGCGATCGCGGCCGCAACACTGTCGACCAGGAACGGCATGTCCTCATTGATCGCGACCAGACGCATCCGCCGATGGCCGGCTTCGCCGCCGGTCGACTGGAGCAGGATGGCGCTGGCGTACGGTGCCCGGTTGGCCGCAGCCTGGGCAACGAATTCCGCGGCTTCGTGCTGCGCCGCGCGGTCGAAGCCCTCGGTCTCGCCGGGCAGGGCATTGGCGGTGAGAACGGAACGCAGTGCGTCAACCAACGGCTTGGCCAGGCGCGAATGAACGGTCATTTACGAGATTGCTCCGCCGACTGCCGCGATGGCCGGGGCCTATAGACGCGCCGCTATGATGCGGACAAGCATGTCCTGTGTTTATCGAAGGGTCTGGTCGACAGGGTGTCGGGTCAGCTGGCGCGACGGATGGCGCGTTCGAGCAGCGCCTGATCGGTGACAATCGCCACCGGCTCGTGACCGCCGTCCCGTGAACGGCGGGTAAGGACCAGGCAGAATTCCTCGTCGTCCGGCAGCGATTGCAGCGAAAGCGGAGCTGCGGCGCGCAACCGGGCGCGGGCCGCTTCGCCGCTGGTGTCGGGCCGGGGCTCGGGGCGGCGGGCCTGGCGCTCGGCCGCAACCAGGGCCTTGAGGCCGCCGGCCTGGCCGTCGATCAGCGCCTCGAAGCCGCCCAGCTCGACCTGCTGGCGCTGCGCATAAGACAAAGCGGACGCGAATTCGGTCAGCCGGGTTTTGTCGTAGTCGATCCCGAACACCAGCTTGACGATCGGGGTCATCGGCGCGCGGGCTTGGGCCTTGACGCCCGAATCCTCGAGCAGCTCGGCATAATCGTCGGGATCGCGCTGGGCGACGATCGCGAAATCATAGGCCTGGCTCAGCGCCCGATAGAGGGCGGCGCGGCTGCGGTGGTCGGCGGACTTGACCGCCTCGGCGGTTTCCCTCGCGACCGACAGCCAGTCCGAAAGCCCGGCGTCTTCGCCCAGGCCGATCTCCGGCAGCTCCGCATCATTGGCATCGGCAGTGTCGGCAGAATCGGAGGTGGATAGCGGACCATCGTCCCAGGCGAGGTGGGGCTCGTCGTGGTGGATCGGCTCGTGCGCTGGGGTGTCGAGCTCGAGCGGCCCATCACCGGTCTCGGGCTCGCTCGCCGCAATCGTCGGCACGATCGTGGTCTCATCGTGGCATCCGCCAGCCTTCCAGTTGATCACTCCGTAAATGAAATCGATCGTGTCGCCGTCGGACGAGAACGGCATCAGGATTCCGCGATAGCAGATCGTCTGACCGCGGTGATTGACGAACTCGGCCTCGAAACCGACCGGGGCGCGGTTGGCGATGATCTGGAGGTAATGGTCGGTCAGCCGCGACAGCAGCGACCGGCTCGGAATGTCGGCAATCGTCGAGACCTTGTCGTCGAGGCCGCATTCTTCGCGGACTGCGGCGCCGATGTAGGACGTCACCGGGTCCTCGCCGCCGCCGGTGAAGTCGAGCAAAACACTGTTCGCGGCGAAATCAGTCAAATTGCCGGGCTCGAGATCCTCGATTGAGGGATAATCGCGGCCATCGAGCAACGACACCCAGTAATTATAGGCGCGGACGTGCATCCGCCGCTCATCGGAGCCGATCGCCGCGGCGACATCGTCCGCCGCCGCGGCGTCCACCGCCGCGGGCAGGTCGAACTCACTCGGATGCTCGCGAAAACCGTCCATTTTGCGAAGTCCCACGTCCCCAGTCATGCCCAGAAATGGCGGACAAGCTTTACCAAAGCGTTAAGCATATCCGTTCAGCGGCGCCGGGCCGGCGTGGGAAAAGGCGATCCCGGCCGCGCCTTGCCGCGCCGACGGCCCGCTGATAGGGAGTGACGCGCGTAAGTTAGTCCCCCGGACTGGCGCGCACGCTACTCGCTTCCGGGAATTGCCGCTTTAGCTCAGCTGGTAGAGCACATCATTCGTAATGATGGGGTC
>JBDTMX010000128.1:0-4868 GCA_039934055.1 Sphingomicrobium sp. | reverse complement strand
CGCCTGGCCGAGGAAGAAGAGCACGACTATCTCGAGGTCGACACGGCCAAGGTGCGTAGCGGGCAGATTGCGCGGTTGGAGAAAATGCGCGCGGCGCGGGATGAGGCAAAAGTGCGCGCGGCGCTGGATGCGCTCGAAGCGGGAGCGCGCGACGACGGTAATTTGCTCGAATTGAGCGTCAACGCGGCGCGGGTGCGGTGCAGCCTCGGTGAGATTTCCGACGCGCTCGAACGGGCGTTCGGGCGCTACGGGACGCAGCCCGAACCGGTGCGCGGAATCTATGGCAAGGCGCGGGGCGATCCGCGCTGGAAAGCGGCGGTTGAGGGGACAAGCGCGGTCGCATCGCGACTTGGCCGCAAGCCGCGCATCATGGTCGCCAAGATGGGCCAGGACGGCCACGACCGCGGCGCCAATCTGGTGTCGTCCGCCTTCACCGATCTGGGCTTCGAGGTGATCCCCGGCCCGTTGTTCCAGACCCCGCGCGAGGCGGCGGAAATGGCGGTCAGCAAAGACGTCGACGTGGTCGGCGCATCGACGCTGGCGGCCGGGCACAAGACCCTGGTCCCCGAGCTGATCGAGGCCTTGAAGGAGATGGGCCGCGCCGACATCAAGGTGGTCGCCGGCGGCGTCATTCCGCCGCAGGATTACGCGATGCTCCGCGCCGCCGGTGTCCAGGCGATCTTCGGCCCCGGCACCAACTTGGCGGATGCGGCGGATGAAGTCCTCCGCCTCCTCGGCCACAACCGCCCGCCGATGGATGAGGCTGCGGAGTGAAATTCCCCAGCCGCACAATTCTGGTGAGCTTTATTGGCATATGGGCACTCGTCGTGCTGGTCGCTGGCATTTGGTTGAACAGCGTTTCAAACGATTGCGAACGCTACGGAGATCTAAGCGCCGAATGCTTCGCCCCAATCGGCTTGCTGACATTCAAAGCGCTCGTCATTGGGATTGGCTTGAGCGGCGGCATCTTGTGGTGGATCGCCAGTCGCAAGAATTCGGATAGACAGGGCTGATGTTCAAAAAAATCCTGATCGCTAATCGCGGCGAGATCGCGTGCCGGGTGATCCGCACCGCGCGGCGGATGGGGATCGCGACGGTCGCGGTCTATTCCGATGCCGATGCGCGCGCTCCGCACGTCAAAATGGCCGACGAGGCGGTGCGGATCGGCCCGGCGCCGGCGGCGGAATCCTACCTTAAGGCCGAGCTGATCATTGACGCGTGCAAGGCGACCGGGGCGGAAGCGGTGCACCCGGGCTATGGCTTCCTGTCCGAGCGCGAGAGCTTCGCCAAGGCGCTCGCCAAGGCCGGAATCACCTTCATCGGCCCGCCGCCCAAAGCGATCGCGGCGATGGGCGACAAGATCGAGTCCAAGAAGCTGGCGCAGAAAGCCGGCGTCAACATCGTCCCCGGCCACCTCGACGACATCGCGACCGCTGCCGAAGCCGTCAAGATCGCGGCCGGCATCGGCTATCCGGTGATGATCAAGGCGTCGGCCGGCGGCGGAGGCAAGGGCATGCGGCTCGCGTGGTCCGACAAGGACGTGCGCGAGAGCTTCGACAGCGTCAAGCGCGAGGGGCTCGCCAGCTTCGGCGACGACCGCGTGTTCATCGAGAAATTCATCGAAGCGCCGCGCCACATCGAAATCCAGGTGCTCGGCGACCAGCACGGCAATGTGCTCTACTTGGGCGAGCGCGAATGCTCGATCCAGCGCCGCAACCAGAAAGTCGTCGAGGAAGCGCCGTCGCCGTTCGTCACCCCGGCGATACGCAAAAGCATGGGCGAGCAGGCGGTCGCGCTGGCCAAGGCGGTCGGGTATTATTCGGCGGGGACGGTCGAGCTGATCGTCAACGGCGCCGACCCGAGCGGCAAGAGTTTCTACTTCCTCGAGATGAATACCAGGCTGCAGGTCGAGCATCCAGTGACCGAGGAAGTCACCGGCCTCGACCTCGTCGAACAGATGATCCGCGTCGCTGCCGGCGAGAAACTGGCGTTCAAGCAGAAGGACGTGAAACTCGACGGTTGGGCGGTCGAAACCCGCGTCTACGCCGAAGACCCCTACCGCGGGTTTTTGCCGTCGACTGGAAGACTCATTCGCTACCAACCGCCAAAGCCAACCGTTCGTCCTGAGCGGAGCGCGCAGCGCAAAGTCGAAGGGCGCCTTGCACGGACGTCAGCGAAACGCCCTTCGACTTCGCTCAGGACGAACGAGGCTGGGCGTGGCTCATATGAAGTGCGCGTTCGCATCGACGACGGCGTCGCGGACGGCGGCGAGATCAGCATGTTCTACGACCCGATGATCGCCAAATTGATCACCTGGGCGCCGACCCGTGAGGCGGCGATCGACGCGCAGATCGCCGCGCTCGACAGCTTCGTCATCGACGGCATCAACGACAATGTCGATTTCCTCTCGGCCCTGATGCAGCACCCGCGGTTCCGGCGCGGCGACCTCGCCACCGATTTCATCGCCGACGAATATCCGGACGGATTTCACGGCGCACCGGCCGACGCCGAACTGGTCGAGGATCTCGCCGTGCTGGCCGGCATGGTCGGCGCGATCACCGACGCTCGCGCGGCCGAAATCGACGGGCAATTGGGCGACACGATTGCCTTGCCATCGGAGCGCCTCGTGCGGATCGACGCGGCCGAACATCGAGTGCGGATCAAGCCCTATGATGGCGGCACGCTGGCCGTGCTCGATGACGGCGAGCTGATCGACATCATCGGCCGCTGGATGCCCGGGCAGCGGCTGCTTGTCGCGATTGTCGACGGGCGTTCGCGCATTGTCCAGGTCCGCCGCGTCGGCCGCGGCTGGGAGCTGCAGACGCGCGGGGCGAGCCACAAGGTGCAGGTGCTGCCGCCGCACGTCGCCGAGCTGTCGAAACACATGATTGAGAAGGTCCCGCCGGACCTGTCGCGCTTCCTGATCGCGCCGATGCCGGGGCTGCTGACGCGGCTCGACGTCAAGGTCGGCCAGAAGGTCGAGGCCGGCCAGCCGGTCGCGGTGATGGAAGCGATGAAGATGGAGAACATCCTCCGCGCCGGCCGCGCCGCGACGGTCAAGGCGACCCCCGCGAAAGCCGGCGACAGCCTCGCCGTCGATCAAATCATTGTGGAGTTTGAATAAATGCTGCCCGCGCTCGTCGGCGTCGGGTTGGCATTGGCCGTCGCACTATTTGCGAGGATTGTCGGCTTCGATCGCGATCGCGCCTTCTACCCGGTCGTCCTGGTTGTGGTTGCCTCTTACTACGACTTATTCGCTGTAATGGGCGGCGGCGGAGCGGACCTGGTTCCCGAGACGATCGGATTCATTGCGTTCGCCGCCGCTGCCGCAATCGGATTTCGAACCAGTCTGTGGGTCGTTGTGGCCGCACTCGCAGCGCACGGCGTGTTCGACTTCTTCCACCATGCGTTGGTCGACAATCCCGGCGTTCCCACATGGTGGCCGAGTTGGTGCCTTGCCTATGATGTCGCAGCGGCGGCTTGCCTGGGCGCGCTGATCCTAAAAGGGCCAATCACCGCCCGCGCAACTCACTCCGCCTGAGCTTCCCAGTCGCCGTTTTGGGCAGTGCATCCACGAACTCGATTTCGCGCGGGTATTTGTAGGGGGCGATCTGGTCCTTGACGAATGTTTGCAGTTTGTCGGAGAGTTCCTCGCTGGGCGTTGCGAAATCCGCCAGAACCACGAACGCCTTCACCTTCTGTCCGCGCTCTTCGCACGGCACGCCGATCACCGCGCACTCGGCGACCGCGGGGTGCGACAACAGCGCATTCTCGACTTCCGGCGCGCCGATATTGTAGCCCGAGCTGACGATCATGTCGTCGTTGCGCGCGACGTACCAGTAATGGCCTTGCGGGTCGCGGCGGTAGGTGTCGCCGGTGACGTTCCAGCCTTCGACGACATAGTCCGCTTGCCTCGGATCATCGAGGTAGCGGCAGCCGGTCGGACCCTTGATCGCGAGGCGGCCTTCGCCCTCTGCAAGCGGTTGGTTGGCGGGGTCGAGCACCGTGGCTTCGTAGCCCGGCACCGCTTTGCCGGTCGCTCCCGGGCGGATGTCGTCGCCCGCCGCCGAGACGAAGATGTGCATCATCTCGGTCGCGCCGATGCCGTCGGTGATGGCAATCCCGGTGCGGTCTTTCCACGCATGCCAGGTCGCTTCCGGCAGGTGCTCGCCGGCCGAGAGGCAATAGCGGAGGGTCTTGAGTGCCGCATCGAGTCCGGGTTGCGACAGCATCGCCTTGTATGCGGTCGGCGCGGTGGCGAGGTGGGTGACGCCGAACTCGGCGATCGCGTCGAGCACCAGCGGCGGGCCGCCCTGCTCGATGGTCGCCGCCGCCGCTCCGAAGCGCAGCGGGAACAGCAGGGTCGCGCCGAGGCCGAAGGTGAACGCGATCGGCGCCGAGGTCATGACGATGTCGCCGCGCGCCATCGGCATCAAATGCTTCGCGAAGGCGTCGCACGGCGCGAGGATGTCGCGGTGGAAATGGACGCAGCCCTTGGGCACGCCGGTGGTGCCGCTGGTGAAGGCGATCAGGGCCGAATCGTCGCGGTGGGTGTCGTGGGGCGGCAGCGGCGCGAGATCGGCGCAGCGGGTCTCCAATTCACCGTGCCCATGGTCGCCGTCATATTTGACGAGATGCTTGACGAAGCGGGTCTGCTCCATCGCCTGGCGGAAGTCGCCGATGTAGCGGCTGTCGACGATCGCGTGGCTGATCTCAGCGCGATCGATGACCGTCGCGATTTCGCCGGGGCGGAGCAAAGGCATGGTCGCGACCACCACGCCACCGGCTTTCAAGACGCCGAGCCAGGCGGCGAACATGGTGTAGGTGTTGGGTCCACGCAGCAGCACGCGGTTGCCGGGGACCAGCCC
>JBDTMX010000127.1:0-5510 GCA_039934055.1 Sphingomicrobium sp. | reverse complement strand
TTGAAGGCCGAATGCTGATCGCCGAAATCGTCCTGGCTGTCATAGCGCAGCATGTTCGAGCCGCGTCGCAGGCCGCCCTCGACCGTGGCCAGCGTTCCAAGGAAGCGGGGATCGTCCGGCGAAAAGAAGCGCAGCTCAAGCAACTGAATGAGGCTGGCGTCGAGATTGTCGCCGTCGAATGTTGCCGACATCCGATTGGTCGCTGGCCGCCACGCCGCTTCCTCGATCCGTGCCCGCATTGTGCCGGCGCGGTCTCGCCAGAACGTGGCGCGATCGGCGAGGCCCAGCGCGCTCGCGGCATTGGCCAGCCGGTCGCACGCCGCCCAACACATTGCCGCTGAATAAGTGTGGACCTGGGCCCGCGTGCGCAGCTCCCACAGCCCGGCGTCCGGTTGGTCGAAGCGCTGCCAGGCGCGCTCGCCGACCGGCTCCAGCGCTTCGAAATCAGCTACGCCAGCCATGCGCAGCAAACGATGGTCGAAAAATGCCTGGACGTTGGACAGCACGATCTGCCCATAGGCGTCGTGCTGGACCTGCTCGTACGCCTGGTTGCCGACACGCACCGGTCCCATGCCGCGGTAGCCGTTGAGGCCGGGCGCTTCCCACTCCGTCAGGGTCTGCTCACCGCCAACGCCGTACAGCGGCTGGATATGCCCGCCGGCAGCGTTGTCGACGATGTTGCGCAGATATTCGAGATAGCCTTCCAGCACGTCCAGCGCGCCGAGGCGGTTGAGCGCCTGGATGGTGTAATAGGCGTCGCGGATCCAGCAGTAGCGATAGTCCCAGTTGCGGCCCGAATCGGCATATTCGGGGATCGACGTGGTCATCGCCGCGACGATTGCGCCGGTTTCCTCATGTTGGCACAGCTTGAGCGTAATCGCCGAACGGATCACCGCCTCCTGCCATTCTTGCGGCGTTGCCAGCCCGCGCACCCAGTGGCGCCATTCGTCGGTCGTCCGGTCGAGCATCAATTCAAGAGCGGCCGCTATTTCGCCGGTGAAGCTCTCGTCCGGGCCGAAGAAGAAATGCAGCGGGCGCTCGACGCGGAACAGGCGCTCATCCTCGATCCAGCCGACGGGCGCGGTGCTCGACAGGCGCATTACGCTATCGTCAAGCAAGTAGCGGATGTGGTTCGACCCGCGGGTGCGCCCGGCCGGGGCGCTGCCCCACGCTTTCGCCGGGCGGAGCCGTATGCGAATCCGGGGCGAGCCAGCGACTGGCCGCACGATCCGGACGTAGGCGGTCGGCCGGTACATTCGCCCGCTGCGGCGGAAGCGCGGCGCGAAATCGATCACGTCGATCGCATTGCCGTCGGCATCGGTGTGGCGCGTGACCAGGATCGGCGTGTTGCGCAGATAGGCCTGGGTGATCGTCGTGACCCCCTCGAGGTCGATCTCCCAGAAGCCGAACGCGCCCTCGCCGGCCGGAGGAGAATCCTCGAGCAGCGATGAAAAGGCCGGATCGCCGTCGATCCTCGGAAGACAGCCCCAGACGAACCGGCCCGATCGGTCGATCAGCGCCGAGACCTGGCAATTGCCGATCGGCCACAGGTCGAGGGTTGCGGTCACAAAGCAGCCAGCCAGTCGTGCGCCGCGGCGACGCTGGCGAGGCGATACGCGGCGGCAGTCGGCCGCTCCGGGCCGACCAGGATGCCGGCCCCGCCCATTGCGGCACAGCGCTCGAACCCGGGCTCATCGGTCACGTCGTCGCCAAGGAAGACCGGCATATGGCCTTCGAAAGGCGGTCCCCGCATCAGCGCGGCGATCGCGCTGCCCTTATCGTGACCGCCGGCGCGCAGCTCGACCATCATCTTTCCCTTCTGAACCTCGAGGGCATTGGCAGCGGCCAACCGCTCGGCGAGCGCGTGCGCCGCCGCCTCTGACGAGGGATCCTGTCGATAATGGAGGGCGACGCCCAATGATTTCACTTCGATGATGATCCCCTTACGGCCTGCAAAAGCCTCACGAAAGGCGGCTTCCGCCTGCTGCAGGCCGGCTGGCCTTTCGCCGCCCGCTACGCTGCCGCCGACGGCGCGGATTTCGGCACCATGGCTGCCGACCGTCGCCAGGTTGCGCGCGTCGGGGCCAATCAACACGTCGAGCTGGGCGATCGAACGGCCGCTGACAAGGGCCAATCGGCCCGACAGCCGCCGCGCCAATCTCGACAGCAGCGCCGTTAGATTGTCGCCAACAACAACCGCGTCGGGGCGTTCAGCCAGGTCGACCAGCGTGCCGTCGAAGTCGAGGAACAGGCTGAGTTCGTGGGCGTCGAGCGCGGGTGGGTGGGCGATCGGACGGCTCGGCTGCATCGCAATAGCGTTAGTCCTTGGAATATATAACGCTGGTGACCCCAACGGGACTCGAACCCGTGTTTTCGCCGTGAAAGGGCGACGTCCTAGACCACTAGACGATGGGGCCGTGAAGCGGCTCGCCGGTTAGGCGAGCGGCCCCCAAGGGTCAAGCAAGCCGGGGTCAGGCGGGCGCCGCGTCCTCGAGATGCATCTCGGCCGCGTTGCCGCCGTTCCACTCATCGCGCTTGATGGTCCCGGCCAGCCACCATTTCTTGTCGCCGGGGGATGCGAGCAGCGCCTGGCCGAGCTCGGTCGCGGCGCTGCGAAAGGCGATCCATTTGAAGCTCTTGCCGTCGTCGCCGCACGCCAGCCCGCGGACATGTCCGTCGCCGACAATGCTGGTCTTGATCAGCCGGGCAGGGCCAGCAGCGACCCGCGGCGCGGGCCAGCCGGCGCCATAAGGCCCGGCCGTGTCGAGCGCGTCGCACAGCGTCGCTGCAACCCCGCCGGGTGCCACCAGCGCGTCGAGCAGCAGCGCCCGTCCGCCGCGCGCCGCTTCGATGTCGGCGGCGAGGCGCTCGTGAAGGAATGCGCGGAGTGGCTCGAGTCCGCCGACAGGCAGCGTCAACCCGGCCGCCATCGCATGGCCGCCGCCGGCGATCAGCAGTCCGCTGTCCTTGGCTGCCAGCACCGCCGCGCCGAGATCGACCCCGCTGATCGACCGGCCCGAGCCCTTGCCGGTTCCGTCCTCGGTTTCGGCGATGACGATCGCCGGGCGGCCGAAGCGCTCCTTGAGGCGGCCGGCGACGATGCCGATTACCCCCTGGTGCCAGCCTGAACTCATCACCAGGATGACCGGCGCGTCGGCCTGCGCCCGCGCTTGCTCGGTGGCTTGCTCGGAAACCAACGTCTCGATCGTGCGCCGCTCGTCGTTCAAGCGGTCGAGTTCGGCAGCGATGGTCCGCGCTTCTTCGGGGTCGGTCGAGGTCAGCAGGCGCACACCGAGGTCGGACTTGCCGACCCGGCCGCCGGCGTTGATCCGCGGCCCAAGCGCGAAACCCAAATCGCGGCAGCTCGGCGGCTTGACCAGCCGGGCCGCCTCGGCGAGCGCCGACAGCCCGATATTCTGGCGCCCGGCCATGATCTTGAGGCCCTGGGTGACGAACGCGCGGTTCAAGGACTTCAGCCGCGCGACATCGGCGACCGTGCCCAGTGCGACCAGGTCGAGCAGGTCCATGATCCCGGGCTCGGCCGTGACCCCGACAAAGCGGCCGCGGCTACGCAGCTCGCGCAGCAAGGCGACACCGAGCAGGAACGCCATGCCGACCGCAGCCAAATGGCCGTGGGTCGCGCCCAGGTCGCTTTCGTCGAGCCGGTTGGGATTGATCATCGCGAACGCGTTCGGGAGCAGGCTCGCGCACTGGTGATGGTCGACCACGATCACGTCGAGGCCAGCGGCTTTCGCTTCCTCCAGCGCCTCGAACGCCTGCGCGCCGCAATCCACGGTCACCGCCAGGCTCGCGCCGCGCTGCTTCAATTCGACCAGCGCTTTACCCGACGGGCCATAACCCTCCATCAGCCGGTCGGGGATGTAGATCATCGGGTCAGCGCCGAGGCGACGCAGCAGCAACACCAGCAACGCCGCGCTGGTCGCGCCGTCGACATCGTAATCGCCGAAGATGGCGATGGATTCGCTCGCCTCGACCGCGTCGGCGAGGCGTTTCGCGCCCTTGTCCATGTCCTGGAACGAGGACGGGTCGGGGAGGAAGTCGCGGATGGTCGGGTTGCGGTGGCGGGCGAGGTCGGCGCGCTCGACGCCGCGGGCGAGCAGCAGCTGGTCGACCAGCGCATCCGGCGCCAGTCCAGGCTCGGTCCCCGAGCGCCGCCAGCGCCACGGCTGGCCGGCTACGGATTGGTCGACGTTGAGCGCGGCTTTCACCACCACAAGGTAGGAGCCGCGGATTCGGGGGTCTAGGGCTCGCGGCCTCCGAGCTTGCGATATTCTGTGGATACGAGGCGCGTCGTGCCGGTCAGGCCTGACCCAGATCGCGCAGCAGGTCGGTGAACCACGGCACCGACGCGTCGAACGCCTTGCCGCCCGCGATCCGCTCGAACTCGATCGCCCGCAGCTCGTCACCCCGCTCCTCGTCTTGGCCCACCACTCCGGACTCACCCCGCAGCGCCGCGTCCACCGCGTAGTTCGTGCACTCCCGGATCAGCGCGAGGTCGGCGGCGTTGGCGGCGGCCGAGCGCGAGAAGTACCCGCTCTTCTGGACCAGCACCTTGTCGGCGCCGAGCTCGGCGGCGAACTGCCTGGCGAACCACTGGCCCGGGTTGATCTTGTCGAGCTGGACGTGGCCGAACGGGTCGCGCGGCACGTCCTCGCCCGCCGTCTCCATGGCGGCGACGATCTCACTGACGCCGGCGCCCTCAGAGATGAAGAGGTTGACGCCGTCCTGCTCGTCCATTGTGGTTCGCAGACGCCTGGCCTCCTCGGCGATGTCGAACGGCCGCTCCGGCACGAAGACGGCGTGGACGTCCCAGCGGGCGGCGGAGTTCTCCAGCCACTCGGCGAACTGCGCGCCTTCGACCCACTGGTGGTGCGCGAGCGCGGTGGCCGCGGTGAGCCACCCACAGTTGCGGCCCATCACCTCGTGGACGACGAGCATCCGCGGGTTCGACGAGTGCTCGGCGATGATGTTGCGGGCGTAGACGGCGCCTTGCTCGGCGGCGGTCCACGCGCCGAGCGATTGGCGGATCGGCACGATGTCGTTGTCGACAGTCTTGGGCAGCCCGACCACCGTCAGCGGGTAGCCAATGCTGCGCAGATACGCCGCGAGGTCGGCGGCGGTGCCATTGGTGTCGTCGCCGCCGATCGTGTGCAGCACGTCGACACCGTCGCGGCTGAGCTGCTCGGCAGCCACGTGCAGCGGGTCCTGCCCGGGCTGGACGAGGCCTCGCCTAACGCAGTCATCGACGTTGGTGAGCTTGACCCGGCTGTTGCCGATCGGGCTGCCCCCGAACGCGTGGAGCCTTCCGGCAACCGCCCGCACCTCGTCGGTCACTTCCACGGATGTGCCGGTGAGTAGGCCGGCGTAGCCGTTGCGGTAGGCGATGATCCGCACCTCCGGTGCGACCTCGGTATAGCGCTCGATCAGGCCGCCAACGGCGGAGGAGAGGCACGGCGCGAGACCGCCTGCGGTGAGCATGGCAACGGTGG
>JBDTMX010000126.1:0-4635 GCA_039934055.1 Sphingomicrobium sp. | reverse complement strand
ATTTCGAGGGCGTGTGCATCGCCCGCTCCAACAAGGGCGTCGGCTCCAGCTTCACGGTCCGCAAGATTAGCTTCGGCGAGGGCGTCGAGCGCGTCTTCCCGCTTTATTCACCGGCGATCGATTCGATCGAGGTCGTCCGCCGCGGTGCCGTCCGCCGCGCCAAGCTCTATTATCTGCGCGGCCGCACCGGCAAGTCGGCGCGCATTGCCGAGCGCCGCGATCCGCGCCGTGACGCGGCTCGGGCCGAGGCCAAGGTCGAAGCCAAAGCCGAAGCCAAGGCCAAGGCCAAGGCTCCCAAGCCAGCCAAGGCCGAGCCCAAGACGGAGAAGGCCGAGGGCTGAGCTTTCGCGGGAACAGCTTATCGCAAATGGGCGGGGAGCTTCGGCTTCCCGCCCCTTTTTTATGCTTAGAGCCGCAGCCGGCTAATCGTAATCGTCGCATCCGGCGAATATTGAGGCCGCGCGAACCTCGGCCGGGCGCCGACCAGGGGCTTGGCGCTTGCCGGCAACCCCGACCGCGAGCCGAGCACGATGACGTCAATCGGACCGGCCTTAGCGATCACGATGTCCATTGCCAGGCCATCGCAGCTCCGCCCGAAGCAGCGGACGACGTAGCGGTCGCCAGCTGCCCGGCGGTCGATCGACCGCACAAACGCGCCGGTCCCGGCGGCGACGATCCGCGCGTCCTTGGGCGCGACCAGCGCGACCGTCTCGGCACCGTTCGACTGGATGCGGACGGTTACGCGTCGCGCACCGCCCGCGACGCGGCGGCCAACGATCTGGATCGCGGGCGCCGCGAGGCCTCGCGCCGTCGGAGCGCTTGCCAGCCAGCGCTTGCGGTCGCTGTACGGCAGCTTGCCCAGCCGCCACTTGCCGGCGGCGTTGAACCGCTCGGGCAGCGGCGCGAGATCGTTGAGGATCGACCATTTGGACCGGCCGGTCGCGATGTCGGTGACATGCTCGATCACGAATTGCTGCTGCCTATCTTCCGAATAAGCCGGAGCCGCGGCTGCCGCCAACCAGCCGGCCAACGCGACCAGCGCGGCGATTCCGATCGCGGTGCGCGCGCGAGTTTCGGTAATCAACGGTTTGGCCTCGACCAGTACCGGCATCGCCACGAGCAGACCGAGCGGCGCGAAAATCCACATCGGCCCCTGGTTGAGCAACTCCTCGAGCTGTCCGACCATGGCGCCCCACGTCAGGTACAGCAGCACGCACGCGATCCACGCCGCGGCCTGCTCGGCGTGGCGACGCTGGCGGCCTGCGACCACCCCGAAGGCGAACGCCAGCGGCGGGAACAAGAAATAGATGATGCCGCGCGGCGCGACCACGGCCACCGCTGCGCCGAACGCGAGGAAGGCCAGCCAATAGGCCGCGCGAAGCTGGCGGCTGTCCAATGTTCGGCCGATGCTTGCCAAAACCGCGACTGCCGCCGCCAGCGCCGAAGCGTAGACCGCAAGATATGTCCAGACGGGATAGGCGCGCCAGAACATTCCCGGCCGGGCAATCCCGACCGCGGTTGTTCCAAGCCACGCCAGCGCGGTCCCGAGCAGGACGCCGCCGCCGATCACTGCGAGCCCGCGTCCGAGTGCTCTGCGGCGCCAGGCGAGCCAGGCAAAGCCGATCAGCAACGCTCCCAGGAGAACCATGCCGATGGCTTGCGGCAACTCGACCAGCCAGTGGCCGAGCACGTCCATGAAGATGCGGTTGCCGCTCGCCTGCGGGACTCCGCGGCTGAGATCGCGGGCTACGGCGAGAGTCTGGTCACCCATGTGCTGGAGGCTGCGCGGGTCGAGCGCCGCGAGATTGTCGCCGGGGCTGTGGTAGCGGGTTTCGTTCCCGATCATCGCGAAGTTGAGCGTCAGCCAGCCGCGTGTCGCGAAGCTGTTGACGTCGGTGTAGTTGGGCATCAGCCGATAGACGTCGGTCGCCAGCGAATTGGCGACCGGATGAGCGACCGCGCGCGCGAACGCCACGACGGCCGCGGCATTGGGCACGCTGGTCTCGAACATGTTGACCGGGCCGCTGACCCCGCGCGCTTCCAGATTGATCAGGCTGTCGACGTCATGGCTCAGCGGGTCGGCGAGGAACGTGCGCGCGCCGATCAGCCCGAGTTCCTCGCCTTCGTTGAATAGCAGGATGACCGGCCGCCGCAGCTGCTCGCGCCTGAGGATCGAGGCCACTTCGAGCAGCGTCGCTACGCCCGCTCCGTCGTCGCCCGCGCCAGGGCCGGCAGCGGTGCTGTCGTAATGGGCATTGAGCAGCAGGCTGCGTCCACTCTCGGGTCCGATCGTCGCGACCACGTTTCGAACGCGGGCGCAGGTGACGCCGCGGGCCTTGTAGATCTCGTTGCAGGCAATCTGGTCGCGAACCTGCGGACGCAGGCCGATCGCACGCAGCTCGGCAAGCAATCGCTCGCGGACGACATCATTGGCCGCTGTGTCGGCGGGATGGGGCCGCTCGTCGCCAAGGATTCGGGCGAGCCTGTCGCGGGCGCGCGATTCGTTGAACCCGGACGGCGACGCTGCGGTCCTGACCTCGGGGACTGCCACCAGCAGCGACTTGGTCGCCATTGCCGCAAGCAGGGCGAGCAGCAGCAGCGCGATCAGCAATGGCGATTTGCGCATCATCCCCCCGGCGCTCGAATCCGCACCCTCCCGCACGCGTCGACGCGTGCCATATCGCTTTCCTCGCGCGCTTGCGATACTCGCGCGGCTTCGCAACTGGAGAGTATCAAGAGTGGCGATCGAGTGGCGGCGGTCGGCGCGACCGGCAACGACAAGACCGACGGCTGATCGGACGGCAGTGAGCGCACGTGGCTAAGACGGGCGCCCCCGGCTCCGGCTCCAAACTCGGGTTTAACGAGGCCTGGTCGATGGCGGTCGGGGGGATGATCGGCGGCGGTATTTTCGCCACCCTCGGCGTGGTTATCGCGCTGGCCGGTGAATATGCCTGGCTGAGTTTCGTCATTGGCGGGTTGATCGCTCTGGTTACCGGGCACAGCTATGCCCGACTGACGGTCGAGGAAGGCCGCTCCGGCGGCGCCTATCGCTTTCTCAAGACCGAAGGCTATGTCCGCGCCGCGCGGGGCGTCGCCTGGCTGCTGATCGCCGGCTACATTCTCACCGTTTCGGTCTACGCTTATACCTTCGGCGCCTATCTGGGCTTTGCCGTCGGGGGACCGCCCTGGGTGCCCGGTGCGGCGGCGGCGGCGGCCATCATCATCCTTGCCGGGATCAATCTGATCGGCATTCACGAAGCGGCGATTGTCGAGGTGATCGCGGTATGGGGCAAGCTTGCCGTTCTGCTGGCGCTGGCAGCATTCGGACTCGCCCGCTGGGCTCCCGAACGGTTGGTGCTTCCCGGCACGGATCCCGGCATTTCCGGCACGGTGATCGGCGCGGCCACGGTGTTCATGGCCTATGAGGGCTTTCAGCTGCTCACCTACGGTTACGACGAACTGAAGGACCGTGAAAAGCTGATCGGCCGCGCGATCGAATGGGCGATCTTGAGCGCGATTGTGGTCTATGTGCTGGTCGCGCTGGGGACCCCGATGCTGGTGGGCGCCGCAACGGTGGTGGCGAAAGAGGATGTCGCGCTGGCCGAGGCGGGCCGTGCCGCGTTCGGAACCATCGGGTTCGTCGCTGTTACCATTGCTGCTGCATTCTCGACCGGCTCGGCGATCAACGCCACCTTGTTCGCAACCGCTCGCCTGTCGCGCGATGTTGCGCTGGCGGGCGATCTTCCAGCGGCCTTTGCCAAGCAGGACGCGGGCGGAACTCCCTACCTCGGGGTGACGATCATCGCCGCGGTGGCGCTGGTCTTCGCGCTGATCGGCGGGCTCCAGCACCTGGTCCAGGCGGCAAGCTTCGTCTTTCTCGGCGTATTCACGATCGTCAATTTTCTCGCTTGGCGGCGCAACCATGGCTGGTGGACGCTCGTCGGAGCAGTCAGCTCGGCGGTTGCCGGTTTGACCCTTGCGGCGCATCTTGCAGGCCTTATCTAGGCGTCGTTGGCCCGCCGCTCCGCGGGCTCTCTGGGAGACAGGGATTCATGACGGGTTATCGGGTCGCCGTGGTTGGAGCGACCGGCAATGTCGGCCGCGAGATCCTCAACATCCTCGCCGAGCGGCAATTCCCGCTGGCTGAGGTGGCCGCGGTCGCCTCCGCCCGCTCGACCGGCGACGAGGTCGATTTCGGGGAATCGGGCGAGACCCTCAAGGTCAAGAACCTCGACCATTTCGATTTCACCGGCTGGGACATGGCACTGTTCGCCGCCGGATCGGCCATCAGCATGCAACATGTGCCCCGCGCCGCCGCGGCTGGCTGCACGGTGATCGACAATTCGTCGCTCTACCGGATGGACCCCGACGTTCCGCTGATCGTGCCCGAAGTGAATCCCGAGGCGATCGCCGGCTACACCAAGCGCAACATCATCGCCAACCCCAACTGCTCGACCGCGCAGCTGGTGGTGGCATTGAAGCCGCTGCACGACGCGGCGACGATTCGGCGCGTAGTGGTGGCGACCTACCAATCGGTCTCCGGCGCGGGCAAGGCGGGCATGGACGAGCTGTTCGAGCAGTCGCGCAACATCTTCGTCGGCGACGGCAACGAGCCGGTCAAATTCCCCAAGCAGA
>JBDTMX010000125.1:0-8313 GCA_039934055.1 Sphingomicrobium sp. | reverse complement strand
TGGGCTTTGCCTATTTCGTCGCCGACAATTTCAGCCTGGCGATGGGCAATGTCGGGGCCTACCCGCCGCTGCTCGCCGCGTGGGCGCCGTTCGTCCTATTCCTGCTGATCGGCGAGACCGTCCTTATTCGCTCGGAGGAATAGGGCTCAGCGGCTCCAGTTGCTCCGCGCCAGCCGCGCCACCAGCGGCGACAGGCCGCGATGGCTCGAACGGTGGTAGATGGAAGCGGAGTCGAGCTCCGCGCACAGGCGCCGGTGGGCTTCGCCGAGCGCGTGATAGGGCAGACCCGGAAGCAAGTGGTGGAGCGCATGGTAGCGCAGGCCGACCGGCGCCCACAGCGCCGGCAGGGCCGCCGGGGGCGGCACGTTGACGCTGTCGAGATATTGGGCGGTAACGCTCATCGGGTCGCCATCATTCTCCCACAGGTGCGCGACCAAAGTCCGGACCTGGTTGGCCAGCATGACACCGGCGGCGATGGCGATGAAAATGCCAAAGGCGCGCAACGGAATGATACCGGTGGCGACCATCGCCAGCAATGCGATCGCCCAGGTGCTGGTCGCGGCTTCCTGCCAGCGCCATTGACGGGCGAGTTCGCCGTCAGCCGCTTTGCGGCGGAATGCCGGATTGATCTGCAGCCCCGAATAGCGGGCGACGACCAGCGCGCGAAGCCGCGGCGACAACAGCGACAGTGGCGTCAGCACGGCGAACCGGAACAGCAGGGCGACCGGGGCCAGCAGGGACGCGACCAGGAACAGCGGCAGCGTCCACGGCTTCATCAGTGCCAGTGGAAGGTATTCGGGGTCGTTGGCGGTGCCGTAATAGGTCTTGGCGTGGTGCTGGTTGTGGACACCTTCGTACATGAACGAGGGGACCAACAGCGGGATTCCGATCAGCAGGTTCCACACCAGCCGAAAGCCGCGAACCGCACCCTGCTTGATGTGGGTGAGCTCGTGGATGAAGCTGCCGGCGCGATAGAGGCCAAGCACGGCGACGAGGCCGGCGGCGACCGCCACCAGCGGCGAAGTCACGACCATCGCGGCGAATAGCGCGGCGTAACCAATCAGCGCCGAGACGATCAGGTCGGTCCAATAAATCGCCGCGCGCGGCACATTGAGATCGCGCGTCAGATTGGCCGCGGCGCGCAGCATCGCTTTGTCGTCCGCCACGGGCGCACGGCCGGGACGCGTGATCGCTTCGGAAGCGCCGCCGGCGCTTCGCTCGGAGATTGCCATATCGCCCATAAGTGCCTCTCTGTGCTGGACCGAGATAGTGGCGCCATCATGGCGCTGCAATGAACCTCGGGTTGCCGGCTGGCGCGATTGCCCGCAACACGCTAGCCGATGGCGATGCCGATTCAATCGCAGCTGGCCGTTCGCCCGGTCGCCAACAAAGCCGACCGCAACCGCTTCGTCGACTTCGCGTGGGCGGTCTACAAGGACGATCCAGCGTGGGTGCCGCCGCTGAAGGACGAAGTCCACGGCCTGCTCAATCCGAAGAAAAACCCGTGGTTCGGGCATGGTCGGGCGCAGATGTGGCTGGCGGAGCGCGATGGGCGCGTCGTCGGCCGGATCAGCGCCCAGGTCGACGATCTGGTCCAGACGCACATGGCGCCCGGTACCGGCCAGTGGGGCATGTTCGAAGCGCTCGACGGGGAAGCCGCGGGCGCGCTGATCGCGACCGCCGAGGAATGGCTGCGAGGCGAGGGCATGACCCGCGCGCTGGGCCCGATCAGCATCTCCATCTGGGACGAGCCTGGCTTGGAGATCGAGGGTTTCGCCGAGCCGCCGACGGTGATGATGGGCCACCATCGCCCCGAATATCGCGGTTGGATTGAAGCGGCTGGTTATTCCAAGGCCAAGGATCTGCTGACCTACGAGCTCGACATCCGCGGCTGGCAGGATCCGTTGATCGACCGGTTGATCGCAGCCGGCGAGCGCAACCCGAGGATCCGCATCCGGACGGTCGACAAATCACGTTTCGATGAGGAAGCGCGGGTCATCCTCAACCTGTTGAACGACGCCTGGTCGAACAATTGGGGCTATGTTCCGCTGACCGAGGCCGAGATCGCCTACGCCGGCAAGAAATTGAAGCCGATCATTTTCGAGGATTTGGTGCGGATCGCCGAAGTCGATGGCGAAGCGGTTGCATTCATGCTGACCTTGCCCGACATCAACGAACTGATCGCCGACCTCGACGGCAGGCTGTTCCCGTTCGGCTGGGCCAAGCTGCTGTGGCGCTTGAGAAAGCCGCGCACACGGCGGCTGCGGGTGCCCCTAATGGGCGTGGCGAAGAAGCTCCATGGCACGCGGATGGCGAGCCAGCTGGCCTTCATGCTGATCGAGTTCACGCGGCGCCCGGCGGTGGCCGATTTCGGCGCGACCCACGGCGAGTTCGGCTGGATCCTCGAAGACAATAAGGGAATGCTGTCGATCGCCCAGCTGCCAGGCGCCGAGGTCAACCACCGCTATCGGATCTTTGAAAAGGCTTTGAGCTAGGCGAGCTCGACCCAAGTCGGCGCGTGGTCGCTCGCTTTCTCCTGGTCGCGAGCCCATTTGTCGACGCCGGCGCCGCGCAGGCGGTCGGCGGCTTCGGGCGAGCACAGCAGATGGTCGATCCGGAAGCCCGCATCGCGCTGCCAGCAGCCGGCGGTGTAGTCCCAGAAGGTGTACAGGCGCTCCTCGATCGGATGCAGCGCACGGAGCGCGTCGGTCCAGCCCTGGTGGATGATCCTGCGATAGGCGCTGCGCGTTTCCGGCTGCAGCAGCGCATCGTGCGCGGTGGCGCGGACCGAGAACACGTCGCGGTCTTCGGGAACCACGTTCCAGTCGCCGGCGAGCACGGTCGGCCGCTCTTCGGCGAGCAGCTCGCGGGCTTGGCTCCCGAGCCGCTCCAGCCACTTCAGCTTATAGTCGAACTTCTCGGTCCCGACCGGATTGCCGTTGGGCAGGTAAAGCGAAGCGACGACGACGTCCGCGAACTCGGCCTCGATGTAGCGGCTGTGGCTGTCGTCGGGATCGCCGGGGAGGCCCACCCGCCGTAGCTTGGGAGTGTCGCCGCGAGCGAGGATCGCCACTCCGTTGAAGCCCTTCTGGCCGTGCCACACGGCGCCGTAGCCGGCCGCCTCGATGTCGGCGATCGGCAGCGATTCGTCGGCGCATTTCAGTTCCTGGAGACAGACCACGTCGGGCTTCTCACGCTCAAGCCATTCAAGCAGCCGCGGCAGACGCGCGCGGATTCCATTGAGATTGAAGGTGACGAGCCTCATGCGGCTTCCCCTACCCGTTCGTGTCGAGCGAAGTCGAGACGCGCCCCTCGAATCCTGAACGAGTCGAAGGGTTCGGGACGAACGGTGGACTTCAGACGCTAAAAGAGGATCCGCAGCCGCAGCCCGACGCCGCATTGGGGTTGGTCACCTTGAACGCCGCGCCGCCGAGGTCCTCGGCGAAGTCGACTGCCGAACCCCGCACCAGGTCCAGGCTGACCGGATCGACGACCAGCTTGACGCCCCCGGTCACGGCGACCGTGTCATCCGCTTGCGCGGCATCGGCGAGCTCGAATTTGTAGGTGAAGCCGGCGCAGCCACCGCCATCGACCGCGAGGCGGAGAATCGCCGGTTTTGACTGGCGCGCGGCAATCGTCGCAACGCGCTTGGCGGCACTGTCGGTCAGGATGATGTCGGCTTCGCTCACTTGAGCGAGATAGGGACGAGACGGCCCAGCGGCAACCTTAGCGGTGCCCGCCACCGGTCGGTCCGCCAAGTGCGATCTGCTCCATCGGAGCGGCATTGCCCTTGCTCTGCATCGCAAGCAGGTAGTCGGTCGCTTTCATGAACGGCACCGGATTCACCGGCCGGTCGTCGATCCGCACTTCATAATGGAGGTGGCAGCCGGTCGAACGGCCGGTCGAGCCCATTCGGCCGATCTGCTGACCGCGAGTGATGTGATCGCCGGCGTGCACGAGAATCGCCGACATGTGGCCGTAGCGCGTGGCGATGCCGCGGCCGTGGTCGAGCTCGACGAGGTTGCCGTAGCCGCCCGAATTCCAGCCGGCGCGCATCACGGTGCCGTCAGCGGTCGCGTAAATCGGAGTGCCGGACGGACCGGCAAGGTCGATCCCCGGGTGCATTGCGGCACCGGCGTGGAACGGGTCGGAGCGAACGCCGAAGCCACTGGTGAAGGCTGCGGTCCTGACCGGCTTGTCGGACGGGATGGCAATCGCGCCGTCCTGCAGGGTGTCGAGCTTCTTCCAGCTGGTAAAGAGCTGCTTGAATGTCGGGTCCGCCCTGCCGACCGCTTCGAACGGACCGCCGACTGCGGCGACGCGCGACGGCGTCAGGCCGAGCTTCTTGAGCTCCGCGGTGGTGGTTTGATAGCGGACATCCAGCGCCCGGGCGATCAGTACCGCTTGTGCGAACTGGGCATCCTCGACGCGAGCAAGCGGGCCGGCAATGGTGGCACGGCCGCCGGCCGCTGCGGCTGCAACCGCCGACCCATCGATCTTCTGTCCGGTGAGAATGGCCTCGATCAAGGCCTGGCGCTGCTCGATCTTGCGGGCCCGGGCCTCGGTCGCGTTGCTCAGTGAGAGCCCCTGCGGCCCTGAGACGATCATCTGGGCAGCGGCATAACCAGACCAGGCGATGAGCACCATCATGACGACGAAGAAGAAAGCCTGGACGGGAGCAGAAAGGCGAAAGCGGCGCAGCTTGGCGCCGTCGTGGATGAACAGGTCGCGGTCCCGGAAGAATGAGAATGTGGGCGTCGCGACCAGTGCTTGCGCCATGTTGTCTTCGCTCCAAATCCATAGCGAGCACGCAAAAGCGTGGCCGTTTGTCCACCGATTAGAGGAGCTCCCCAGCCCCACTGCCGTCACGAGAATTGCCCATCCCGTGTTGGCGAGGCTGAACCTGACCCGCGCGGGTTAACGAATTCAACCGTATGTTCCCCTTGCCGGGATGAACCGTCCGACCGGCGCGATGAACCGTTGTTAACTATGCGCAATGAACAAAAGTTTACCGAGAAATCCGCCCTTAATGGTCCTGAGCGAGCTTGATTCTTACGCGCTTTCGACCGCTCATTCGCCCTTGTTATTCGCCCGCCATGCCGTAGGGCTGGCGGCGGGCCACGCCGTCCCAACGCGGCGCGTGCTCTCTGTGAGGAGAGTGAAGTGACCGACCAACCTGCCGCTGGCGTCGCCGTGCGCCGGCCCAAACCCCCCTCCCTTCCGGCGCGCCCGTTCTTTTCGTCCGGTCCCTGCGCCAAGCCGCCCGGCTGGTCAGCGACGCTGCTCGACCCGCGTTCGCTCGGCCGCTCGCACCGCTCGGCGCTGGGCAACGCGCGCCTCCACGAAGCGATCGAGCGCACCCACGCCCTGCTCGGCCTCCCCGCGGACTACCGCCTCGGCATTGTTCCCGCCTCCGATACCGGAGCGATGGAGCTCGCAATGTGGTCGCTGCTCGGCCCGCGCCGGGTGACGATGCTCGCATGGGAAAGCTTTGGTGCCGGCTGGGTCACCGAAGTCGTCAAGCAATTGAAGCTCGACGCCGAGGTTCGCATTGCGGATTACGGACAGATCGCGGACTTGGGCGGGATCGATTCCGCTAACGACATCGTGTTCACCTGGAACGGCACGACCAGCGGCGTCCGCTTGCCCAACGCCGACTGGATCGCGGCCGACCGCGCTGGCCTGACTTTCTGCGACGCGACGTCCGCCGCGTTCGCCCAATCCATCGACTGGCCGAAGATCGATGTCGGCACGTTCAGCTGGCAAAAGGCGCTCGGTGGCGAAGGCGGTCACGGCATGCTCGTGCTGTCGCCGCGCGCGGTCGAGCGGCTCGAGCGCGAACCGGCACCGCGGCCGCTGCCCAAGATCTTCCGGCTGACCAAAAGTGGCGCGCTGATCGACGGTATCTTCAAGGGCGAGACGATCAACACGCCGTCGATGCTCGCGGTCGAGGATTGGCTGTTCGCGATCGGTTGGGCTGAGCAGATCGGCGGCCTCGCCGCGCTCATCGCCCGCGCCGACGCCAACGCCGCCGCGCTCGACCGCTGGGCGCGGCAAGCGGACTGGATCGAGCATCTCGCAGTCGACCCGGCGATCCGCTCGAATACGTCGGTCTGCCTGCAATTCACCGACCGCTCGGAGCCTGCGGCAAACGCGGCGCGGCAGAAGGCGATCGTCAAGCTGCTTGAGCAAGAGGGAGCGGCATTCGACGTCGGCGCCTATCGCGACGCCCCCGCCGGGCTGCGCGTGTGGTGCGGTGCGACCGTCGATACGGCGGACATTGAAACCCTGGGCCCGTGGCTCGACTGGGCCTCGGAGCAAACCAAATGAGCGACGTCCGAGTGCTGATCGCCGACGCGATGGATCCGCGCGCCGCGGCCATCTTCCGCGAGCGCGGAATCACGGCCGACGAGAACATTGGGCTCACGCCCGAAGAGCTCGGCGCGATCATTGGCGGCTATGACGGGCTGGCGGTGAGGAGCACGACCCGGGTCACCACACCGATCCTCGATGCCGCATTGCCGCGGCTCAAGGTGATCGGCCGCGCCGGCATCGGCGTCGACACGATTGATGTCCCCGCTGCTTCATCTCGCGGGATCGTGGTCATGAACACACCGTTCGGCAATTCGATCACCACCGCCGAGCATGCGATCGCGATGCTATTCGCGCTGGCCCGCGAAATCCCCGCCGCCGACGCTTCGACCCAGGCCGGGCGGTGGGAAAAGAACCGCTTCATGGGCATCGAGTTGTCGGGCAAGACGCTCGGGCTGATCGGCTGCGGCAACATCGGCTCGATCGTCGCCGACCGGGCGCAGGGCCTGAAGATGAAGGTTGTCGCCTACGACCCGTTCCTGACGCCCGAGCGGGCGGTCGAGCTGGGGGTCGAAAAGGTCGAGCTCGACGATTTGCTGCGCCGCGCCGACTTCATCAGCCTGCATACGCCGCTGACAGACCAGACCCGCGGAATCCTGAGCCGCGAAGCGCTCGCCAAGACCAAGCAGGGCGTGCGGATCGTCAATTGCGCGCGCGGCGGGCTGATCGACGAGGCGGCATTGAAGGAAGGACTCGTGCACGGCCATATCGGCGGCGCGGCGCTCGACGTATTCTCGGAAGAACCGGCCAAAAACAATGACTTGTTCGGAACTCCAGGCTTGATCTGCACACCCCATTTGGGGGCCTCGACGAGCGAGGCGCAGGTCAATGTCGCGATCCAGATCGCCGAGCAGATGGCGGATTACCTGCTGCTCGGCGGGATCACCAACGCGGTCAACATGCCGTCGCTGTCGGCCGAGGAAGCGCCGCGCCTGAAGCCGTACATGGCGCTGGCCGAGAAGCTCGGGCGGCTGGTCGGGCAGATCGTCGGAACGGAAGTGCGCTCGATCGACGTCGAGGTCGAAGGCGCGGCCGCCGAGCTCAATCTGAAGCCGATCACCGGCGCCGTGCTGGCCGGCCTGATGGGCACCTATTCGGACACCGTCAACATGGTCAACGCGCCCTATTTGGCACGCGAGCGGGGCCTCGATGTGCGCGAGATCCGCCACGATCGCGAGGGCGATTATCACACGCTGCTGGCGGTCACCGTCGGCACCGACCACGGCCAAAGGCGGGTCGCTGGCACGCTGTTCGGCAACCGCGCGGCCCGGCTGATCGACATCTTCGGAGTGCCGGTCGAGGCCGAGCTGACCGGCCAGATGATCTACATCGTCAACACCGACGAGCCCGGCTTCATCGGCGCGCTGGGTACGACGCTGGGCAAGGCCAAGGTCAACATCGCCACCTTCAATCTCGGCCGCCGGGAGACCGGCGGCGAAGCGGTGGCTTTGGTCTCGGTCGACGACCCGATCACGCCCAAGCTGGCCAAGGAACTGTGTGAGCTGCCGGGGGTACGCGACGTCGTCCCCCTCAGCTTCTGAACAGCAGTGTCCGCTTTCGACCCATTGCGGACATCGGCCGCTTCTCGGTTACATCCTGTTTACTGCCGCGCTTGAACCTCTAAGTGGTTCAGAGCAGACTGGCGTGGTCCACTTGGAGGCAACGTGTCCCGGATTTTTCTAAGTTATGCCCGAGACGACGTAGATGCCGCCAGGCAACTCGCGGAGGGCATCTCTCAAGCGGGCCACGATGTATGGTGGGACCACAATCTTCACGGCGGCTCGCGGTTCGACACGGAGATCGATCGCGCGCTGAAGAACGCTGAAGCCGTCGTCGTGCTTTGGTCGGAGGCGTCAGTCGGCTCCGCCTGGGTGAAGGATGAAGCGGGTGAGGGCCGGGACTCCGGCCGGCTAGTTCCTGTCTCAATCGGTTCGGCCAAGC
>JBDTMX010000124.1:0-5933 GCA_039934055.1 Sphingomicrobium sp. | reverse complement strand
AGCTCGCCCAATTGGGCTTCCGCGACGGCCTCCCGCCGCTGGCCACCCGCGTGCCGCCCGAAAAGCGCGCGCTGCTCGAGGCGGCGATCGCCAAGACCGGCATTCCCCGCCCCGCGTTCGACCGGATGGAGACCTGGGCGGCGGCCTTCATGCTGCTCGGCACCCAGTTCAAGGATCTCGGCCTGAGCGGCGACGCCGGAGTCGAGGCCGTGCTCCGCGGCGCCTTCACCCAGGCCGGCAAGCCGGTCGGCCAGCTCGAAACCAACCACGAGCAGCTGAGCATGTTCGACACGCTTCCCGAATCCGCCCAGCGCGCCCTGCTCGAAGGCGCGGTCGACTCCCCGGCCGAGATGAGCAGCCAGTTCCGCGAAATGCTCAACGCCTGGGCGCGCGGCGACGTCGCCGGTATCGCCGCCAGCTTCAATGAGGACCTTGCCGGCTCGCCGGAGCTCAGGGAAGCGCTGCTGAGACGGCGTAACGCCAATTGGACGCGCTGGATCGAGCGGCGAATGGCCACGCCCGGATCGGTGTTCATCGCGGTCGGCGCGGGCCACCTGGCCGGCGCGGATTCGGTGGTCGATATGCTCCAGCGCGACGGCTACCGCGTGCGCCGCGTCCAGTAGCGACGCCCCCCGGAGTGCTTGCGCCGAAATGATCATGAAGCCCGGGCTTTGTTACTGATCCACAATGAGAAAAATTCACTGAAGCCCGCTTTCCGCTAGACATTTATTAATCACTCGCAGAGCATAATCGCCGGGTATCGGGCTGGGGGGCACGATGCACGCATGGGCGGGGGCGGAGAGATCCGCGTCAGTCGGCGTTAGCGAGCCGAGCTCATCCGTCATCCCTCTCCTCAACACCGGTTCGGTGGGTGGGAGACCCGATGGATGGCACATTTTCTGATTGCCGCCGCCCTAACCGCAGCTTCAGCTGCGGCTATCTCTGCGCCCGCACCTTCAGCTGCGGCTATCTCCGCGCCCGCAGCGTCGCCTTCGCCCGCTCCCGCCACCGCTGTGCCCGGCGCCCACCCGGCGATATGGATTATCAGCGACGCTGATACGGTGATCTACCTGTTCGGCACATTCCACGCGCTCGACGGCAAGTCGGACTGGTTCAACGACCAAGTGCGGACCGCGTTCACCGCGTCCGACGAACTGGTTCTGGAAACCATCGTCCCCGACGGATCACAGGTCTCGGCCAGGCCCTATGCGACGCCATCGCCGCTGAGCAAATTTGCGGTCGACTCGTCGGCCTCGTTCCTGGCCTCGACCCGGCTGGCGATTTCGGCAGGTCGGGCCCGGGGAATGGAGGTCGACAACGGTGCGGACATGGTCCTGCGCCGGGCGGCCGAGTCCATGGGCAAGCCGATGGAGGGGCTCGAGACTTTCGACTATCAGCTGAACATGTTCGGGCGAATGCCGCAGCAGCCGGCGCAAGCCGCCGGCCCGGCCCAGGACCTGAGCTCGGCGGGCAATCTGGCGATCGTCATGAACCAGTTGCAAGCCGCCTGGAACCGCGGCGATGGCGAGATCTTCGCCACCATGCTCGATCAGATGCGGGCCGGCTCGCCTCAGAGCTACAACGTCATGTTCACCCAGCGGAACACCAATTGGGCGCAGTGGATCGCCAATCGACTGCGGACGCCGGGAACGGTGTTCATCGCCGTCGGCACCGGCCACCTGGCGGGCCCCGACAGCGTCCAGGCCAAGCTCGCCCAGCTCGGCATCCACTCGTCCCGCATCAACTGAAGCGCGCAGCCATGCCGAGGGCATGGCGAGCGCTGGAAGCGGCCCGGCCCCTCAATCTTGCTTTTGTGCCTTCCGTCGACTAGTGCGCGCCCTTCCCCAGCCATGGTCATCCCTGGAGGCGTGGCGGGGTTTGCATTGGAGTAAGAACACATGAGCGAACAGCTGACGCTGCCCGCTGAAGCGCGCGAACGGGCTGGCAAGGGAGCCTCCCGGGAATTGCGGCGCGACGGACGGGTACCCGCCGTGATCTACGGCGACAAAAAGGAGCCCCTGTCGGTGCATGTCGAGGAGAAGCTCCTCGCCAAGATGCTTTCGACCGGCCACTTCATGAACACCGTGGTGATGGTCGACGCCGGTGGCACCAAGCACCGTACCCTGCCCAAGGACGTGCAGTTCCATCCCGTGAGCAGCCGACCGATCCATGTCGATTTCCTGCGCATCGGCGAGCACAGCAAGCTCACCGTCGCGATCCCGGTGCGCTTCGACGACGACGAAGAATCGCCCGGCATCAAGCGCGGCGGCGTGCTCAACATCGTCCAGCACGAGCTCGAGCTGGTGTGCGACGCGGCCCATATCCCGGACGAGATCCATATCAGCCTCGCCGGGCTCGATATCGGCGATTCGATCCACATTAGCCAGGTCACCCTGCCCGAGGGCACCAAGACGGCGATCGACGACCGCGACTTTACCGTCGCCACGATCGTCGCTCCGTCGGCGGTCAAGGCCGAGGAAGCCGACGCAGCGGCCGCCGCAGCCGAGGAAGTTCCGACCGACGAGGAAGGTGCCGAAGGCGAAGGCGAAGGCGAAGCCGAAGGCGACACCGAAGGCGGCGACAAGGGCGGCGAATAACGCCGATCCTTCCCTTCTCAGTCACTCTAACCAGCCGCTCATCCTCTCCGGAGGGTGAGCGGTTTCTTTTTGGGCGGGCGACACGCTAGGAGATGGCCGTGCAAATCTGGGCTGGCCTTGGCAATCCTGGCGGGAGCTACGCGCTCCACCGCCATAACGTCGGCTACATGGCGGCCGACGTGATCGCCGAGGCGTACGGCTTCTCGGCCCCCAAAAAGGCGTTCCGGAGCGAGCTTCGCGAGGGCCGCGTCGGCAAGCACCGGATCTTGCTGCTCAAGCCGCAGACCTTCATGAACGACAGCGGCGGCGCGGTCGCCGCGGCGCTGCGCTTCTACAAGCTCGATCTCGACGCGCTCACCGTGTTCCACGACGAGCTCGATTTGGCGCCGATGAAGGTCAAGGTGAAGATCGGCGGCGGCACCGCCGGCCACAATGGCCTGCGCTCGATCGACGCCCACCTCGGCCCCGAATTCCGCCGCGTGCGGATCGGCATCGGCCACCCCGGCCACAAGGACAAAGTGACCAACTACGTGCTCGGCAATTATGCCAAAGCGGAAATGGAGCCGCTGTCGGACCTGCTCGCCGCGATCGCCGCCGAAGCCGAGTGGCTCGCCGACGGCGACGACGCACGCTTCATGAGCGAAGTCGCGCTTAGGATGCAGCAGGAGTAGCGGTCGGCGTGGGCTGCTCAGCGCCCAGCCGCTTTGCTGCTGCAGCCATCATCGCCTGGAATCGCGGCATTGACCGCAGGCCATTGAGATCGGGGTCGATAAGCGCGTTGCGGTACAGTGAGATTGTGATCTCCTTGAGAACCGGTTCGAGCAGGTCAATCGCCCCATCCGGATCGTTCAAATAGACCGCGGTGACGCACGCGAAGTTGTATTGCATGTTGCGGTTCTCGGGATCGATCAGCAACGCCCGTTCAATCCATTCCCTGGCGCGCTCAACCTGGCCCAGGATCGCCAGGCCGCCGGCGCCAATGCCAAGCGCCGCCGCATTGCTGGGATCCTCCGCAAGCACCCTTTCTGATTGCGACACCATCTTTTCCGCGGCGCGCTTGACGCCCGCCTGATCGCCAAGAGCTTGGTAGGCAGAGGCAAGCATCCCCCACGCGTGGTAATCGGTTTCGATGATGTCGACGGCCTTTTGGAAGTACCGGGCAGCCTCGGTCATCCGCCCTTGCCGATACAGTATCCTGGCGGATTCGCGATTCACTTCCCATGAATCCCGATCGAGACTGAGCGCGGCTTCGATCTCTTTGTCCGCCTCCGCGAACCTGCCGCTTTCGAAGAGGTTTCGAGCGATAACGCAGTGCGCCTCGGCGATCCCCGGATCCAGTGATAGCGCGCGCTCGGCTTCCATCATGCCGTCTTCGTCCTGCTTGCCAAACGAATAGCGCAGGTTCGCTTGGGCAATCGCAAGCAGTGCCCAGGTCCTGCCGTATTCCGGATCGATCGCGACCGCCCGCCGACAGATGCGGATGACGCGCTCCTCGCGGCGGATATCGCCATAGTTGCCGGTGACCCAGTAATTGCGGGCCATGAGATACAGCTGATAGGCCTCGGCGCTGGTCGTGCCGCGGTGCTCGATTGCCTTCTTTTCGTCCGGCAAAAGCTTGAGCTTGAGAGCCGCGACAATCGCTTTCGAAATCTCGTCCTGGATCGCGAAGATATCCGTCAGGTCGCGGTCGTAGCGCTCGGCCCACAGGTGCCCGCCGGTCGCTCCGTCGATCAGCTGGGCGTTGATGCGCACCCGCCCACCGGCCTTACGGACGCTGCCCTCAAGGACATGATTGACGCCAAGCTTCCGAGCAATCTCGCAAACGTCAGCTGCCTGTCCCTTGAACGTGAACGCCGTGTTCCGAGCAATTACTTCCAGAGCGGAGACCTTGGACAGGTCGGTGGTGATATCCTCGCTGATCCCGTCGCTGAAATATTCCTGCTCGGCATCGCCACTCATGTTGGAGAATGGAAGCACGCAAATCGATAGTTTGTTCGAGCGCTTGGCAGTCCGCGCGCCGGAGTCGGCGCCAGCGCTGCCCTCCCCGATCAGCGCTGCAACGCTGCCCTCGACCTTGCGCCAGCCGGGCGCGCGGGCGTCCCCATCCCACCCTTTAAGATCGGCACACTGGATCTGGTTGAACGGCATCGGCGGCACCGTTCCGTCGACGCTGACCTGGATCAACGTGCCCTTTTCGCGCGCCGCGTCCGCCTCGGCCCGGACCCATTGCGACTTCACCGCCTCGGCCGACCACATGACGACGACCGCACCGGCAGCCTGAAGCCGTTCTTCGATAACTTCGCTGTAGGGGCGATGCGCGGGCAACTCGTCGTCGCGCCACACCTCGTGGCCGAGCGCGCGCAACGCCTCGACGACCTGCTGCGCCTGCGCCTCCGTCGATCGCGCGTATGAGATAAAAACGTGTGACAAGTCGCCCGCCTTCCCGATTGGATATCAGGACTCTATCGAGGAGTCATGGTTCGCACCCTATTCGCCACCCGACTCTACGAGGCCGACCTCGGATCGCCGAAGCTGCTCGCCGATCTCGCTCACTCGATCCGGAGCATAGCGGCGGACGACAGCGCCGGCCGCCGCTGGAGCCGCGACCATCATTATCCAGGCTACACCAGCTACGCGTCATTGAACGACCTGCCCAAGCGGGACCCGGCCTTTGCCGACCTCGCCCGCCTGCTCGCCCACCACGCAGCGGCGTTCACCAAGGACTGCGCCTTCGATCTCCCACGCAAGCCCCGCCTCGACAGCCTGTGGGCCAATCTGTTGAAAGCCGGTGGACAGCATAGTGGACATATCCACCCGCACAGCATCATCTCGGGAACGCTCTACGTCGCGGCGCCGCCAGGCTCGGGCGCGATCCGCTTCGAGGACCCGCGCCTCGGGCTGATGATGGCCGCTCCGACCCGCCGCGACGACGCGCCCGAGGATCTCCAGAGCTTCATCCACGTCGAGCCCCGCCCCGGCCTGCTCCTGCTGTGGGAAAGCTGGCTCCGCCACGAGGTCCTCCGCGGCTCTGCCAAAGGCGAGCGCCTCAGCATCAGCTTCAATTTCGCCTGAACCGCGGCTAAGCGCGCACCAACCTCTTTTCCAAGGACAACCCATGGGTTTTCGTTGCGGCATCGTGGGATTGCCGAATGTCGGCAAATCGACGCTTTTCAATGCACTGACCGAGACCGCGGCAGCGCAGGCGGCGAACTATCCATTCTGCACCATCGAGCCCAACGTCGGCCTGGTCGCGGTGCCCGACGAGCGTCTCGACCGGATCCGGGCGATCGCCAAGTCAGCCAGCGAGATCGAGACCCAGATCGAGTTCGTCGACAT
>JBDTMX010000123.1:0-23902 GCA_039934055.1 Sphingomicrobium sp. | reverse complement strand
TTCTTGACGCCGCTCTTGGTCTTGAGCTTGGGCATTTTCGTCTCCTTTGTAGCCCCGCGCGATTTGCATCGGGGGGCGACGTTCTCGAACTGCCACGGCAGCCCTAACTGGCCGGGCCGTTCGTTTTCCAATGATCTGGAATGGTCGCGCCTATAAGGTGGGCTGGTCTTCAAGGCAAGGGAGCGAGTCGACATGGAAAAGAATCGGATCGAACCAGGCAGCGGGATCACCGCCCACCTCACCGTCCGCGACAATCGCGCTGCCGAGGCGATCGATTTCTATGCAAAGGCTTTCGGCGCTGAGGAGATCGGCCGCCACATGGCGGCCGACGACAAGAGGATCATGCACGCCCACCTGAATCTCAATGGCGGGTCGCTGATGCTCAACGACGATTTCCCTGAGTTCGGCCACGGGGCCGCGACCGCACCGGCTAGCGTCACGCTGCACCTGCAGGTGCCGGACGCCGACGCCGCCTGGCGGAAAGCGCTCGACGCCGGCGCCGAAGTGCGCTTCCCGATGGCCGACCAGTTCTGGGGTGACCGCTACGGGCAGGTGAAGGACCCGTTCGGCTTCACGTGGTCGATCGGCGCACCGGTCAAGCAATCGCAGCCAGAGAACTCCGGCCAGCCGGCGGAAACCACTGCCTAACAGCTAGCCCTTGGCGGCATAGTCCTCGGCACCCATGAAGTGCAGTGAGACATAGGGCTCGTCGCCGATCACCCAGCTGTCGTGGCCGGGCGGGATATAGAACAGGTCGCCGGCGCGCATCTCGATCACGCGGCCGTCGTCCATGCCGGCGGCGGCCGAGCCGGCCACGACCATGCCGACATGTTCGACCAGGCACGATTGCTGGCCGAGCGCGGCGCCGACGTGGACCGACCATCTCCACCCCGGTTGATAGGTCGCGCGGCCGATCGTCATCCTGCCCATGTGGACCAGCTCGAATTTCCCTAGCTCGAACTCGCGCACCTCATCGGGCTGCTCGAAGCGCTTGACGATGACGTCGAGTTCCATTGCTCAGTCGAACAGGCTGGATACGCTCGCTTCATCGGCGATTCGGCGGATCGCTTCGGCGAGCAATGGAGCGATGCTCAGGCGGCGGATTTTGCCGTCGACGGGGTCGGGCTCGCCGCTGGAGATCGAATCGGTCACCACCAGTTCTTTGAGCTCGGACGCCCCGACCCGCGCCGCGGCGGCGCCCGACAGCACGCCATGGGTGCAGTATGCGACCACTTCGACGGCGCCCTGCTGCTTGAGGGCGGCGGCCGCGTTGCACAATGTCCCGCCCGAATCGACGATGTCGTCGATCAAGATGCAGGTGCGGCCATCGACTTCGCCGATGATGTTCATCACTTCGGATTCGCCGGCCTTCTCGCGGCGCTTGTCGACGATCGCCAGCGGTGAGTTGTTGAGCCGCTTGGCGAGGCTGCGGGCGCGGACCACGCCGCCGACGTCGGGCGAGACGACGGTCAAGTTGCGGTTGGCAAATCGCTCGTGAATGTCGGCGGCAATCACCGGCGAGGCGAACAGATTGTCGGTCGGGATGTCGAAGAAGCCCTGGATCTGGCCGGCATGGAGGTCGATCGACAGCACTCGGCTGGCGCCGGCGACGGTGATCAGATTGGCCACTAATTTGGCCGAAATGGGTGTTCGCGGACCCGGTTTGCGGTCCTGCCGGGCATAACCGAAATAGGGGATGACGGCGGTGATGCGCTTGGCCGACGCGCGCCGCAGCGCGTCGATGCAGATCAGCAGCTCCATCAGATTGTCGTTGGCCGGGTAGCTGGTCGACTGGATCACGAACACGTCCTCGCCGCGGACGTTCTCGTTGATCTCGACGAAGATCTCCTCGTCGGCGAAGCGGCGCACGCTCGCTTGCGTCAGCGGCATCTCGAGATATTCGGAAATCGAGCGGGACAGCGGCAAATTGCTGTTCCCGGCGAGCAATTTCATGACGGAGGCCCCGATTCACCAGCGACGATGCGATCCGACCCCTTAGCCAGCCGCAAGACGGTTCGCAAAGCAAAGCTTCCCGTCTAAAGCCCGCGCGATGACGGCCAACCCCCCCGAGCGCCTGACGATAGCGCTGGCGCAGATGACCCAGAGCGTCGGCGACCTGGAAGGCAATGCCGCCGCAATCCTCGCCATGCGCTTGGCGGCCGAGGGCGCCGACCTTTTGCTGTGCCCGGAGCTCCAGCTGACCGGCTATCCGCCCGAGGATTTGGTCCTCAAGCCCGAGTTCGTCCGGCGGACGATGGAGGCGGCAGAGGGGCTGGTCGATGCGACCGCCGCACCCGGGCCGGCTTTATTGTTCGGGACCATCGTCGACGAGGGCGGCGCCAATTACAATGCGATGCTGCTGGCCGATGGCGGCCGGGTGATCGGCCGGACGCTGAAGCGCGAGCTGCCCAATTACGGCACGTTCGACGAAAAGCGCGTGTTCGCCTCCGGCCCGATGCCCGAACCGCTCGAGTTCAAGGGCGTCAAGCTCGGCGTGCCGATCTGCGAGGATATCTGGCAGGAGCCGGTGTGCGCGCATCTCGCCGACGCCGGGGCCGAGCTGCTGCTGGTGCCCAACGGCAGCCCTTACGAACTCGACAAGGACGATTTTCGCCAGCGGCTGGCGCGCGACCGGGCGACCGCCGCTAGGCTTCCGCTGGTGTACTTGAACCGCGTTGGCGGTCAGGACGAACTGGTGTTCGACGGGTCGTCGTTCGTCTTGAATGCCGACGGCGAGCTGGTGGTCCAGATGTGCGACTGGGAGGAGGAACTGCTGCTGACCGAGTGGGTCCGCGGGGAGGACGGCTGGGCGTGTTCGACCCGCGCCGAGCACAAGCTCGACCCGTTCCCGAAGGACGTCTATCGGGCGATGGTGGTCGCCTTGCGCGACTATGTGACGCGCAACGGCTTTCCCGGCGTGATCCTCGGCCTGTCGGGTGGCATCGACAGCGCGCTGTCCGCGGCGGTCGCGGTCGACGCACTTGGGCTGGACAAGGTGTGGGGCGTGATGCTGCCCTCCAAATATACCTCGTCGGTGAGCCTCGAGGACGCCGCCGAGTGCGCGCGGCTGCTCGGCTGCCGTCATGACGTCGTCCCGATTGTCCCGGCAGTCGAAGCAGTGGATGCGATGCTGCCCGATCTCACGGGCCCGGCGGCGGAGAACGTCCAGGCGCGCCTGAGGATGGTCGTGCTGATGGCGCTGTCCAACGCCCACGGCCACATGCTGCTGACGACCGGCAACAAGAGCGAGATGTCGGTCGGCTATGCGACGCTCTACGGCGACATGGCGGGCGGCTATTCGGTGTTGAAGGACGCCTACAAGACGACCGTGTTTGCGCTCTCGCGCTGGCGTAACGGCAATCGGCCCGAAGGCGCTTTGGGCCCCGACGGACCAGTGATGCCGGCGCGCGTGATCACCAAGCCACCGAGCGCCGAACTGCGTGCCAACCAGAAAGACGAGGACAGTTTGCCGCCTTACTCGTTGCTCGATCGCATTCTTGAGGGATTGGTCGACAAGGAGATGTCGGTGGACGAGGTCGCGGACCTGACCGGCGCCGATATTGCGCTGGTCGCCGACATCGAGACCAAGCTGCTGCGCGCCGAGTACAAGCGCCGACAGGCTCCACCGGGCGTTAAGATCGGCACCCGCAACTTCGGCCGCGACCGCCGCTACCCGATCACCAACGCCTTCCACACCGGCCCGGTGAATGGGCCGAAATGACAAACGCAACGACCCGCTTTGCGCCCTCGCCGACCGGGCGCCTGCACGTTGGCAATATCCGCACCGCGCTGCATAATTTCCTGTTCGCGCGGAAGAATGGCGGCACCTTCATCCTGCGGATCGACGACACCGATAGCGAACGCTCCACGACTGAGTTCGACCAGTCGATCCGCGACGATCTTGAGTGGCTCGGGCTGACGCCGGACCAATTCGTTCGCCAGTCGCAGCGGTTCGACCTCTACGAGCGCGAGTTCGAGCGGCTGCGCGAGGCTGGGCGCGTCTACGCCTGCTACGAAACTCCCGAGGAGCTCGAGCTGCGCCGCAAGGTGCTCCTCGGGCGCGGCCTGCCGCCGGTCTACGAGCGCAAAGCCGAAGGCGGGGCTGCGCCGGAAGGCCGCCAGCCGCACTGGCGGTTTCGGCTCGGCCATGATGCACCGATCGCCTGGATTGATCTGATTAGGGGGCCGCAGGCATTCGATCCGAAGCTGCTCAGCGACCCGGTCGTTCGCCGCGAGGACGGCAGCTGGCTCTACTTGCTGCCGTCGGTGATCGACGACGTCGACCTTAAGATCACCCACGTCGTGCGCGGCGAGGACCATGTCTCGAACAGCGCCGCGCAGCTGCAGATGTTCGAGGCGCTCTGCGCCAATCCGCCCGAGTTGGCGCACGAGGCGCTGCTGGTCGCGGGCGGGTCGGAAAGCGGGGGCAAATTGTCGAAGCGCCTGGGCTCGATCGGGGTCGAGGAGATCCGCGCTTCGGGCCTGGAGCCGATGGCCTTGCTGTCGCTGCTGGCGCGGCTCGGCACCTCGCAGCCGGTCGAACTGATCGCCGGCCTCGACGAGCTAGCCGCCGACCTCGATTTCGCCCATTTCGGCCGCGCCCCGGCGCATTTCGACCGGCACGACGTCGAGCTGTTGAATGCGCGGCTGCTTCACCAACTCGATTTTGCCGCCGTCGCCGACCGCCTGCCCGACGCCGCGACCGAGCGCGACTGGCTACTGCTGCGCGGCAACCTCGAGCGGCTGTCGGACTTCGCCGAATGGTATCCGGTCATCGCCGGCGACATCGAGCCGCCCGAACTCAGCGCGGAGGATCGCGCCCTGGTCGGGGCAGCCGCCGACATCGCTCGCGATCTCGATTGGTCTGCGGAGCCGTGGCGAGCGCTGGCCGAGGCGCTCAAGGCCGCGACCGGCCTCAAGGGCAAGGCGCTGTTCCACCCGCTCCGCCTGGCGCTGACCGGCCGCGAGTCCGGGCCCGAGATGGCCGGCCTGCTCGAGCGGATGGGCAAGGACCGCGCCGTCGCCCGCTTGTCCGCGGCTGCCGGCGCTTAGGTCGGGCTGGCGGTCCGCGGCCGTCGGTCCTATCTTCCTCGCATGCCGATTTTCCCTCGTCCGGTCAGCCCGCGCGCCGCGCTCGCCGACTTTCGCGCGTTCCTGCGCCAGCGTGGCCGCGAGCAGTGGATCGGCGCCGCGCTCGCGGTATTGGTGACGATCATCATCGTCATCGAATTCCTGGTCGATTCGCAGATCAACACCGCGCCGCCGCCGCAGGTCGTCACCGTCGAGCTGTGGTCATCCAATCGCACCGACGCCGAGATCGTCGCCGACCAGAAGAAGTACCAGGCGCAAAAGGAAGCCGCGCAAAAAGAGAAGCAGCGCCAGTTCCAGAAACTCGAGAAACAGCTGGGAATGTGAGCGAGGCCGGGGGCAATGGGGCGCGTTTCATGGCCGAGGCGATCGCGCTCGGGAGCGAGGCGCGCGGGCGCACCGCTCTCAACCCCAACGTCGGCTGCGTGATCATTTCCGCGGGTGGCGAAACCATCGGCCGCGGCGCTACCCAGCCGGGTGGCCGGCCGCATGCCGAAGCGGTGGCGCTGGGGGAAGCCGGCGAGCGGGCGAAAGGCGCGACCCTTTACACCAGCCTTGAGCCCTGTGCCCATCTGAGCGACCGCGGCCCGGCCTGCGCGGACCTGATCGTCGCTGCCGCGCCTACGCGGGTGGTGATCGGGCTTGAGGATCCCGATCCCCGCACAGCTGGCAAGGGCATCGCTCGCCTGCAAGCGGCTGGAATCGTGGTCGAGGTCGGCTGCGGCGCGGCCGAAGCGGCGCAATCGATGGCCGGTTATCTCACCCGGTTGAAGCTCGGGCGACCGCGCATCACGCTCAAGCTGGCGCTGTCGATCGACGGCAAGATCGCCATGCCGTCGGGCGAGAGCAAATGGATCAGCGGCGAGGATGCCCGCGCCCACGTCCATCTCGAGCGTGCCCATTCGGACATGATCCTGGTCGGCCGCGGGACCTTTAACGCCGACGCCCCCAAGCTCGACGTGCGCTTGCCCGGCCTAGAGGAATGGTCGCCGCGGCGCGCGCTGCTGACCCGCGGTGACGCGGTCGATGGCTGGGAGACCCTGCGTTCTCCGCAAGATGTGTACGAGCTTCATGACGTCAACGACTTGCTGGTCGAAGGGGGCTCGGCGACCGCGACGGCGTTCCTCGCCGAGGATCTGGTCGACCGCATTCTGATCTACCGCGCGCCGATCATCGTCGGCGAAGGGAAATCTTCGTTCGGCTACATTGGCCTCGAGGGCATCGCCGACGCACACGGCCGGTGGCGCGCCGGCGACGGACGCGCGCTAGGCGTCGATCGGCTCGAAGTTTACGAGCGGGTTCGCGAAAGCTAGGGCGCGGAGATGTTCACCGGGATCACTACCGACGTCGGCACGGTCCGCAGCGCCGAACAGCGCGGCGACCTGCGGGTCACCATTGCCTGCGGCTTCGACCTGGAAACGGTTGCGCTCGGCAGTTCGATAGCCTGCTCTGGCGTGTGCTTGACGGTGGTCGACAAGGGAGCCGACTGGTTCGCGGTCGACGTCTCGGGCGAAACCTTGTCCCGCACCGCCAGGGATCTGTGGCGCGAAGGCTCGAAGCTCAACCTCGAACGCTCATTGAGGATCGGTGACGAGCTCGGCGGCCACATCGTCAGCGGCCACGTCGACGGCGTCGCCGAGGTGATCGGCGTCTGCCCCGAAGGCGGCTCGGCGCGAATCGGTCTGAGCGTGGCGGCCGACCTCGCGCCGTTTCTCGCCGCCCAGGGCTCGGTCGCGCTCGACGGTGTGTCGCTGACCGTCAACGACGTCCGCGACGCCGAGGACGGATCGACCCATTTCTCGATCAACATCATTCCTCATACCGCCGAGATCACGACTCTCGGCGAAATCGCGGCGGGACGACAGTTGAATGTCGAAATCGACGTCATTGCGCGCTATCTCCAGCGGATGCTGGCCAGTCGCGCACACTCGGACGCATAATTACGGGCTTGCCATCACATTATAATGTGATATTCGGGGCCCATGAGCACCACCCTGATCGAGCAGCTGAGCGCGGTCATCGCCACCGGCGAAGTCAGCCGCTCGGGTCTCGCCCGCGCCGCTGGGCTTCACCCCAATTCCCTCCGCAAATTGGGCTCCCCGGACTGGAACCCCACTGCCGACACCCTCGGCCGGCTCGAGAAGCTGCTCCAGGGCGGCAACGCCAACGCCCTGGTTGGCGCCGAGGCGATCATCGACGAAGCGCGCAACGGGCGGATGTTCATCCTGGTCGACGACGCCGACCGCGAGAATGAGGGTGACCTGGTCATTCCGGCCCAGATGGCGACCCCCGACGCGATTAACTTCATGGCGCGCCACGGGCGCGGGCTGATCTGCCTCGCGCTGACCAAGGAACGCGTCCACACTCTCGGCCTGCAGCCGATGACCAGCACCAACCGCAGCCGCAATGCTACCGCCTTCACGGTCTCGATCGAGGCGCGTGAAGGCATCACGACCGGGATCAGCGCGGCCGACCGGGCGCGCACCGTGGCGGTTGCAATCGATGCTGCCCACGGCGCCGATGCGCTGGTTTCGCCGGGCCACATCTTTCCGCTGGTTGCCCAGCCCGGCGGCGTGCTGGTCCGCGCCGGCCACACCGAAGCCGCGGTCGATGTGGCGCGATTGGCCGGCCTCAACCCGTCGGGCGTGATCTGCGAGGTCATGCGCGAGGACGGCACCATGGCGCGGCTCGATGATCTGATGGAGTTCGCGGCGACGCATGGCCTCAAGATCGGCACCATCCGCGACCTCATCGCCTACCGGCTGAAAAAGGACCACATGGTCGAGCGGGTCGCGACCTCCGGCTTCATCGCCAAAAGCGGGGCCAAATGGCAAGCGCAGGTGTTCCGCGACAAGGCCACCGGCGCCGAGCAATTAGCGATGGTCCACGGGACCATCGACCCCGACCAGCCGGTGCTCGTGAGGATGCACAGCCTCGATTTGTTCGCCGACGTTCTCGGCGAGGCGAGCGACCGATCCGGCCTGCTCCAGGGCGCGATGGCGATGATCGAAAAGGAGGGCGCGGGCGTCATCGTCGCGCTCCATGCGGCCTCCCCGGGTTCGCTGTCGCGGGCCACCGACCTGCGCTCGGGCAAGGGCGCGGAGACCGGCGAAGCGCTGCGGAGCTACGGCATCGGCGCGCAGATCCTCGCCGCGCTTGGCATCCACGACATGATCTTGCTGTCGAACACCAGTCACTCGCCGGTCGCACTGTCGGGCTACGGCCTGGCGATCATCGATGAGCGCCGCATCGAGCTTCCCGACTGACGCCATGGCGCGAGTGCTGATCGCCGAGGCGCGCTTTTACGCCCATCTCAACGACATGCTACTGGCCGGCGCACGCGCCGCGATCAAGGCCGCGGACCACGACCATGAGACGATCACCGTACCTGGCGCGCTCGAGCTGCCGGCGGCGATCGCGCTGGTCGCCGACAGCGGCCGCTTCGACGCCTATGTCGCGATTGGAGTCGTCATCCGCGGCGAGACATTCCACTTCGAGATCGTCGCGCAAGAAAGCGCGCGCGGGATCATGGCGCTGACTCTCGACGGTCTCGCGGTCGGCAACGGCATCTTGACCGTTGAGGACGAAGCCCAGGCGGTCGTCCGCGCTGATCCCAAGCAAGGCGACAAGGGCGGCGATGCCGCGCGCGCCGCACTGGCGCTGATGGAATTGAAGGACCGCTTTTCATCCTGAAACCGTCGCCAGCCAGGTCGCACCCGCTGGCTTTCGCGGCGTTGCTGGTCGGCAGCTGCTCGCTGGCGTTCGGGCCGTGGCTGGTGCGGCTGTCGGGCGTCGGCCCGGTTGCCGCCGGCTTCTGGCGGCTGGCGCTGGCGTTGCCGTTCCTGCTGGTGATCGCGCGGCTGACTGGCCAGCCGGTCCATTGGCCGCGGCGCGGGCTGGTCGTGCTGGTCGCCGTCGCCGCCTTCTTCTTCGCCGCCGACCTCGCCGCGTGGCACACCGGCATCCACATGACCAAGCTCGGCAACGCGACGCTGTTCGGAAACATCTCGAGTTTCGCCTTCGCGGCGTGGGGGCTGTGGCTGGCGCGCCGCTGGCCGTCGCCAGTGCAGGCCGCGGCCTTAATTCTTGCCGCGGTCGGCGCCGCCTTGCTGATGGGGAGCAGCGCCGAGCTCTCCGCCCGCAACCTTCGCGGCGACCTGCTCGCCCTGCTCGCCGGCCTGCTCTACGCCGGTTATCTGATTTCGGTGGAGCGCGCGCGGGGGGCGCTGGCGCCGCTGCCCCTGTTGTTCCTGGCGAGCGCTTTCGGGGCAGTCATGCTGCTGCCTTTCTCGCTGCTGCTCGGCGAGCAGGTGCTGCCGCAGGATTGGGGGCCGGTATTCGCGCTGGCGCTCGGCAGCCAGGTGCTCGGCCAGGGGCTGCTGGTCTACGCGATCGGCGCGCTGTCGCCGCTGGTGGTCGGCCTTACCTTGCTTACCCAGCCGGCGATCTCGGCGTTTGTCGGCTGGGCCGTGTATCGCGAAACGCTGTCGCCGCTCGACTGGCTCGGCGCCGCTGCGATCGCGCTCGCCCTGGTGCTGGTGCGGCTCCCCGAGCGGGGCTTGCGCGGGTCACGGGAGCAGCGCACCTAGCCCGGCATGGAGAAGCCGAGTCCTCTCGAGCAGTTGCGCCAGCGTTTGGCCCTGGCGGTGGGCGAGCATGCGGTGTTCGATGGCTGGTCGAGCGCCGCGGTGGAGTCGGCCGCTGACCAGGTCGGCGTCGATCGGGCTCAAGCGCGGTTGGCGATGCCCAAGACCCAGGCCGGGCTGGTAGATATCTATATCCAAGGCGTCGACCGCGCTCTCCTCGACCATTTCACCCCGAAGCGGCTGGCGCGGATGAAAGTCCGCGACAAGATCCGCGCTTTGGTGTGGCAGCGGCTCGAGATCATGGGTCCGGCGCGCGAAGCCGTTCGCCGCGGCCTGGCGATCCTCGCGATGCCGCAGAACCTGCCGCTGGCGATGCGCGTCGGCTGGCGAACGGCCGATCTCATGTGGAGGATCGCCGGCGACACCAGCACCGATTTCAACCATTACACCAAGCGGATGACGCTCGGCGGGGTCTACGCCTCGACGCTGCTGGCCTGGCTCGACGACGAGAGCGACCAGTGGAGCGAGGCCGCCGCCTTCCTCGACCGGCGCATCGACGACGTGATGAAGTTCGAGAAATGGAAGGCCGGATGGCGCAATTCGGGCCAAAGCCTCAGCCTGTCCCGCTTCCTGGGCCGTCTGCGGTATCCGCCGCGCTAAAGCCTAGTAAAAGGTAAATATTCCAAGTATTTAGCTTTTTGAGGGAATCTGCCCTCAAGGAGTATTTGATGACCCGTAAAACTATTTTGTTAGGCTTTGCTGCTGCCACGATGATGGCGGGGCCCGTCTCCGCCAGTGGCAACGCACAAAGCGGCGCGACTGTTGGTGACTGTATCTCCGACGGCTTTTACGGCAACGAGCCGAACATGGCCAACGGAGCAGCTGGCGGTCCGGCCGAGCAGGCACCTGGCACCAATGCCGGCAACGTCATCCCTAGCCAGTCTCCTGGCCCCAAGGTCACCAACCCTGACGGCAGCGTTCGCAACGGCGCCTCGGTAGGCGACATCAATCAAGAGTTTGGCGGCGGCGCGCTGAACGCCTATTGCAGAGCCACAACCGGGTTTTAAACGATCAGAAAAGCTGCCGCCCGGTTTCTAATCGGGCGGCAGCTTGCTTTTGCGCATCCCGCAATCGTTATTGATAATCAGTCGCAATTAAGCTAGCCGCTCGTCCTCACGACTGAGGATGTGACCGCTACATGGCCCTGTTTACGCGTCTTTGGCTGGCGATTGCGCTCGCGCTTGGGACCATGTCGGCCATGGCCCAGCCGACAGCTTCATCGCAGGATGGCGTTCAAACCGCCTGGCGGCTGCTGGACTATGTCGCGGTCGATTACGGCGGCGCGGTTGCCCACGGAAAGGTCGTCAGCACCACCGAATTTGCCGAAATGCGCGAATTCTCGGCTTCGGTCGGCGAGCGGATCAACGGCCTTCCCGCCAACCCCGCAAAAGCGCAACTCCTGGCCGGCGCGGTCCGGCTGCAGGACGCAATCCAGCGCAAGTCACCGCCGCCTGATGTCGCTCGGCTCGCCCGCACGCTTGGCACCGATCTGCTGCGCGCTTATCCCGTCGCGATGGGCCCGCCCGGCATTCCCGACGCCGCGCGGGGTGCGCAATTGTACAGCCAGAATTGTGCCAGCTGCCACGGCGCCAATGGCGATGCCAAAACCCTGATGGCGCGAAAGCTGGACCCACGGCCGATCGCCTTTGCCGACCGAGCTCGGGCTGCCAACCGCACGCCGTTCGCGCTCTACCAGGTCATCGACCAGGGCCTCGAGGGCACGGCGATGGTCAGTTTCTCGAACTTGTCAGCAGCGGACAAATGGGCGCTCGCCTTCCATGTCGGCCGCTTCGCTTACCCCGCCTCGCTGGCCGCCAAGGGCAAGGCGATCTGGGATCGCGATCCGTCGCTCAAGGCCTTGATTCCCGACCTCGACGCACTGAGCGGGACGTCTGAAGACGCACTGGCGCAAAAGATCGGGCCCGATCGGGCAGGCGCCGTGATTGCCTATTTGAGAGCCAATCCTGATGCGGTTGCGCCCGCCCCATCGACGGCAGCCACCTCGACCCTGGCGCTTGCCCGCCAACGGCTCAAGGAGAGCCTGGCGGCCTACGAAGCCGGCAATCACGCCAAGGCCAAGGACCTCGCTTTGTCGGCCTATCTCGACGGCTTCGAACCGGTCGAAGGTGCGCTCTCCGCCCGCGATCCGGCATTGATGGCCCGGGTCGAGCAGGCGATGGGCGAGCTTCGATTCGCGATCGCCAACAATCGCGACCCGGCCGAAGTGCGAACACGAGTGGCGGCCATCGACGCCGAGTTCGCAGCCGCCGAAATGGCGCTCGCTCCCGACCAGGCGAGCGATGCATCGACCTTCCTTGGAGCCTTCACCATCCTGCTCCGCGAGGGCCTCGAAGCGCTCCTGGTGGTGGTCGCGATGATCGCGTTCCTGCGCAAGGCCGATCGTTCCGAGGCACTGGCCTACGTCCACGGGGGCTGGGTGGCGGCACTGGTCGCCGGGGCCGGGACCTGGGCGGTGGCGACCTACGCCATCGGCATCAGCGGCGCGAGCCGCGAACTCACCGAAGGCTTCGGTTCGCTGCTCGCCGCCGCGATCCTGCTGTCGGTCGGCATTTGGATGCACGGCAAGAGCCAGGCCGAGGAATGGCGCCGCTACATCCGCGACAAGATGCAGGGCGCCTTGTCGCGCGGTTCGGCGTGGTTCCTGTTCGGCCTCGCTTTCATCGTCGTCTATCGCGAGGTGTTCGAGACCATCCTGTTCTACGCGGCGCTGTGGACGCCGGATAATGGCGCTACCATCCTCGCCGGGGCGCTGTCGGCGGTGGCGATCCTGGCGATCATCTCTTGGATGATGCTGCGCTACAGCCGCACGCTGCCGATTACCGAATTCTTCAAGTACAGCGCCATTCTCATCGCCATCCTGACCGTCGTGCTCGCCGGCAAAGGTGTCGGTGCGCTCCAGGAAGCGGGCATCATTCCCATCACGCCGCTAGGTTGGGTGCCGCGAATTTCGATGCTTGGCCTGTACCCGACGCTCGAGTCGGCCGGCACCCAATTCGCCGCGCTGGTCGCGGTCATCGTCGGATTTCGCTCGGCCACCAGACGGCACGTTCACCCGCTGCCCGCCGAATAAGCCGATAACCGTCTTTTCAGGGTGACTTTGCGGCTCGCGCTGTCCTATTCGTGGCGCGATTTTGAGGAGAGACGGCAATGGCGGGCGTGAACAAGGTGATCCTGGTCGGCAACCTGGGTGACGATCCGGAGGCACGTTCGCTCAACAATGGCGGCGAAGTGGTCAATTTGCGGGTCGCTACCTCGGAAAACTGGAAGGACAAGGACGGCAACCGCCAGGAGCGGACCGAGTGGCACCGTGTGGTGATCTTCAACGAAAATCTCGGCCGCGTCGCCAAGAATTATCTGCGCAAGGGATCGAAGGTCTATCTCGAAGGCCAGATCCAGACCCGCAAGTGGCAGGACCAGTCCGGCGCCGACCGCTATTCGACCGAAGTCGTGCTGCAGCGCTTTCGCGGCGAACTGGTATTGCTCGACAGCCGCGGCGATGGCGGTGGCGGCGGCGGAGCCCGAGGCGGCGGTGACTTCGCTGACGAGGGCGGTGGTGCCACCCGCACTCAGTCCCGGCCTCAGCCAGCGGCGTTCGACACTGACCTCGACGACGACGTTCCGTTTTGAGGCTAGCCGCTAGGCGTCGTTCCCGCCGAGGTCTTTCCTCAGCCGGGCAAGGACAGCGAACGGGCTCGCTTCTTCTTCGCTGAGCACCCCGGCTTCCCGCAGCGCCGCCTCGGCCGATGCGCTGCGCGGATAGGGATCGAGGCTCAGCGCCAGCGTATCGGCGATCGCCGTGCCGAGATCGATCGCAGTGCCGTCGTGGAAGACGACATCGCAATCCTCGGGCCGAAGCTCTACCTCCTCCTCTTCGGCCCGCGGCTCGGGCACGAAGGTGATCTCGAACGCCTCGTCGACATGGGCGGCGACCGGCTCTCCGGTGACCACGCAGCATTGCTCGAGCGATGCTGCGACGCGGCCCGACGCGCGGATTGTCGCTCCATCCCGCGCCAGGCTGGCATGCGCTTCGAGCCGGTGGAGCGACGCCAGGTCGAGGCGCTCGGCGATCGCGCGGCGTTCATCGTCTTCGGCGATCAAATCGATGCGGTCGCCATCGCGAATCCGGTCGAGCGTCAGCCGGTGAGCGAAATCCTCGATCATCCGATCCTCCCTTCCGCCATGGCTTCCTCGGACGCGGTGTCGAGCCTGGTCCAGAACTCGCGCAGCATTTGCGCGCAATGGACCAGCCCATCGGCCGGCGGCGACTTTCGAAACAGGCTGCTCGCCACCGCTTCATCCCACGCTCCGCCGGGTTCGATCCCCTCGCGCCACAGTTCGACCCGCCGGGTGAGTGCTCCGACCAGCTTGCGCACGGTCTTGCCGAGCGCCGGGTCGCCGAGACCGAGCTGGCGATGTTCGGCATCCATCGCCTCGACGAAACGCTCGGCGAGCGCCGCCGATGCCGACGTCGCGCCTTCGCCGCCGCGCTCGAGCCGCACGGTCGCTAACGCGACGACCGTCGCCAGCACTGCGAATCGGCCATCGAGCGTGTCCGCAACCTGCCCTTCCAAATACCAGCCCGGCCGCCGCGCCTCGCCGACCAGCGCCTCGAACAAAGCGCTGCCGCGGGCGACCGGCGTTAATCGGGGGAACAGGTAGCTCAGCATAGAGTCGGATCCGCGGTCCACAATGGCTCAAGGCTTGCGCCTGTGCATGTCCAGCGCATATTGAGGCCACCCGGCCGCGGCGCAAGTGACGCGCGTCATGGTTCACGCGACCCCGCGTGCGAGGAGAGGTTTACGGACATGAAAGCTGTGATGTTCAAGGGAGCGGTGGCTTTCATGAGTGCGGCCCTGCTGGCGGCCTTGTTGGGAGGTTGCTCGAGCATGGGCATTCGCGATCACCGCGGCGCGGTCATCGACAAGGAACTCGCTTCGGCCATCCAGGTCGGCGTCGACAATAAGGATTCGGTGTCTAAGACGCTGGGACGCCCGACCTTCACCGGCCAGTTCGCGCCCAACGATTGGTATTATGTCGCGCGGGATACCAGGACCGTCGCCTTTCGCGATCCCAAGGTGCTCGACCAGACCGTGCTGCACATCCGCTTCGATCCGGCCGGCAACGTCATTCGGGTTGACCGCACCGGCAAAGAGCTGATCGCCTCGATCGATCCGGTCAGGGGCAGTACTCCGACGCTGGGGCGCAAGCACAGCTTCTTCAGCGAGATCTTCGGCAATATCGGCACCGTCGGCTCGGGCGGGCTTCCGGGCGCCAGGCAATAGGTTCGCAGGACTTTGTAGCGCCCCGGCTTTGGCGTAAGCGCGGCTCATGACCGCTACTCCCGCCGGCATTACCTACGCCGACTATCTCTCGCTCGACCGACTGCTGGCCGCGCAGAATCCGCTGTCCAGCCTCCACGATGAAATGCTGTTCATCGTCATCCACCAGACCAAGGAGCTGTGGTTGAAGCAGATGCTTCACGAGCTCAACCTGGCGATCGCGTTGGTCGATGAAGACCGCTTCGCCCCGGCCTACAAGGCCATGTCGCGGATCAGCCGAATCCAGTCGGTGATGACTCTGTCGTGGGACGTGCTGGCGACACTGACCCCGGTCGATTACACCGCCTTTCGCGACGTGCTCGGGACCTCTTCGGGGTTCCAGTCGGTCCAATTCCGTGAGCTGGAATTTCGGCTCGGGATCAAGGATCCCCGCTTCCTCGAACATTACCCCGAAGGCGGCGAAGCCCGTGCGCGGCTGCAGGCGGCGCTCGACGCTCCGAGCCTGCGCGATGCTTCTCATGCCGCGCTGGAGCGCGCGGGCTTTGACCTCAAGGACCGCTCCGAGGACGCGCTCGGAGAGGCCTGGCTCGAAGTCTATCGCGACGCCGACCGCTGGTTCGACCTCTACCAGCTGGCCGAGAAACTGGTCGACTTCGACGATGCGCTGGCGATGTGGCGGGCGAAACATGTCCTGACGGTCGAGCGGATCATCGGCAACAAGCCCGGCACCGGCGGCTCGGCGGGCGCCGCCTACCTCCGCTCGACGCTCGACAAGCGCGCCTTCCCCGAGCTGTGGTCGATGAGGACCGGTCTTTGAATTTCAAGCCGCTGTTCGCGCGCGCCCTCGCCGCGGACCCCGAGCGGCTGCACCTGGCGGCGCACAGTCATCACCTTTGGCCAGACGCCAGCTTCGAAGGGCAGGTCGAGTGTTGGGAGGACGCGGCCCGCCTGGCCGACCGCAAATGGGACCGGGTGATGGGTGAGGTATGGCCGCAAGCGCAGCGCCACGTCGCCGCCGAGCTCGGCACCGGCATGCCCGACGCGGTGGTGTTCGCCTCCAACACCCATGATTTCCTCATCCGCCTCGCGGCCGCCGCGCCGCGCGATGATCCGCGCCGGCTCCGGGTCCTGATGAGCGATGGCGAGTTCCACAGCGCCCGGCGCCAGTTTGCGCGCTGGGCGGAAGATGGCTGGCTCGAGCTCGAGACCGTCGCCGCCGAACCGTTCGACGATTTCTCCAAGCGCTTCCTGGCCGCCGCCCGGAGTGGCGGGCACGACCTAATCCTCATCAGCCAGATCCTGTTCGGCAGCGGGCGCCGGTTCGAAGAGGTCGAGCAATTGGCCGCGCTCGCAAAGCCCGACGGCCCGTGGGTGGTAATCGACGGCTATCACGCGTTCATGGCGCTGGAGACGCCGTTCGGCGCCATCGCCGCCCGGTCCGCTTTCTTCCTCGGCGGCGGCTACAAATATGCGATGGCTGGGGAGGGCTGCGCGTTCCTCCACGCACCGCCCGGCTTCGGTCCGCGGCCGCCGATCACCGGCTGGTTCGCCGAGTTCGAGGATTTGAGCCTGCCGCCGGGCATGGTCGGTTATGCGGCCGATGCGATGCGCTTCATGGGCGCGACCTTCGACCCGTCCGCGCTCTACCGCTTCAACGCGGTGCAGCGGATGCTCGCCGAGAACCGGCTGACGACCGCACGCATCTCGACGCAGGTCGAACAGCTGCAGATCCTGCTGGTCGAGGCGATCGCCGATACTCTGCTCGGCCAGGCGGAGCTGCTCAACCCGATCGATGGCAAGCCGCACGCGCGCTTCCTCGCCTTTCGGAGCCCGCATGCCACGCGCTGGTACGACGAGCTCAAGGCCCGGAACTGCATCACCGACGTGCGCGGCGACGTGCTCCGCCTCGGCCTCGGCCTCTATCATGACCAAGACGACATCGACCGCTTTGTCGAACTGCTCGGGAGACTGAAGTGAGCTCGACGGCCCCGTCCAAGCGCAATCGTACCTTGATCATGGCCCTGCTCCTGCTCGCCTACATCTTCAACTTCCTCGACCGGCAGATACTCGGTATCCTTGCCCAGCCGATCAAGCAGGACCTCGGTCTCACGGACACCGAATTCGGCGCCGTCGGCGGGCTTGCGTTTGCGATCCTCTATTCCGTGCTCGCGGTGCCGCTGGCTTATCTTGCCGACCGCACCAGCCGGAGCGCGGTCATTGCTGCTGCACTCGCCGTGTGGAGCGGCTTCACCGCTTTGTGCGGCACCGCGCTCGGCTTTTCCCAGCTGTTCTTCTATCGCCTCGGGGTTGGCGTCGGCGAGGCGGGCGGCGTCGCGCCCTCTTATGCCCTGATCGCCGAATATTTCCCGTCGCAGCGCCGTGCCCGGGCGCTGGCCGTCTTCTCGCTCGGCGTTCCAATTGGCCTCGCGTCGGGAACCTTGCTCGGTGCTTATCTTACGCACTGGATTAACTGGCGGGCGGCGTTCTTCGTCATGGGTGTCGCCGGCATGGTGCTGGCGCCGATCTTGTTCTGGGTGGTTCGCGATCCACCGCGCAAGGCTTCCGGAACAACCGAATCCGCACCTATCTTGCCCGTCTTTGCGCTGCTCGCGCGCAAGCCGACTTTCTGGCTGATGGCCTTTGCCGCCTCGTGCAGCTCGCTATGCGGCTATGGCCTCGCCCTGTGGACGCCATCCGTCCTGATGCGGAGCTACGGACTGAATTTGGTCAGCACGGCACATTTCTTCGCCTCATTGCTGTTGATTGGCGGAACAGCGGGAGTGCTGATGGGAGGAGTGTTGGCGGACCGGCTGGGGACCGGCGACCGGCGCTGGTACGCTTGGTTGCCGGCGATCGCCTGGCTGATCACCGCGCCAATGTTCGCGATTGGCCTGTCGGTCTCCAGCCTGATCGTCGCTTGGCCTTTGCTGCTCGTGCCGAACGCTCTCAATATCCTCTGGCTCGGCCCAGTCACGACGGCCGTCCAGCATCTGGTGCCACGCCACATGCGCGCCACGGCCTCGGCAAGCTTCCTGTTGATCAATAATCTCATCGGGATTGGCATTGGTCCCCTTCTTTTCGGCCGGATCTCCGACGCGCTGAAGGCTAGTTACGGCGTCGAATCACTGCGCTACGCGGCGGTCGGCTGCACGGCGTTTTACCTGGTTGCCGGGGCATTGATGTTGATTGCGGCGCGTCGCTTGCGCTCGGACTGGGTCGAAGACTCCTAAGATCCGGAACAAGCCCGAAATCCGAAGTTCAATATAGCGCGACCGGCTGGGGCGCTGACTCGTCCAGTTACGGAACGGACCAGTGACATCATCTGTTTTGGTTGATTCAAAGGAGTTTTGTCATGACCAGGTTTTTCCTAGCCGCCGGCGTTGCCGCGCTGGCGATTACTGCCCAGGCCGGGGCCAAGCCCGGCGGGGGCGGCGGAGGCGGTGGCCATGGGGCCGGAAACGGCGGCGGCAAGGGCCAAGCCGCCAAGGTTGAGCATGGGCGCGGCGGCGGATCCAAGGCTGCCGGCGTCGGGCATGGCGGCGGCGGACAGCGTTTCGCGATGCAGGCTCATGGCGGCGGCGGTAAGGGCCATGCCCTCAAAGCCCAACGCCGCATTACCCGGGTCGCCAAGGTTGACCACGCCAATCGCGGCCAGAAACAGTTCGCCAACCGTGTCGATCGTCGCGGCGTGGTCGGAGCCCGACAATTCAATGGCGACCGCTTTGCCTCCAACCGCGGGCTGATCGAGGGCTGCCCTCCTGGCCTGTGGAAGAAGGACAATGGCTGCATGCCCCCGGGCCAGCTGAAGAACAGCCTGCTTGGCCGCGTCATCCCGACGGCCTATCGCAACGGCATCGTGCCGCTGGGGCTGCGCGATCTCTACACCGACACGCCCGATTATTATTACCGCTACGGCGACGGCTACATGTACCGCGTCAATCGCGGCAGCAATCTGATTGAAGCGCTGCTGCCGTTACTGGGTGGCAGGTATTCGGCCGGGCAGATGTTCCCGTCGAGCTACATGAACAGCTACGTTCCGAACTATTACCAGTCGTTCTATCCGGACACGGCGGACAATTATTACCGCTATGCCAACGGCAATGTGTACGGGATCGACCCCTATTCCGGGATGATCAACAATGTCATTCCGATGTACGGCAACGGCTATGGCTACGGGCAAATGCTCCCGGCCAGCTACAGCGCCTACAACGTGCCGTACCAGTATCGGAGCATGTATTACGACACGCCGGACTCATATTACCGTTACGCGCCGGGCGCGATCTACCAGGTCGACCCCAGCAGCAGCCTGATCACGGCGGTTGCCTCGCTGCTGACCGGCAACGGGCTCAGTGTCGGCCAGCGGATGCCGATGGGCTATGGTGCGTACAATGTGCCGCTCGCTTATCGCGCCCAATATTACGACACTCCGGATGCCTGGTACCGATATAACAACGGCAATATTTACCAGGTCGACCCGACGACTCAGGTCGTCACCGCGCTGATCCGGGGAATCGTCTAAAATAATCATGGATCGCGGATGGCCGGAATGCGTTGCCGGGCCGTTTCGCTTTCAACACACGTCACACTCATAAGGAGAAACTGGGATGACCAGAACCGCGCTAATGCTCGGAATGGCCGCGGCGGCACTCACCCTCGCTGCCTGCGACAAGGGCAACAAGGCCAATCAACCGGGCGGCGCCCAGTCGAGCGAGGCCAAGAAAGCGGCGGGTGAGAAGACCATCGCCGCCGGGCTCGACCAGAACAGCCGCTTCTTCGCGGCGGCCAAGTCGGCCGGTCTCGACGCGACCCTTGCCGGGCCCGGTCCGTATACGGTGCTGGTGCCCGACGACGCCGCGTTCGCCAAGCTTCCCAAGGCGACCACCGACAGCTGGGCCAAGCCCGAAACCCGCGCTCAGCTGACTGGCGTCCTGACCTATCATATCCTGCCGGGGACGGTGCTCGTCGACGACATCGGCAAGGCGATCGACAACGGCAAGGGCAAGGCGGTCCTGGCGACGATGGGCGGCGGAACGCTGACCGCGACCCGCGACGACGACAAGATCGTGCTGACCGACGGCGCCGGCACCAAGGCGACGATTACCCAGCCCGACGAGAAATTCTCCAACGGCGTCGTCCAGCGCATCGATAGCGTGCTGATGCCGGGCAAGGCGTAAAGGCGACCCCGTCCAGCTTTCCCACTGGCACCCGCGTCAACGCTCGCTATAACCGGCCCTTGCCACAAGGGCAGCGAGCGTTGAACGGGGCAGGGACGGCAAGATGAAGGCGACGATTGAACGGGCGACACTCCTCAAGAGCCTCAGCCACGTCCAGTCGGTGGTCGAGCGCCGCAACACCATTCCTATCCTTTCGAACGTGCTGATCGAAGCCAGCGACGACGGCTCGATCCGGGTGATGGCGACTGACCTCGACCTGCAGGTCGACGAAAGCGTCGCCGCCAATGTCGAGCAGGCCGGCGCGACCACCGTTTCGGCTCACACCCTGTTCGATATCGTCCGCAAGCTACCCGAAGGCAGCCAGGTCGAGCTGGCAGCGGCCGAGGGCAAGATGCAGGTCAACGCCGGCCGCTCGCGCTTCAACCTGTCGACCTTGCCGCGCGACGACTTCCCGGTGATCGCCGAGGGGGAATTGCCAACCCGCTTCGAGCTTCCGGCAGCGACGCTCCGCCAGCTCATCGACAAGACCAAGTTCGCGATCTCGACCGAGGAGACGCGCTATTATCTGATGGGCATCTTCCTCCATGTTGCCGATGACCAGTTGAAGGCTGCGGCGACCGACGGCCATCGCCTCGCGCGGGTGACGCTGCCCAAGCCCGATGGCGCCGACGGCATGCCCGACGTCATCATTCCGAGGAAATGCGTCGGCGAACTCAGGAAGCTGCTCGACGAGGTCGAGGGCACGGTCGAGGTCTCGCTGTCGCCGACCAAGGTCCGCTTCGGGCTCGGCAGCGCGGTCCTCACCAGCAAGCTGATCGACGGCACCTTCCCCGACTACAACCGGGTTATCCCGACCGCCAACGACAAGCTTTTGAAGATCGACCCGAAGAGCTTCCTGGCCGGCGTCGACCGGGTCTCGACCATCGCGTCGGAGAAGACCCGCGCGGTCAAGATGAGCCTCGACCGCGACAAGGTGACGCTGTCGGTGACCAGCCCGGAGAACGGCCTCGCCACCGAAGAGCTGCCCGCCGACTATGGCTCGGACGGCCTCGAGATCGGCTTCAACGCCCGCTACCTGATGGACATTCTCCACGAGATCGAGGGTGACAGCGTCGAGGTCCATTTGGCGGACGCCGCGGCGCCGACGCTGCTGCGCGAGAACGACAAGTCGAGCGCGCTCTACGTCCTGATGCCGATGCGGGTGTGACGATCTGCCGCCTATGATCTGCCGTCTGTGGCGCGGATGGGCGACGCCTGACAACGCCGATGCTTACGAGAAGATTGTCCGGGGCGAGGTGATTCCCGGGATCGAGGCCCGCCGCATCCCGGGTTTCAAGCACATCGACCTGATGCGCCGCGCGGACGGCGTCGAGGTCGAATTCCTGACCCTGATGTGGTTCGACAGCATCGATGCGATCAAGGCGTTCGTCGGCGACGATCATGAAGTCGCCCACGTGCCTGAAGCCGCGCGGGCGGTGCTCAAGCGCTTCGACCAACGCGTTGCCCACTTCGAGGTCCTCGACCGGCGCCCGCAGTAAAGGCTAAGCCCGCTCGGGTGCACGTCACCCGCCTCGCCCTCACGGATTTTCGCTCCTACCCGACGGCTCTGGTCGAGCCGGGTCCGGGCTTCGTCCTGTTGTCGGGCGACAATGGTGCCGGCAAGACCAACATGCTCGAAGCGGTGTCCTTGCTCACTCCCGGCCGCGGCTTGCGCGGATCCTCGCTGGCGGAGATGGCGCGGAATGACGGTCCCGGCGAGTTCGGGGTCGCGGCCCGCCTCGGCGAGACCGACATCGGTACCGGAACCATCGCCACCGCGCCCGAGCGGCGGCAAGTGCGGATCAACGGCGCTGCCGCCGCGGTCAACAGCTTGAGCGAGTGGCTGTCGGTCTTGTGGCTGACGCCGGCGATGGACCGGCTGTTCGCCGATACCGCGAGCGCGCGCCGCCGCTTCCTCGACCGGCTGGTGCTGGCGCTCGAGCCCGCCCATGCCCACCACGCGGCGCGCTACGAAGCGGCGATGCGCGCCCGCAACAAGCTCTTGGCCGAGCCGGACAGCGCCGATCCGGCGTGGCTGGCGGCGCTCGAGGCCGGCATGGCCGAGCATGGTGCGGCGGTGGCGCAAGGGCGGGCGCGAACTGTCGCGGCGCTCGACCAACGGCTCGCCAACACTCCACCCGGCGATTTTGCGACTGCGAAGTTGGCGCTCGAAGGATGGACGTACGGCGACCTCGCGGCCGATCTCAAGGCCAGCCGCGGCCGCGATGCCGCGGCGGGCAGGGCGACTGTCGGACCGCATCGCCAGGACCTCGCCGTCACCCACCGCGCCAAGGCAATGCCCGCTGCGCAGAGCTCGACCGGCGAGCAGAAGGCGCTGCTGCTCGGCCTTGTGCTGGCCCATGCCGAGCTGGTCGCGGAGCGCCGCGGTGCGCCGCCGATCCTGCTGCTCGATGAGGTCGCCGCCCACCTCGATCCACGCCGGCGCGCGGCGCTGTTCGCTCGCCTCGAAAGCCGCGGCCAGGTGTGGCTGACGGCCACCGAAGCCGCTTTATTCGAGGGCATCAGCGAGGCCTCCCGCTTCCACGTCGAGGCGGGACAGATCGTCCCGGTCTGACGCCCTGTCTTGCGGTGGGGTGGACTTTTAAGGTTTTGTCCCTATGTTGCAGCGCAGCACGAGACGCCATCAAGCGGCGTGATCGGTCCTGAACGACCGGCCCGCGTCTCGATTAACTTGCTCTCCCATATCACGCGGGGTGCTAATTCCCCGCCGCTGGCGCCCGCGATTGTCGCGGTCGCTGCCGGCATTTGTTCAAGGTACAACAACAGTGACTTTTCAGACCCTCGGGCTCTCGCAGCCCGTTCTCGATGCGCTTGCGCACGCCAAATACAACACGCCGACGCCGATCCAGCGCCAGGCGATTCCCACCGTCCTCACTGGGCGCGACCTGCTCGGCATCGCCCAGACCGGCACCGGCAAGACCGCGGCCTTCGTGCTGCCGTCGCTCGACCGGCTCGCCGCAAATCGCGAATATCTCAAGCCCGGCCAGATCCGCATGCTGGTGCTGGCCCCGACGCGTGAGCTCGCCGCCCAGATCGCTGCTTCGGCGCGCGCCTACGGCAAGTTCATGAAGCTCTCGGTCGGCGTCGTCTTCGGCGGCGTGCCCAACGGCAAGAGCGTGCGCGAAGTGTCGCGCGGGCTCGACGTGCTCGTCGCCACCCCGGGCCGCCTGCTCGACCTCGTCGACCAGCGCGCCTTGTCGTTGCGCGAGCTCGAAATCCTCGTCCTCGACGAGGCCGACCAGATGCTCGACCTCGGCTTCATCCATGCGTTGAAGCGGATCGTCGCTTTGGTCCCGCCCAAGCGCCAGACCCTGTTCTTCTCGGCCACCATGCCGCGCGCGATCAAGGAGCTGGCCGACCGCTACCTCACCAACCCAGCCGAAGTGTCGGTCGCTCCCGTCGCCACGACTGTGGAACGCGTCGAGCAGCGCGTGACCTTCGTCAACCAGGCCGAGAAGCAGGCGCTGCTGATCCACCTCTTGCAGACCGCTCCGGTCGAGCGGGCGCTGGTCTTCAGCCGCACCAAGCACGGCGCCGACAAGATCGTCCGGATGCTCACCGCGGCCGGGATCCACGTCAATGCGATCCACGGCAACAAGAGCCAGCCGCAGCGCGAGCGCGCGATTGCGCTGTT